>NZ_CP061725.1:1554528-1865434 GCF_014764405.1 Micromonospora craniellae | reverse complement strand
GCCCCAACGCGACCCTGATGACGACGTGCCAGCAGGGCATCCCCTTCGAGGTGGCCACCGCCAAGCGCGCCTGAACGCTCGCCAGAACTCCATCATCGGCGCGGTGGTGAGCGACCGAGGGGACCACGGCGAAGATCGATTGCTGGCAGGATGCGCCGGGTGCGTTTCCGGCCGATACTCCTCGCCGCCACGGCTGTTCTCGCCGTACTCCACGTCCTCGGTGTGCTCACCGGCGTGCCGATCCTCCGGCACGCCGAACTGACTGCGCTGGCGCTCCTGGTGGCGTACGCGCTGCTGGCAGGTGCGCGGGTGGCTCGCTGGGCCGTACCGCTGGCCCTCGTCGCGCCGGTCGTCGACGCGTACCGCACGATGCCCGCCGAGCCCACCGGCAGGTTGTGGCAGGTGTTCCGGCCGGGCCCATCGGATGTCAACCTCGGTGGTGCAGGTTCATCTCGCCGTGCGGGACTCCGAGTCGCTCCGGCCCCGGGACGACCGGTAAGCCGTCACGGAACTGCTCGTCGTCGCGTTGCCTCCGCTCGTGCTCGCGCTGGGTGCGATCGTGTTGGCCGCGTTGCTGTTCGGGCGCGGGTACCGGCTCGCCGCCGTCGGTGTCGCCCTGCTGGCACCGGCCGCCCTGCTGCACCTGGACGCGGCCCTCGGCATGGTGCCGTTGCCCTATTCGGCGGATCGCGGGAGCATCTTCACCGCGATCGGCGCCACCACGTCCCTGCCGGCGCCGGTGCCGGCGCTGCCGGCCGCCGTGGAGCTGGCCGCATACCTCCTGCTCGTCGCCGGTCTGACCAGTAACCGCGTGCCGTCCTCCGGCTAGGAAGGCGGAAGCCCGCCTCCGGGTGGACCGGAGACGGGCTTCCTGGTGGTGCGGTGGTGGTGTCAGTTCACTGCGCCGACGGAGACCGCGCCGCGGCCGACGACCGCGCCTTCCGTGGTCACCACGGCCAGCTCACCGTAGAGCGCCCGGCCCGCGGGCGGGGCGGACTGGGCGGTCACCGAGCCCGAGAGGCTGCCGGTGGCGCCGTTGTTCAGGGTGAGCGTGCCGCCCGACGCGGAGAGGGTGCCGAGCGACGGGGACGAGAACGAGTCCCGGTAGTCGTACGCGGTGCTGCCACCGGCGCCGTCCACCGCGTACGCGTCCACGACGACCCGGTAGGTGCCCGCGACCGGGTTGGTCAGGGTCACCGCCTCCTCCGAGTCACCGTCGGCCTGCTGCCCGACCAGGGTGGTGCCCCGGTAGATGAACAGGTCCAGGTCGGCACTGGCGTTCGACGGGTTGCCGATGCGGGCGGTGAAGCTGGTGGCGCCCGCCGGCACCTCGACGGTGAACTCCTGCTGGGCCAGCTCGACGATGGTCGGCCGCTCCGTGTGCACGCTGGACAGCGGGCCACCCTGGCCGGTCACCGAGACCGGGCCGAAGGCGTTCTTCAGCGACCAGGTCACCGGGGTCGGGACACCGGCGGTGACCGCCGGCAGCTCGACCACGGCCGGCTCGACCGTGATGCCCTGCACCCGTGCCTGGAGCTGGTACGGGTTGTTCAGCGCTGGCGAGGTCCGCCGCGACTCCACCTCGATCTCCCAGACACCCGGCAGCGGGTTCTGGTAGTCACGCTCGAACGCGTTGCAGACGACCGTGCTGGCGAAGTTGGTGTAGCAGGCCAGGCTGGAGGTGCTCTCCACCGGGACGCCGTACGGGTTGATGGCGATGAAGCGGGTCTGTGACCCGGTGGCGATGCCGGAGAGGTTCACCTGCAGCGCACCGGCACCCGGCGGCACCGTCACGAAGTACGAGGTGGTGTTGTTGCGATCCACCGTGCCCCGTGCCGAGTAGGCGAAGGCGGGCTTGCTCACGTCGTTCGAGGCCACCACGACTGCGGAGAACTCGAAGTCGATCGTGTTGGTGCTCGGGTCGTCGACCGTGACGATCGTGCCGTGCGCCCCGGCGGTCTTCGGCTTGGCGGTCACCGTGATGGTGACGGTCTTGTTCAGCGGCAGCGTGACGTTCTTCGGCGCCTTGAACGTGCCGTTGTTGCCGTGCAGGCCGATGTTGTGCCGCACGTTGCCGGTCGGGCCGCTGGTCCGGGTCAGCTTGACCTGGTACGACTTCGACTGGTTGATCCTGTGACCGCCGTCGGCTGCGGCACACCGGTTGTAGACACCGGTGCCGCGGTTGGGCGTGGCGAGCTGGTTGGAAAGCACCGTGCAGACCGGGGCCTCGGAGGTGTAGTCGTTCGGCTCGCTGCTCTTGCGCAGCAGCTTCCAGGCACCCGGCACATTGAACATGCCGTAGCCCTGCCCGAAGGTCGGGGTGTCCGCGATCGGCTTGGCCGAGCTGTAGATCGCCCGACGCAGCGCGGCGGGCGTCACGCCCTTGTCGGTGGCCTTGGCGGCCGAGAGCAGCAGCGCGGCACCACCGGCGGCCTGCGGGGAGGCCATCGACGTACCGTTGAACATGCCGTAGCCCGGCGGGAGGGTGTAGCCGGCCTCGGGCACCGGGCTGCCGGCCTGCCAGACCGGGGTGGCGGAGATGGCCGAACCCGGCGCGGCGATGTTCGGCTTGGCGCCGCCGTCCTCACGCGGGCCGCGCGAGGAGAAGTTGAACAACGCGTTCTTCTTCTTCACCACCGAGCCGTAGTTGGCCAGCCAGGTGTCCTTGCTGATGCTGGCCGCCACGCTGACCACGTTGCTCGACGCCGACGGGTCGCCGATGGTGTTCACACCCGGGCCGGAGTTGCCGGCCGAGATGAACATCTGGACACCGTAGGTGGTGATCAGGTTGTTGTAGAGGGTGGCGCGGGCGTTGTTGCCGTCGTTGAGCGCCGGCAGGCCACCGATCGACATGTTGATCACGTCGACGCCGCGGTTGATCACCAGGTCGGCCATGCCGGTGGTGAGCGCGGCGTACGTGCAGCCGCCGCCCCAGGAGCAGGCGCGCGAGGAAACGATCTTGGCGCCGGGGGCGGCGCCGTTGAAGGCGCTGTTGCCCAGCATGCTGTTCGCGGCGGTGATGCCGGCGACGTGCGTGCCGTGCGCGCCCTCGATGATGCCGATGTTGACGTAGTCGACCAGGCCGGGGCCGCCGAGCGGGGTGGTGTCGACGTTCTTGCGGTACTCGACCACGAACGACATCCGCTCGGTGACCGGAGTCGCCGGATCGTCGGTGCCGAAGTACCCGACGTCGAACTTCTCCTTGTACGGCCGCATCAGGGCCTCGTCGGTGAAGTCGCCGTCCTGGTCGGTGTCCACCCAGACGTTGTTGGTCGCCGGGTCGAAGAGGATGCCGAACTGGTCGGTGGTGTCGCCGTCGCGGTTGACGTCACCGGCCGGCTCGCTGTTGGCGGTGATGCTCTCGCTGAACAGGTTGAACCGGTACGTGCCGGCCGGTGCGGTCCAGGTGCGACCGGCGACGGTGAACGTCGGCCCGGTGACCTGGGTGATCATCGGCCGCCAGGTGGGGTCCTCGAACGGGTCGGTGGCGGTCACCGAGTCGACGATCTTGCGTTCGCCGGTGGTGGTCACCTGTAGCGCCGGGTGCTCCAGGTCCACACCGGTGTCCATGATGCCGATGGTGACGCCGCGCCCGTCCCACGTGGGGTTCTGCTTGACGAACTTGACCGCACCGATCTCGCCGGACGGCATGTAGGGGTTGTCGGCGGGCGTCCCAGCGCCGGGGCCGCTGAGCGTCGCGCCCTGTCTGGCGGCCTTCTTGGCGCCCTGGACGACCTCCGGCTTCGGGTCGGGCAACTGGATCGTCTCGTCCAGGTCGACCTCGGCGACGCCGGGCAGCATGGCGGCCTTGACCGCCTTGCCGGTCGGCACCTTCGCCAGCACGTAGCCGATGGTGTCGTAGCGCTCGGTGACCGCAGCACCGAGGTCCTTGAGGTCGTCCGCGACGTCCTTCGCCTTGCCCTTGTCGGTGGCGACGATCATCGTGACGGTGGGGGCCTTCTTCGCCTCCGCCTCGGAGAGCAGCTTGGCGTCGTGGTCGCCGAGCACCTCGGCGGGGGTGGCCTGCGCGGTGTCGGATCCGGCAGGGGCGGCGCTCGCGGTGGCGGTACCGCCCACCACGGTCACGGCGCCGGCCGCCATGACCGAGGCGAAGAGCGCGGCGGAGGTACGCCGGCTCAGGATTCGGGGTTTACTCACGTTCTCTTTCCTCCAGAGAACTCAGGCGCCCTCAGATGCAGGGCACGCGTGAGGCGAATCCTTCGTGGTGCCGACCATCGATGTCACTACCGGCAGGTACGTTGTGACCATCTCGTGATACGCGAGACGCGCAATGTCACATCGAAGGTGGTAAGAGTCTGATTAGTCCGGTCGAGATCGACCGTCTGTTGTGGGACCATCGCCGATCAGTTCCGGCGCCTGCGGTTGCCGGGGCGCCAGTTCCACCTGATGCGGCACTGCCAGCTCCTGGTCGGAAACGCCCAGTTCGGCCAGCTTGCGCGCGCTGACCAGCACCCGCGCCTCCAGCGAACCCACCGCCCGGTTGTACGCGGTCACCGCGCCGCCCAGCGACGCGCCGAGCTTGCCGACGTGGTCGCCGAGTGTGGACAGCCGACCGTACAGCTCCCGGGCCAGCGTGTGGACCGCCAGGGCGTTGCGGGCGAGCTGCTCCTGCCGCCACGACCAGGCCACCGTACGCAGCAGCGCGACCAGGGTGGCCGGCGTGGCCAGCACGACGTTGCGGGTGAACGCGTGCTCCAGCAGCGTGGGATCGCGCTGCAACGCCATGTCCAGGAACGGGTCGGCAGGTACGAAGAGGACCACGAATTCCGGGGTGGACTCGAAGGCCGCCCAGTACGACTTGGCCGCCAGCGCGTCCACATGTGCCCGCAGGTGCTTGGCGTGCAGGTCGAGATGGGTGTCCCGCCCCCGCTCGTCGCGCGCCTCCATCGCGGTCAGGTACGCGTCGAACGGCACCTTCGCGTCCACCACCACACTCCGGCCACCGTGCAGCCGGACCACCATGTCGGGACGGACCGTCTGGTGGTCGGTGGCGGCGGTGACCTGCTCGGAGAAGTCGCAGTGCTCCAGCATCCCGGCAGCCTCCACGATCCGCCGCAACTGGTGCTCGCCCCACCGGCCGCGTACCTGCGGAGCGCGCAGCGCCGCCACCAACTGCTTGGTCTCGGTACGCAGCTCACCGGAGACCGTGCTCATCGACCGCACCTGTTCGCGCAGCTCCGCGTACGCGTCGACGCGGTCCCGCTCCAACTCGGCCACCCGCTGCTCGTAGCGGCGCAACGTGTCGTGCAGCGGTGCCACCGCCCGGGCCACCGCCTCCTGGGACTGGGCCGTCGCCTCGTAGCTCAACGCCCGCATCGACTGCTCCAGCCGCCCCTCGCCCTCACGGGTGGCGCGCAGGGTGGCGTCCAGCCGGGCGATCTCGGTCGCCGAACGGGCCCGCGCGGCGAACCAGCCCACCGCACCGCCGGCACCGAGACAGACGACGACAACGGCCAGGGTCGAAAGCTCCATCCTGACGAGCTTGCCAAAGATGAGCGCTTCGCGCCTCGACCGGTACCGCGTGCCGCGTTCGACCTCGTCACGAGGTGGGTCGCTGGCAGCTGGCGGGTACGTTGGAGTGGTGGAATTTCTGCTGGTCGTACTCCTTGTCGCAGGTCTCGTCGGCGCGTTCGTCTGGTGGCAGCGGGAGCGCGCCGCGCGGGACGCCCGGAACCTCGCCGATGTCCAAGCCGACGCCCGACGCTGGTACGAACGCCTCGGTGGGCAGGTGATGACGCTCAGTGGCGACGATCCGGCGGTCCGCCAGTCGCTGGCCGACGCGGCCGAGCGCTATCACGCGGCCGGCTCGCAGTTGGAGCAGGCCCGGAGCATCACGCAGTACCGGCTGGCCCGGGAGACCGCGGTGGAGGGACTGACCTACGTCCGGGCGGCCCGGACGGCGCTCGGCATCGACCCCGGGCCACCGCTGCCGCCGCTGGCAGCCGCGAGCGGTGCCGGCGAGCTGACGGTGCCGCGCCAGGTCCAGGTGCAGGGCCAGACGTTCAAGGCCGGCCCGCAGCCGGGCGGCGACACGCCGTACTACTACCCGGGCGGGCGGATGCAGGGCCGGCCGGTACCGGCCGGCTGGTACTCCACCCCCTGGTGGAAGACGGCGCTGGGAGCCGGGGTCGGCGTGCTCGGCGGCATGCTGATCGCCGACGCCCTCTTCTCGCCCTCGTTCGGCGACCCCGGCTACGACGCCGGTGCGGCGGCGGGCCTGGACGACCAGGGCGGCGACTTCGGTGGCGACGGCGGCGACGGCAGCGACGGTGGCGACTTCGGTGGTGGTGACTACGGCGGTGGTGATTTCGGCGGCGGCGACTTCGGTGGTGGTGATTTCGGCGGCGGCGACTTCGGTGGTGGTGATTTCGGCGGCGGCGACTTCTGACGTCGCGTTCTGACATCGCGGCAGCGCCCGCAGATGTGTCGTGGCAGCGCCCGCAGATGTTAGGAAGGGTCCCCTCCTATACACCAGGCGTTAGGAGGGGACCCTTCCTTTCAGCGCTTCCCAAACCTCGCGGCGGTCAGCCGGTGTTGCGCATCCCGGCGGCGATGCCGTTGACGGTGGTGAGCAGGGCGCGCTCCAGCACCGTACCGTCACCCGGGGCCCGTCGGCCGCCCGGCGCGGTGGCCACCGCCCGAATGGCGGCACCGGAGTCGCGGTACTGCTGCAACAGCGCCACCTGAAGGTGGTGCAGCGGTTCCAGGTAGGTGTCGCGGACCGCCAGGGTGCGTTGCAGCACGGGGGAGTTCTCCAGCAGGTCCGGCGAGTCGGTGACCGCCAGCACCTCCCGCCGGGTCAACTCGTACTCCTCCTCGATCTTGGTGAAGATCGGGTGCAGCTTCTTCGGCACGAGGGTCTCCACGTACCGGCGGGCGATGCCGAGGTCGGTCTTGGTCAGCATCATCTCGACGTTCGACAGGAACGTGCGGAAGAAGTGCCAGTTGCGGTGCATCTCGGACAGCACGTCGGCCAAGCCGGCCTCCCTGGCGGCGGCCAGACCTGACCCCACCCCGAACCAGCCGGGCACGATCTGCCGGGTCTGGGTCCAGCCGAACACCCACGGAATGGCCCGCAGCCCGCCCAGCCCGGCGCCGGTGTTCGGGCGCTTCGCCGGCCGGGAACCGATGTTCAACGCGCCGAGCAACTCGGTCGGGGTGGACGCCCAGAAGTACGCCGGCAGGTCCGGGTCCTCCACCAGCGACCGGTAGGACCGGAACGCCGACTCGGAGACCACGTCCATCGCCGCGTCCCAGCGCTCCAGCATCTCGGCGGGCTGCCGGGGCGCGGTGTGCAGCAGGGTCGCCTGGAGCACCGCGGCCACGGTCAGCTCCAGGTTCTCCCGCGCCAGCGCGGGCAGCGTGTACTTGTCGGAGATGACCTCACCCTGCTCGGTCACCTTGATCGCGCCGTCGAGCGTGCCGTACGGCTGGGCCAGGACGGCGTCGTGCGTCGGCCCACCGCCACGCCCCACCGTGCCGCCCCGCCCGTGGAACAGCCGCAGGTGTACCCCGTGCCGGGCCGCCACGTCCCGCAGCGCCCGCTGCGCCCGGTGGATGGACCACTGGCTGGTGGTGATGCCGGCCTCCTTGTTGGAGTCGGAGTAGCCCAGCATCACCTCCTGCACGTCACCCCGGGCGGCCACCAGCGCCCGGTACGCGGGCAGCGACAGCAGCTCGTCGAGCAACTCGCCGCCGGAGTTCAGCTCGGCCGGAGTCTCCAGCAGCGGCACGAACCCGATCCGCGCCCGGCCGCTGTGCACGTCGACCAGACCGGCCTCGCGGGCCAGCACCACGGCGGCGAGGACGTCGTCCACGCCGAGGGTCATCGAGATGATGTACGACTCGATCACCTCGGTGCCGAACCGGTCCTGCGCCTCGCGGATGGCACCGAACACGTCGAACGTCTTGCGTGCCGAGTCGGTCAACGGGGTGTCGGCGGTGGAGAGCGGCCGGCGTCCGGTCAACTCGTCGGCGAGCAGCTTGGTGCGCTCCAACCGGGTCAACGCCGGGTAGTCCTCGACTTCGCCGACCGCCCGATAGAGCTGGATCAGCACCTCGTGGTGCTTCTCGGCGTGCTCCCGGACGTCCATGGTCGCCAGGTGCAGGCCGAACGCGGAGACCGTGCGGATGGTCGAGGCGAGCCGGCCGACGGCGGTGAGCTGCCCGGAGTTGCGGGCCAGCGAGGCGCGCAGCAGCTCCAGGTCGGCGATCAGCTCGGCGGAACCCCGGTAGTCGCGGCCCGGCACGTGCGGGGTGCCCTGGCGCAGCCGGGCCCGCGTGTTGGCCAGCTTGGCGCGGACGCAGCGGGCCTTGAGACGGTACGGCTCCTCGGCGTTCACCCGGCGGAACCGGGGAGCCACCTCGGGCAGCGCGTCCAGGTCGGCGGCGAGGCTGGCGGAGAGGTCCAGCGACACGTTGCGCAGCCGACGGGAGACGGAGACCTCGTTGATCAGCTCCTCCATCGCCGCCTCGGTGGCGGTCAGCCCGTGCTCGTGCTGGATGGCCAACACCTCGCGGGTCACCGTCGGGGTGACGAAGGGGTTGCCGTCGCGGTCGCCGCCGATCCAGGTGCCGAAGGTCAGTGGCCGGGCGGTCGGCGAGGTCTCCACACCGAGGGTGCGCAGCGTCTCGGCGAGGTCGTCGAGCACCTGCGGGGCCGCCTCGGCGTACAGGTCGCGCAGGTAGTAGATGGCGTTGCGGGCCTCGTCGGTCGGGTCCGGCCGGTCCAGCCGCAGCTCGTCGGTCTGCCACATCAGGTCGAGCAGCTCGGCCAGCCGACGGTTGGCCGGGCCCTCGTCGCTGGCCCCGTAGAGGATCGCGTTGGCCGTCTCGGTGTCCAGTTCGTCGGCGATGGCGCGCAGCTTGGACAGGATCGAGCGGCGGGCCGCCTCGGTCGGGTGGGCGGTGAAGACGGGGCGTACCGCCAGCCGGCGGGCCACCGACGCGATCTCCTCGGCCGGTACGCCGCGCTCGGCGATCATTTTGGCCGCCTGGTCCAGCCAGCCGCCCTGCACCGCGCGGCGGCGTCGCAGGTCCCGCGCCCGATGCACCTGCTCGGTGATGTTGGCCAGGTGGAAATAGGTGGAGAAGGCGCGCGCCAGTTTCGTGCCGGTGGTCACGTCGAGCCCGCCCAACCGCCGGGCGGCGGCGGGGGCGTCGGTACGGACCTGGGCGCGGATCTCCTCGACGAGGTCGAGCAGGGGGCGGCCCTCCTGGCGGGCCAGGGTCTGCCCGAGCAGGGTGCCCAGCCGGCGGATGTCGGCGCGCAGGGCGGCGTCGGGGCCGTCGTGATCGTGCTGGTCGGTCACCGTGCGCTCCTTACGTGAGTACGAAGGACAGCGCTGTCCGACTCCCCCGATCGTATCCGCGCGCACCCGGGTGTAAGGAGGGGACCCTTGTTATCGCCTTTTGTATAGGAAGGGTCCCCTCCTTACACCCGGGGGTGGGGTGGGGAGTGTCCGCGCTGGTGGCGACGGGTGCAGACGCCGATTGCGGGGGTAAGCCCGCCCAGCTGCGGTGATCAAGGCCACGCTGCGGCGGGCGGTACCGTCGGCCCATGTCGTCGTTGCGCTACCCGCCGAAGCCACGCCCGGGAGCAGCGGGCCGCGGTGACCCGGGCGTTCGCCGAGTACGCCCCCGACGCGGTCGACCGCCGCATCTCGGTCCGCTACTGACGGTCCGAGCGCGGGGTGGCGGGCGGCCCGTCACCCCGTCGACGCTCAGGTGAGGTGGCAGCGGCCGGCGCTGTAGTGGGCGACGGCCGCCAGGATCTCCGCCTCGGGCTTGTCGGCGAAGTTTAGGGTGGCGACCAGTCCGGAGCCGTACAGCAGGTTCAACGGCGCGCTGTCGAACGCCGTGTAGCCACCGAGGTTCGGCATGGTCGCCGGGCTGTGCGGCTTGATCACCAGCATCTTCTCCAGGCTCCACCGGCGGCGGGAGATCAGCGCGACGGCCTCCCACGGCAGCCAGATCGCCTGACCCCGGGTGGGGCGGCTCCGGATCCAGAGCCCCTCGTAGCTCAGCGCGAGTACCGGTCCACCGGAGCCGATCAGCCAGAGCTGGAGGCCGACCGGCAGGGCGATCAGGGCGATCAGGCAACCCAGGATGATCACCAAGCCGAGGAAGTCGCTGGAGATCACCTCCACGGTCATCGGGCCCAGGAGGCCGAGGCCGACGCAGCAGATGATCGGGCCGAGGGCGGCCAGGAGGACCCCGCCGAGGAGCAGACCACGCTTGACGAGGTTGGGGCGTACGACGAAGGGCTGGTCCTCGGGGATGCGCTTGACGACGGGGGTCGGGGGTGGACCCGGCGGTTGACCGCCGTAGGGCGGCTGCGGCGGTTGACCGCCGTACGGCGGCTGGGGCGGGTATCCGGGGGGCGGGTAGGTCACGGTTCTCCGGTCTCAGTCGATACGGGCGTAGGCGCGGACGGGGAAGGTGCCCATGCCGGCGACCTTCGGCGGGGCGGCGGTGAATCGGAAGCCGTCGGGCGGGAGCTGATCGAGTCCGGTCAGGTGCTCCACGATCGGCACTCCGGCGGCCAGCAGGGTGCTGTGGGCGGGACGGGTACCGCCCGCCGCCGGGCTCATGTCGTCGATGTTGACGGAGTCGATGCCGACCAGGGCGACACCGGCGTCGACAAGTGCCTCGGCACCGGTGGGCAGGCGCACCACGAGCGCGGGCAGGTCGACCAGACGGTCCAGGCCGACGCCGGCCAGGTCGCTGCCGTCGGCGTACCGGTGCGCGGGCGTGTCCAGGTACGTCCCGGTGTTGGCGATCCGTACCTCGGCCACCATCAGCAGCCCGAGGTGCCGGACGAAGAGCGCCGCCAGGTCCTCGTCGGTGATGGTCTGGCCCGGAATGTCCAGCCGGAACCCTTCGGCACGCAGCCCGCCGCCGTTGGCAAAGGCGACGTCCGCGTCGAACTGCGCGCGAAATTCCCCGTTCATGCCGGGGAGCCGACCACAGCGGTGGACAGCCGTCAAGATCTCTCCGCTGGCCCGACCAGGCGGCCGGACCCGCGACCGCCGTGGACGGCGGTGGACCGTCGGGCCGGGGAGATAGTGTCGACCGGTGGAACCCCCCGTCCAGACGGACGCGGGGTGATCGTCGTGTCCTCACCCGCGGAAGTGATCATGACTGCGCTCACCGGACTGTTCGCCGCCGCCCTGGCCGACCCGGGGCTGGCCCGTGTGCGCGACCTGGCGCGCTCGGGTGCGGCTCAGGTCGACGGCCTCGACCTGACCGCGCCACCGGCGCTGCGCCCGTTCGCGGTCGCCGCCGTCGCCGCGGACCCCACCGACCAGGGGCGGGACACGGCGGCCGGCGGTGCCGGGCGGCCGGTGCTGGCGGTCACCGCCACCAGCCGCGAGGCGGAGGACCTGGTCGCGGCGCTGGGTGGGCTGCTGCCCGCCGAGCAGGTGGCGATCTTCCCGAGCTGGGAGACGCTGCCGCACGAGCGGCTCTCGCCGCGCTCGGACACCGTCGGCCGGCGGCTGGCCGTGCTGCGCCGGCTGGCCCACCCGGACTCGGCGGACGCGCACGGGCGCACCGGGCCGCTGCGGGTGGTCGTGGCACCGGTCCGATCGATGCTGCAACCGCAGCTCAAGGGGCTCGGCGACCTGGAGCCGGTGCGGCTGTCCGCCCGGGACGAGGCCGACCTGGAGCAGGTGGCGCGCCGGTTGACCGACATGGCGTACGCGCGGGTCGACCTGGTCACCAAACGGGGCGAGTTCGCGGTACGTGGCGGCATCCTGGACGTCTTCCCGCCCACCGACGAGCACCCGTCCCGGGTCGAGTTCTGGGGCGACGAGGTGGAGGAGATCCGTACCTTCGCCGTCGCCGACCAGCGCACCATCGACCAGGTGCCCCAACTCTGGGCGCCGCCCTGCCGGGAACTGCTGCTCACCCCGGCTGTGCGGGAACGGGCCGCCGCGCTGGCCGGGCAGCACCCGGAGCTGGCCGAGATCCTGGACAAGCTGGCCGGCGGCGTACCGGTGGAGGGCATGGAGTCCCTCGCCCCGGTGCTGATCGGCGACGACTCGATGGAACTGCTGCTGGACTGCATGCCCGAGGGCACCCACGTCCTGCTCTGTGACCCGGAGCGGATCCGCACCCGGGCGCACGACCTGGTGCGTACCTCGGAGGAGTTCCTCCAGGCGAGCTGGGCCGCCGCGGCCGTCGGCGGCCAGGCCCCGATCGACCTCGGCGCGGCCGCTTTCCGCACCCTGGCCGACGTCCGCGCGACCGCCGCCACCCAGCGCCGGCCCTGGTGGACGCTGTCCCCGTTCGGGCTGGCCGAGCCGGACGCTGCCCCCGACCGGCAGCCGTGGGAGGACGCGCCGGAGGCGGTCGACGTCACCCCCGACGACGCCATCGGGGTGAGCCTGAGCGCCCAGCCCGCGCCGCTCTATCACGGCGAGACCGACCGGGTGGTGGCCGACCTGACGCGCTGGACCGGAGAGGGCTGGTCGATCGCGCTGGTCTTCGAGGGGCACGGCCCCGCCCAGCGGGCCGTGGAGGTGCTCCGCGACGGTGGCCTGGGGGCCCGGATGACCGAGCGGGTCCCGGACGCGCCCGCGCCGGGCGACGTGCTGGTCACCTGCGGCAGCCTCACCGGCGGCTTCGTCGACGAGGCGGCCCGGTTCGTGCTGCTCACCGGCAGCGACGTCACCGGTGGCCGGGGCGTCTCCACCCGGGACATGCGCAAGATGCCGAGCCGGCGGCGCAACACCATCGACCCGCTGGAGCTGCGGGCCGGCGACCACGTGGTGCACGAGCAGCACGGCATCGGCCGGTACGTGGAGCTGGTGCAGCGTACGGTCAACGGCGCGTCCCGGGAGTACCTGGTCATCGAGTACGCCGCGAGCAAGCGCGGCCAGCCCGGCGACCGCCTCTTCGTCCCCACCGACCAGCTCGACCAGCTCAGCCGGTATGTCGGTGGTGAGCAGCCGACGCTGCACAAGATGGGCGGCTCGGACTGGCAGAAGTCCAAGGCGCGGGCCCGCAAGGCGGTCCGGGAGATCGCCGCCCAGCTGATCCAGCTCTACGCCGCCCGGAAGGCGTCCAAGGGGCACACCTTCGGCCCGGACACCCCGTGGCAGCGGGAACTGGAGGACGCCTTCCCCTGGCAGGAGACGCCCGACCAGCTCGCCGCCATCGAGGAGGTCAAGCGGGACATGGAGCAGAGCGTCCCGATGGATCGGCTGATCTGCGGCGACGTCGGCTACGGCAAGACCGAGATCGCGGTACGCGCGGCGTTCAAGGCGGTCCAGGACGGCAAGCAGGTGGCCGTGCTGGTGCCCACCACCCTGCTGGTGCAGCAGCACTACAACACGTTCGCCGAGCGGATGAGCCAGTTCCCGGTGACGATCCGGCAGCTCTCCCGCTTCCAGACGCCCAAGGAGGCCGAGCAGACGCTGGCGATGGTCGCCGACGGCACCGCCGACATCGTCATCGGCACCCACCGGCTGCTGGCGGCCGCCACCCGCTTCAAGTCCCTCGGGCTGGTCATCGTCGACGAGGAGCAGCGGTTCGGCGTCGAGCACAAGGAGCACCTCAAGTCGATGCGGGCCGCCGTCGACGTGCTGAGCATGTCGGCGACCCCGATCCCGCGCACCCTGGAGATGGCGATCACCGGCATCCGGGAGATGTCCACCATCGCCACCCCGCCGGAGGAGCGGCACCCGGTGCTCACCGCCGTCGGGGCGCAGGACGACCGGCAGGTGGCCGCCGCCATCCATCGCGAGCTGCTGCGCGACGGGCAGGTCTTCTATCTGCACAACCGGGTCGAGTCGATCGAGCGGGCGGCCCGGCGGCTGCGTGAGCTGGTGCCCGAGTCCCGGGTCGCGGTGGCGCACGGCCAGATGGGCGAGGACGCCCTGGAGAAGGTCATGGTCGGCTTCTGGGAGAAGGAGTTCGACGTCCTGGTCTGCACCACGATCGTGGAGTCCGGCATCGACATCCCGAACGCCAACACGCTGATCGTGGAGCGGGCCGACCTGCTCGGCCTGGCCCAGTTGCACCAGATCCGGGGCCGGGTGGGCCGGGGTCGGGAGCGGGCGTACGCGTACTTCCTCTATCCGCCGGAGAAGCCGCTCACCGAGCACGCGCACGAGCGGCTGGCCACCATCGCCCAGCACACCGAGTTGGGCGCCGGCATGTACGTGGCGATGAAGGACCTGGAGATCCGGGGCGCCGGCAACCTGCTCGGCGGCGAGCAGTCCGGGCACATCGAGGGCGTCGGGTTCGACCTCTACGTCCGGATGGTCGGCGAGGCGGTGCAGGCGTTCAAGGGCGAACGCCCCGAGGAGGAGACGGACGTCAAGATCGACCTTCCGGTGGACGCGCACCTGCCGCACGACTACGTCGGCGTGGAGCGGCTGCGCCTGGAGATGTACCGCAAGCTCGCCGAGGCGCGCGACGAGGAACGGTTGCGCGAGGTGGCGGCCGAGATGACCGACCGCTACGGTGAGCCGCCCGCGCCGGTGCAGAACCTGATCGCGGTGGCCCGGTTCCGGCTGCTGGCCCGGCGGTACGGGCTCACCGACGTCAGCATGCAGGGCAAGCACCTGCGCTTCGGGCCGCTGCCGCTGCCCGACTCGAAGCAGATGCGGCTCAAGCGCTACCACCCGGACTCGGTCTACAAGGCCGCGCTCGATCAGGTCAGCGTGCCCCGGCCGACGACCCGTCGGATCGGTGGCGAGCCGCTGCGCGACCAGGCGCTGCTGGAGTGGTGCGCGCAGTTGCTCTCCGACGTCCTCGGCACCCCTGCGGTGGCCGTGGGTGCTGGTGGCACCGGTGGGTAGGGGGCATGAGAGAGTGACGGGCATGCGTGCTCGCCGTCTTGTCGCCGTCGCCAGCGTGGCGGTCGGCCTCGTCGCCCTCTCCGGTTGCCGTTCCGAGCCCGGTGTCGCCGCGTACGTCGGTGACCACCGGATCACCGAGGACGCCGTCACCGAGGTCATCGACGACGCCCGGGCCAAGAACCCGGCGCCGACCGAGGCGACCGAGCCGGTGCCCGGCCAGCAGGTTCGACTGCCCGGACGCAGCGAGGTGGTGAGCACCCTGGTGCTCGGTCAGGTCTGCGAGCGGGTCTCCGCCGCCGAGGGCTACCGCCCCCAGGGGCAGGCCGAGGCGGCGCAGGTGGCCCAGCAGCTCGGCATCAGCCCGGAGGCGACGTACGCGCGCCAGGTCGCCGAGATGTACACCTGCCTGTCCGGCATCCCGGTCGGCTCACCCGTGGTGCCGACCGAGCAGGAGCTGGCCGATCTCGTGGCGGCGGGCAAGCGGGCCGGTGCCGTACCCGCCGACGTGACCGTCGAGCAGGCCGCCCCGCAGCTCGACGGCGAACAGCTCCGGTCCGCCCTGGCCACCCGGAACGCCCTGGCCGAGGCGGTCGAGACGTACGACGTGACGGTCAACCCGCGCTACCGTCCGCTGGAGTTCCCGGTGCTCAGCTTCGCCGGTCAGGCGGTCGCGGTGGGTGTGCCGCTGGGTGAGCGGGGCTCCGACGCGGTCACCGAAGTGTCCACCCCGAGGCCGGCACAGACCGGCCCGGCCGACGGCTGACCGTGCCCCGGATCGTCCTGCTGGTGACCTCACCCCGGTTGCCGGCCGGTCTGCTGACGGCGACCGCCTGGGACGTCGTACGCGCCGCGCCGGTGCTCGCCGGGGCGGAGAGCGAGTTGGTCACGGCGCTGCGTGTGGCAGGCGCCGAGGTGCGGGTGCCCGACGGCCCGGCGGTGCCCGCGCTGCTGGACGCGGCGGCGGCGCACAAGACCGTGGTGTGGTTGGCCGGCCCGGCCGGCGACGAGTCGCTGGCCCGGGAGTTGGGGCTGCGGCTGGCCCGCGAACCGGGGCAGGCGGAGCTGGAGCTGATGTACGGCTCCTGGGATCCGCCCGGGGCCCGGCTGCTCGACGCGGTGGCGGTGCTGGACCGACTGCTCTCGCCGGGCGGCGATCCGTGGAAGCGGGCGCAGACCCACCGGAGTCTGGCCGGGTTCCTGCTGGAGGAGTGCTACGAGGCGTACGACGCGATCGCCGCAGGGGACACCGACGCGTTGCGCGAGGAACTGGGTGACGTTCTGCTCCAGGTGGTGCTGCACGCCCGGCTGGCCGAGGAACTGCCCGAGGGCGAGCGGTGGACCGTGGACGACGTGGCCGGTGGGCTGGTCGACAAGATGGTCCGGCGTAACCCGCACGTCTTCGCGGACGCCCAGGCGGGCAGCCTGGAGGAGATCACCGCGAGCTGGGAGCGGATCAAGCAGGCCGAGAAGTCCCGGGACTCGGTGCTCGACGGCATCGCGGTGAGCCAGCCCGCGCTGGCCCTGGCCGCCAAGATCCTGGAACGCGCCACCCGGGCCGGGCTCGGTGTGCCGCTCCCGTCGCCGCAGGCCCAGCCGGACGCCGAGGCGGTCCTGGGCACCGCCCTGCTGACCGCCGTGTCCGAGGCCCGCGACGCCGGCCTGGACCCGGAGACCGCCCTGCGCCGCGCCACCCTCGCCCACGCCGAGGCCATCCGCGAGGCCGAATCCACCTCCCGCCCGAGCTGACGCACCGACCCAGTCGACTAACGACGGTGGTCGGCACTGCCGGGATCGTGGCAGTGCAACTGCTCCAGGCCCGGCGTGTCGAACAGCTACGCTGCCACGCTGTTGCCCAAGGGAGGCGGGGGCGCATGAAGAAGCCCCCAGCATCGCGCTGGGGGCTTCTGCGTACGGGTCAGCCCAGGGGGCCGATCTGCTTGGCCAGGTTGACGAACCCGTGCCAGTTGTGCGGGCTGAAGTGGAGGGTGCCGCCGTCGCGGTCCTTGGTGTCGCGGACCAGAACGACACCGGGCAGGTTGTCGGCCACCTCGACGCACGATCCGCCGTTGTTGCCACTCTTCGTGCTCTTGCGCCACCGCGCGCCGGTCATGTCCATGATCCTGCCGCTTTCCTGATCAGGTCCAGTGATTGGGGACGGGATAGGGCTTCGCTACTGATGCGTTCCCACCTCCCACTGAGGGTAGCAACCGACGCAGCGTCCTTAACTATCTGCGCTGGTCCCTGGCTATCGACATGTGCGACATGCTCGCCATCCGGCAACTCGACGATGATGAATCCACCGCCCAGACCGGGATACATGCCGAGGTCACGGGGAACAATGAGCACTTTGACGTGCGGCAGTTCAGCACAGGCGGCGAGATGCTCGCATTGCTCGCGCATCAGACTGCGGTCACCGTACGCCGACTGGTAGAGCACATGCTCGTGGATGACTGCGACCAGCAGGGGCGGGCGTTCCCGGCGCAGGATCGCCTGCCGGTTCATGCGCGACGCAACGAGGTTATCGACCTCGCTCGGCGTGAGCGCCTCATCCGCCAGCGTGGCCCGCGCATACGCCTCGGTCTGGAGCAGGCCCGGCACCCAGCAGTGTTCGAACCAGCGGATGGCAACTGCCTCCCGCTCCCAGTCGACCCAATCGCGTAGCCATTGTGGCTCGCTGCGCTTCAGGACGTCAGGCCATAGGTCCCCAACGTCCCGGCCAAGCATCGATGCGATCGTGCTGCGCCGACGTGGTTGCGGTACACGTCCTGGGGAGATCCAGCGCGATGCGGTCTTGGGATCCACACCAGTCTGGGCTGCCAATTGTTCGGCCGTAACGCCAGCCTCGGCCATGGCTGCCCGAAGTGCATGGTTCATCCCGCCTCCAACATCGACGTCCCGAACGTCCTCTGAGAATAGATGAACGTCGTGTACTGGTCCCGTTACTGGTTGGCAGTGTGTCTTCAGGGCGGCGCGACCGGTGGGCACACCCGAACCGGCGGTCGCGTTCGTCGAGGGGGTGCCCCCGGTCGTCGGCACGGTCGGGGGTGCCCCTCCTCAAGTGATCGAGGGGGCATCATGTCGGGTCGTCATCGGCGCAGACGCGGGCGCGCCTGCGTCTGTGACAGGTGCACACCGACGCGTGTGCGGCAGCGGCCCGACAGCGCGGTCCCCGGCCCGGTCCTGACGCCGAGTCGTGCACCCGGCGGAACCTGTCAAGTCAACTGAGACAATTTCTTGATTTTGTTTAGCTTTGTGCTGGTGGAAGAGGGGCTCCGGCCGAGGTCACGGCCTGTTCCGGGTGGCTGTTGTCGGGTTTGTTGATCCATGCCCGGTCCGGTAGCCGGGGTGGTTGGGGACGGCGGCGTCCGAACCGTTCGGGATGTGCGGCCCAGGCGGCGTCGAGGGTGCGTTGCCGCTGTTCACGGATCTGTCCGGCGGTGCCGTGGTGGACCGATGCCGGGGTGTGCAGGCCGATCCCGGAGTGCCGGTGTTCGTGGTTGTAGTAGCTGTAGAACGCTTCGCAGTGCTGTCGGGCGTGCTGGATCGATCCGAACCGCTCTGGGAACGTGGGGTCGTACTTGAGTGTCTTGAAGCTGGCCTCGATGTACGGGTTGTCGTTGGAGGTCTTGGGCCGGCTGTGGCTGCGGCCGATTTTGAGATCGGTCAGCAGCTGGGTGACGGTCTTGCTGGTCATCGCGGCGCCGCGGTCGGCGTGCACGGTCAGCTGATCGGGGTTCACGCGTTCGCGGGCGGCGGCGTCGGCGATCAGCGCTTCGGCGAGTTGGCCGTCCTCGTGGGCGGCGACCATGTGCCCGACGACGTAGCGGGACCAGATGTCGATCACCGTGTAAAGGTGGAACCAGACGCCCTTGACCGGGCCGCGCAGCTTCGTGATGTCCCACGACCACACCTGATTCGCGGCGTCGGCGACCAGTTCGGGTTTGGTCCGGGCCGGATGGGTGGCCTGGCTGCGGCGTTCGCCGGTCTGCCCGGCGGCCCGCAGGATCCGGTACATCGTGGACTCCGAGCACCACCAGCGGCCCTCGTCGAGTTCGCGGGCCCACACCTGCGCCGGGGCCAGATCCACGTATGGCGGGCTGTTGAGCAGGTCCAGGACCTGCCGGCGTTCAGGCTCGGTCAGCGCGGACGGCGGCGGCTTACGCGGTGCTCTCGGCCGGGAGACCAGCGGCGGGGCACTACGGCGATACAGCGTCGCCCTGGACAGGCCGGTCAGCCGGCACGCGGGCGCGATGCCCCACAACGGCGTCAGCGCCGCCTGCGCCTCGGCGAGGACGAGTTCGGCATCGCCACGGCATCCGCGCTCTCGGAGAGCAGTTCCAAGAGCGCGTGAGCTTTTCCCATGATCGACAACGCGGTCTGGGTCTTGTTCAACTCGGCCTGCAGGCGGGCGTTCTCCCGCTGAAGACGGGAAAGTTCAGCGTTCTCGGCCTTCTTCGCCGCCCGCGCAGCCGATTGCCGCCGGTCCGTCAGGCCGGCCGCGGCTCCGGCATCCCGCGCCTTGCGCCAGTCGAGAAGGTGTGAACCGTACAGCCGTTCCCGGCGCAGAATCGCCCCGCGAGCCGCCGCATCCGGCACCGACTCGTACTCGTCCAGAATCCTCGCCTTGAACTCCGCGGTGAATGTCCGCCGCTGGGGCCGGGCGTCCGGATCCAGACTCTCATGGGGCCTCGACGTCATGCTGATGTGCTCTCCTCAGGGCCGTCCAGGAAGAGTATCCCCTGGTAGACGGGCTGTCTCACATCAGCGTGACAGGGAGGGCGGCCTGGCCGCTCGGCTCCCGCCGCGGCCAGGGGACGATTCGACGCAGATCATCTGGGACCAGGCCGGGGATCTGAGGACCCTCGGTCAGACCCTGCGCGGCCTGGGGCGTGCATCGTGAGCCGCGAGCACGTTCCCAGTCGGCCACTCTGGCGGTGCCGCGCCTGCGGGGCACACTGGCCGTGCAGCCCGGCGAAGTTGGCTCTTCTCCACGAGTACGCGGGCCACACGTTGGCGATTGTCTTCTACCTCGCGCTTTCGATGCGGGATGCCGTGGCCGACATCGTCGCGCTCGGCTTCACTCCCGATCTCGCCGCGCTCAACGATCGGTTTATGCGATGGATCAACCATCCGATCGACCAAGACGAGGAGGCACCCCGTGGAATCACAAACTCCTGCTGGCCCGGCAGATCCGGTCTGTCCGCGCTGGTGCGGTCTAAGCGAGAGCCCCGCCGCTGAGCTGGCCACTCATCCAGGGGCAGGGTGATGTCGTTGAACGTGTGCAGGGCAAGGGCGCCGCCGCCGAGCGCGCCTAGACTTGGCCCGGCTTGAGCAGTGGAGATCGGAGACGGAATGCAGGTGACCGAAGTTCTGGACGTCCTGGCGACCCTGTATCGCGCCAGTGATCACCCGGACCACGAGGCGGTGGAGCGGTACGGGCGGGACAAGACCGCTGGTGAACAGTCTCCCCCCCGGAGTACGGGTCACCCACCGATCCGGCTCGTCAGCTCTGCTGGCCGCGACGTCATCGCCGCGCCCGGCACCGAAGTCGGTGCCCCTGCCGGCGGAGATGCCGCCCCCCGCTCAGCGGGCAATCCGGATGCTCGCCTTCACTACCCGGCTACTCGACTTCGCACGACCCTCCGCGTTCGCGGAGTGGGACACGTGCGACCTTCCCGGGGTGTGGCTGTCGCCCTCGGCGCTGAGGATCAGATGCGCCGACGGCACAACGGTCTACCTCCACGTCACTGTCGCGGCTGGTAGTGGTCGCGAGCCGGAGGTGGACCCGCACCCGGACTACCGCTTCCCTGAAGGAGTCCGTACATGCCTCCCGGCAGTCAGTGCAGCACATGCGGAGCGCGCGTAGGCGTTCCTCCAGGATCGGCCTGCCCACCGCACCAGGCGATGGGTAGCCGGGGCACCTGCCCCGGTTCCGGTCGACCCATCCATGTAACTCCTACCTTTCGCCCGCCCCGGGTCGCCCATCTCTTCCGTGGTGCGCGACCCGGGGCGGGCCCGCCGCGCTACCGGCGACATACCCCCGACCGCCGGGCGGTGGCGTGGCTCGGTGATCAAGAGGTTTGCGTCGAGGAGACCGGTCGGCGCGACGCAAACTCCTTGATCACCGGGGTGGGTGGCCCGCTTGCGGTGGGCGGGGCTCAACGGCGTGGGGGGCGGGGGATCGGTGGGGTGGTTAGGGTCGGGGGGTGGAGACGTTCGGGGTGGTGGCGGAGCGGATCGTCGAGGCGTTGCTGGTCAGTCGGCCGGGGGTGGCCACCTCGGTCGGAGACCACCGGTACGACGACCGGTTGCCGGATCTCTCCGCCGACGCGGTGGCGGCCGACCGGGCGATGCTTGTGGACGCGGCCAGCGTGCTGTGCGAGATCGACCCGGACCCGGGCGACGTCGAGGAGCAGGTGGACCACGCACTGCTGGCGGCGGCGGTCGACCGGGAGTTGTTCGAGCTGACCGAGATCCGGGCGCACGAGTGGGATCCGCTCGCGCACAGTCCCGGTCCGCTGTTGCACGCCCTCGTCGCCCGGCCGTACGCGCCGGTCGAGGAGCGGCTGACCGCGCTCGCCGGTCGGCTCGCCGCCGTACCGGACGCGTTGGCCACCGCACGGGCGACGCTGCGCGACATGCCCCGGATCCACGCCGAGACGGCGGTCGGGCAGTTCACCGGCACCGCCGCGTTGGTCCGGGACGAGGTGCCGGCGTTGCTCGCGCAGGCACCCGCGCTCGCCGATCGGATCGAGCCGGCGGCCACCGGGGCGATCGCCGCGCTGGAGGAGTTCGTCGCCTGGCTGCGCACCGGGCTGGCCGCCGACGACGGGCCGGGTCGGGACCCACGGTTGGGACGGCTTCGCTGGGAGGCCCGCCTGTGGCACACCCTCGACACCGAACTGGGTGCCGCCGAGATCCAACGGCGGGCCTGGGCCAACCTGGACCGGGTCGGCGAGGAGATCCGCGCGGCAGCGGTCGAGTTGGTCGGCGGTCCGGCCGACGACGAGACGGTACGCCGCGCGCTCGACCTGCTCGCCGCCGAGCATCCGGACGACCACACCATCGTCGACCTGGCCTCGATCACGATGGACGAGGCGAGCGATTTCGTCCGCGCGCACGACCTGGTGACCGTGCCGGACGACCCCTGCGTGATCCAGGTGATGCCGCAGTTCGCGCGCGGCGTCGCGGTGGCCTACTGCGATGCGCCGGGCGCGTTGGAGTCCGCCGATCTGCCCACGTTCTACTGCATCGCGCCGACCCCGGCGGATTGGCCGGAGCATCGAGTGGAATCGTTCTACCGCGAGTACAACGACCACATGATCAGGAACCTGACCGTGCACGAGGCGATGCCCGGTCACTTCCTCCAGCTCGCCCACGCCCGCCGCCACCGGGGCGAAACCCGGGTCCGTGCGTTGACGCGGTCCGGCCCGTTCGTCGAGGGTTGGGCGGTCTACGCCGAGGAACTGATGGCCGGCCACGGGTTCGGCGGGCTATCGGTGCGGTTGCAGCAGCTCAAGATGCAGTTGCGGATGACCCTCAACGCGCTGCTGGACCACCTGGTCCACGCCGAGGAGGTGCCCGAGGCGGAGGCGATGGCGCTGCTGACCGGGCGGGGCTTCCAGGAGGAGGGCGAGGCGGCCGGTAAGTGGCGCCGCTCGCTGCTCACCTCGGCGCAACTCTCCACGTACTTCGTCGGGTACGCGGAGGTGGCCGACATCGCCCGGGCCCGCCCGTCCGAGGTGGCGCTACGGGACTGGCACGACGAGATGCTGGCGCACAACTGCCCGCCCCCGCGCCATCTGCGTACCCTGCTCGGGATCTGAGCCTCAGATGGCGGGCCGGTGGTCCACCACACCCGCGCCCGGCGGCAGCTCGAACGCCGCGCCGTCGACCTGCTCCTGGTAGCGGCTCAGCGCCAACTCCACCGGCACGCCGTCGACCTGGCCGGTGAAGCTGCCGAGCACGCCCTCGGCGGTCACGCAGGCGTTGAAGCTCTCGGCGGTCTGCCGTACGTCGACGCAGGTGGCGTGGTGCCCGGCGATGGTGTTCTCGCGCTGGGTGATGACCGCGCCGGGGTCCAGTGCGGCACTGGTCAGCAGGCCCATCACCAGCGGGGGCGTGACCAGGCCCTCGCGTTCGGCGGCGGCGAAGACGACCACCGGTGGCTTGCTGTTGGGGGCGGGAGGGGCTTCGAGCGTGCAGACCGTCCGACCCTCGTCGGCCTCGCAGCGGGTGGTCGCCTCGGCGGTGACCGTCAACTTGCCCTCCGGCCACTCGTACGCGGACCGGGCCGGGTCCTGGGACTGGTTGATCGACGCGGTACGCCCGCCGGAGAGTTGGTACTGCGCCGAGTAGGTCAACTCCAGCGCCCGATCGATCCGGGCGGCGAGATCGTTGACCACGTCGGCCCGTCCCATGGCCCGTCCGGCGTCGTCCAGAGCCTGACAGCCGGTGACGGTGAGCAACGCAATGACCGACACGGCGAGCGTACGGAGGGTGGTCGAGGCGGCGGGCATGGCGCCAAGCCTGATCGATCAGGTCCCGCTCGTGCAAACTCGTTGCCGGTTGACGCACGAGAATTCGGGAATGTCCGACCCGTCGGCGGTCACAGAGCGGGTCGTGGCCCGCCCGGTCGCGGTGCGGAGGAACGGGGACCGATACGCTGCGTTCAACACCTGCCTCAGCCGCACCGTCGCGGCCCATACCGCACGAGACGACACGAACGAGGAGCGACTCAGTGGCAACCATCGAGGTAATCGAGGCTCGGGAGATCCTGGACTCGCGGGGCAACCCGACGGTCGAGGTCGAGGTCGGACTGGACGACGGCACGATCTCCCGGGCGGCGGTGCCCTCCGGCGCCTCGACCGGCGCCTTCGAGGCGATCGAGCTGCGCGACGGTGACAAGGGCCGCTACCTGGGCAAGGGAGTGGAGAAGGCGGTCGCCAACATCGAGGACCGCATCGTCGACCAGCTCATCGGGTACGAGGCCAGCGAGCAGCGGGTGATCGACCAGAAGATGCTGGACATCGACGGCACCGACAACAAGGGCGAGCTGGGTGCCAACGCCATCCTCGGCGTCTCGCTGGCGGTGGCCAAGGCGGCGGCCGGCAGTGCCGGGCTGAGCCTCTTCCGCTACCTGGGCGGGCCGAACGCCCACCTGCTCCCGGTGCCGATGATGAACATCCTCAACGGTGGGGCGCACGCCGACAGCAACGTGGACATCCAGGAGTTCATGATCGCGCCGATCGGCGCGCCGAGCTTCCGGGAGGCGCTGCGCTCCGGCGCCGAGGTCTACCACGCGCTCAAGTCCGTGCTGAAGAAGAAGGACCTGTCGACCGGGCTCGGCGACGAGGGCGGCTTCGCCCCGAACCTGCCCACCAACGCCGCCGCTCTCGACCTCATCGCCGAGGCGGTGGAGAAGGCCGGCTACACGCTCGGCACCGACATCGTCTTCGCCCTGGACGTGGCCGCCACCGAGTTCTTCGCCGACGGGCGCTACACGTTCGAGGGCGTCGCCAAGAGCGCCGAGGAGATGAGCGAGTACTACACCAAGCTCGCCGACGCGTACCCGATCGTGTCGATCGAGGACCCGCTGGCCGAGGACGACTGGACCGGCTGGCAGACGCTGACCGCCGCGATCGGTGACCGGGTCCAGATCGTCGGCGACGACCTGTTCGTCACCAACCCGCAGCGCATCGCCCGGGGCATCACCGAGCGGGCGGCGAACGCGGTGCTGGTGAAGGTCAACCAGATCGGTTCGCTGACCGAGACCCTGGACGCGGTCGACCTGGCCCACCGGGCCGGCTTCACGTGCATGATGAGCCACCGTTCCGGCGAGACCGAGGACACCACCATCGCCGACCTCGCGGTGGCCACCGGCTGCGGCCAGATCAAGACCGGTGCCCCGGCCCGCTCCGACCGGGTGGCCAAGTACAACCAGCTCCTGCGCATCGAGGAGGAGCTGGCCGACGCGGCGCGGTACGCCGGTGCGGGCGCCTTCCCGCGTTACCGTTCCGTCTGACGGGTGGTGAACCTCGGGGGAGGGGTGTGATGCAGCAGCGCCGCACGCCGGGTGGTCAACGTCCGGCCCGCCGGCCGGGGCGCACCGGTCGGCCCGGCGTCGGCCGGGGCGCGGTCCGGGACGGCGGAGGTGTCCGCGCCGAGTCGCGTACCACCGCCGGCCGGGCGCCGTCGGCCGCCCGCGGCGCGGAGGGCGTACGCTCCGCCAAGCGGCCCGCCGCGGCCCGGCGTACCGCCGCAGGCGGCGTCACCCGGCTCTCCGCACCCCGATCCCGAGGACTCACCGGCCGGGCCACCGTGCTGGTCGCGGTGTTGATCGCGCTCGCCCTCGCCTACACGTACCCGGTCCGGGTCTACCTCGACCAGCAGGCCGACATCGAGCGGATGGAAGCCTCGCAGGACGCCCAGCGCAAGCTGATCGCCGAGCTGACCGAGAAGGCCGAGAAGTGGCAGGACGACGCGTTCATAGAGTCCGAGGCCCGACGGCGGTTCTTCATGGGCCGGCCCGGCGAGAAGCTCGTGCTCGTGCTCGACGACCCGGCCGGCGCCGCCCGGGACGCGGGCGGCACCGACCCGGCGACGCCGACCTCCGTAGACCCGTGGTACGACACCCTCTGGTCGAGCGTGCGCGCCGCCGATGCGACCCCGACCGTCGACTGAGCACCGATCACCCCCGCCCGAACGAGAGATGGCACCGTGACTGTCGTACCACCGCAGGAGCCGGCGGCGGCCTCCGTACCCCCACCGAAGCGGGAGCCGGCCACGGAGGCCGACCTGGCCGCGGTGGCCGCGCAGCTCGGACGCCCGTCGCGCGGGACCCGGGCGGTGGCCCACCGCTGCCCGTGCGGCCTGCCCGACGTGGTGGAGACGACGCCCCGGCTGGCCGACGGCACCCCCTTCCCGACGCTGTACTACCTCACCTGCCCCCGGGCCACCGCGGCGTGCAGCCGGTTGGAGTCGGCCGGGTTGATGCGGGAGATGGCCGACCGGTTGGCCACCGACCCGGAGCTGGCCGACCGCTACCGGGCCGCGCACGAGGACTACCTCGCCCGGCGGGAGTCGATCGCCGAGGTCCCCGAGATCGCCGGCATCTCGGCCGGCGGGATGCCCGGCCGGGTGAAGTGCCTGCACGTCCACCTCGGTCACGCACTCGGCGCCGGGCCCGGCGTGAACCCGTTCGGTGACGAGACCCTGGACCTGGTCGAGCCCTGGTGGGCGGCGGGCCGGTGCGTCGACGTGCCGGACACCGAGTGAGCGACGAGCCCACTCCGGACGGGGCCGACGACATCCTGGTCCGGCCCGCCCGCACGACCGACGTACGGGCGATCCGCCGGTTGATCGACACCTACACCGACGACCGCCGGCTGCTCAGCAAGGCCACCGTCACGCTCTACGAGCATGTGCAGGAGTTCCGGGTCGCCAGCCGGGGCACCGACGGCGTGGTGGTGGGTTGCGGCGCGCTGCACGTGATGTGGGAGGACCTGGCCGAGATCCGGACGGTGGCGGTCGACCCGACCTGCCGGGGTCGGCGGATCGGGCACCGGATCGTGGCCGAGCTGATCGAGGCGGCACGGGACCTGGGCATCGCCCGGATCTTCGTACTCACCTTCGAGACCCGGTTCTTCGGCTCGTTCGGCTTCACCGAGATCGATGGCGCCCCGGTGCCACACCCGGTGTACGAGCAGTTGCTGCGCTCGTACGACGAGGGGGTCGCCGAGTTCCTCGACCTGGAGCGGGTCAAGCCGAACACGCTGGGCAACACCCGGATGCTGCTGCGGCTCTGACGCCGGGACCCCGGTCGCCGCGCCACTGTAGGGTGACCGTCGTGACGACGCGTGTGGCCGCCATCGACTGTGGCACCAACTCGATCCGGTTGCTGGTCGCCGACCTGCCCGACCCGTCGGCCGGGCCGTCCGCACCGCTCGTCGACGCGTCCCGGCGGATGGAGATCGTCCGGCTGGGCCAGGGCGTCGACGCCACCGGCCGGCTCGCCCCCGAGGCGATCGAGCGGACCCGGGTCGCGCTCGCCGACTACGCCGCGGAGATCGAGAAGCTGGGCGCCGAGCGGGTCCGGATGTGCGCCACCTCGGCCACCCGGGACGCGGAGAACGCCGCCGACTTCCGGACCATGGTGCAGCAGACGCTCGGCGTCGCACCCGAGGTGGTCAGCGGGGACGAGGAGGCCAGGCTCTCCTTCACCGGCGCGGTGCGCGGGCTGCCGTCCGACGCGCGGTCGCCGTACCTGGTGGTCGACATCGGGGGCGGCTCCACCGAGTTCGTGGTCGGCAGCCGCGACAGCGGCGTCGACGCGGCGATCTCGATGGACATCGGCTGCGTCCGGATGACCGAGCGGCACCTGCACGGGGACCCGCCCGGGGTGGACGAGATCGACGCCGCGCAGGCCGACATCGCGGTGGCGGTCGACCGCGCGCTGGCAGTGGTGCCGGGACGCGAGGCGGCCACGCTGGTCGGGCTCGCCGGGTCGGTCACCACCGTGGTCGCGATCGCCGAGGGCCTCACCGGGTACGACCCGACCCGCATCCATCACGCCCGGGTGTCGTACGACCGGGTGGCGGAGGTGACCGCCGAGCTGCTGGCGGCGGACCGGGAGCAGCGGTTGGCGATCCCGGTGATGCACCCGGGCCGGGCCGACGTGATCGGCGCGGGCGCGCTCGTCCTTCGGGTGATCATGGAACGGGCGGGCATGGACTCGGTCGTGGCCTCCGAGCACGACATCCTCGACGGCATCGCCTGGAGCCTGGCACAACCTGTGGCCTGAGTCGCGAACGGGAGGTGAACACCACTGCTCCCGCATCTTCCTCGCGATGGTCACCGCGTGGCAGGCTACCGACACGTGCGACCAGCCAACGATGACTGACCGCTAGGAGGATGGGCCGATGGGCGAAATGGTTACTTACCGTGGCGACGGGGGTGCGGTCGAGGGGTACCTCGCGGTGCCCGCCACCGGGACGGCCAGCCCCGCGGTCATCGTCATCCACGACTGGTGGGGCCTGGTGCCACAGATCCGGTCGGTGGTGGACCGCTTCGCCGAGGCGGGCTTCGTCGCGCTGGCACCGGACTTCCGGCACGGCGAGCCGGCGGGCAAGCCGAGCGAGCCCCGGCAGCTGCTGAACGGGCCACAGATGGACGAGGCGGCCCGGGAGATCGCGGTGGCCGCCGAATACCTCGCCGGGCGTACCGAGGTGGCCGGCAAGGTCGGCTGTGCGGGCTTCTGCGCCGGGGCGAGCCTGGCGCTCTGGGCGGCCAGCCACTCCGAACGGATCGTCGCCGCCGCCGCGTTCTACCCCCGGCTGCCCTGGGAGGGCATGCGTCCCGAGTGGAGCGACTACGCCGGCAAGGACGCGCTCGTGCACTGTTCCGAGGCGGACGGCACCTCCACCGACCCCGGCGTCCAGGCGGTACGCCGGGCCATCGAGAACGCCGGTGGCACCTGCCAGTTGCACGACTACCCGGGCACCGCGCACGCCTTCTTCAACGAGGACCGGCCGGAGAAGTTCGACCTGCGTGCCGCCACCAGCGCCTGGGCCCGCACGCTCGAACTGTTCCGGGCCAAGCTTGGCTGAGTCGCGTACCCCGGCGGGCGTGGCCGCCCGCGCCACGCGGGCGGCCGACCTGGTCGACCTCGACACGGCCGTCGTCGACTGCTTCGCCTGCCCCCGGCTGGTCGCCTGGCGGGAGGAGGTGGCGCGGACCAGGCGCGCCGCCTTCCGCGACCAGGAGTACTGGGGTCGGCCGGTGCCCGGCTTCGGTGACCCCGAGGCCCGGATCGCCGTGCTCGGTCTGGCCCCGGCCGCGCACGGCGGCAACCGCACCGGCCGGGTCTTCACCGGTGACCGCTCCGGTGACGTGCTCTTCGCCGCGCTGCACCGCGCCGGTCTGGCCAACCAGCCGACCAGCGTGGCCGCCGACGACGGGCTGGCGCTGCGGCACACGCGGATCTTCGCGGCCGTGCGGTGCGCCCCGCCGGACAACAAGCCGAGTCCGGCCGAGCGGGACTCCTGCGCGCCCTGGCTGCACCGGGAGGTCGACCTGTTGCGGCCGACGCTGCGGGTGGTGGTGGCGCTGGGCGCCTTCGCCTGGGCCGCGTGGTGGCCGGTGGCGCGCGACGTGTACGGCGTCCGTCCGCCCGGCCCGCGACCCTCGTTCGGCCATGGGGCACACTGGTCCGGCACGGCCGTACCGGAACTGCTCGGCTGCTACCACGTCAGCCAGCAGAACACCTTCACCGGACGGCTGACACCAGGAATGCTGGACGACGTGTTCGTCCGGGCGAAACGACTGGCCGGGTTGGACTGACGCTGCGGGGTGGTGGAGATGGCGGACGTGACGCAGACGAGTCCGCCGTACGCCCTGGTGGAGCGAAGGTAGGTCGGAGTGGACCTGCTGCGCAAGTGGTGGCCCGTCACCGCGGTGATCGGCCTGCTCGCCCTCGTCACGCTGGCCGCCGCGCACTCGTCGATCGGCGCGAGCCGGATCCCGCCGGCCGTGGAGGACGCCCCGTTCGTCCTGGAGTACCCGACCGACGATCCGCGTCCGTCGATCCCGGCCGAGCCCCGTGAGGCCGCCGAGCAGACCCGGACCGAGGTCCCGTCCTGGCTCGGCACGGTGGCGCTGGCGCTGCTCGGGATCGTCCTGCTCGGAGTCATCGGCTACCTCGCCTGGACGGTGATCCGTGGCATGGCCCGCCGGGTCACCCGGACACTGCCCGCGCGCCCGGCCCGGCGCAGCGCCGCCGGCACCGCCCGCGAGGTGGTCGCCGCCGTCGACGCCGGCCTGGTCGACCTGGACGACCGGGACACCGACCCGAGGGCCGCGGTGATCGCCTGCTGGGTCCGCCTCGAAGAGGCCGCCGCCGGTGTCGGGGTGCCCCGACTGGCCGGCGACACCCCCACCGACCTGGTCACCCGGCTGCTGCGCGGTGACGCCGCCAACGGCGTGCCCGCGATCGTCAGCGCCGACGTGCTGGCCGAGCTGGCGCACGTCTACCGCGAGGCCCGCTACGCCACCCGGCCGGTCGACGAACGCACCCGCGACCAGGCCCGCGCCGCCCTGCGCCGGTTGCGCGGCGAACTCGCGGCCACGGTCGAACGGGACCAGGTGGTGGCGTGAGCAGAACCAGCATCGACGACCTGCTCAGCTTCGAGGAGGAACGACCGGTCCAGCACGAACCACTCCGGGGCGGGTGGCTGCGGAGTGTGGTGGCCTTCCTCGCCGTCACCGCCGCCGCGACCGTCGTCCTGGTCGCCGGCCTGCGGGCAGTCGGGTTGCGGGTCTCCCTGGTGGTGCTGGTCGCCGGAGTGGTCACCGTGCTCGCGGTACGCCGCATCGTCGCCACCCTCGCCCCGCCGCCGCGCTCGGGACCGGCCGTGGCGCGACCGCAGCAGGACGGGGAGGAGGACGGGATGTACAACTGGGACGCCCGGGACGCGCTGCGTACCGCGATCAACGGTTGGGAACTTCCCCTGGAGTGGTCCAAGACCCAGCCCGAACGCTTCTCCCATCTGATCCTGCCCCGCATCGCCGAGCTGGCCGACGAGCGGCTGCGGCTCAAGCACGGCGTGACCCGCGAGTCGGATCCCGGCCGGGCCCGGGCCCTGCTGGGCGAGCGACTGTCGACGTTCCTGGACACCCCGCCCCGCCGTACCCCCTCGCCGCGCGATCTCGCGGCGATCGTCGCCGAACTGGAGAAGATCTGATGAACGACGTCGGCCAGACGATGCCCCCCACCGAGGTCGGCCGCCTCGCCCGGGCGGTGCTGGACGCGGTGGGCCAGGTCGTGGTCGGCAAGCGGGATTCGCTGGAACTGGTCCTCGCCGGCATCCTCGCCGGTGGGCACGTGCTGCTGGAGGACCTGCCCGGCCTGGGCAAGACGCTCACCGCGCGGTCCTTCGCCCAGGCGCTCGGGCTGGACTTCCGCCGTCTCCAGTTCACCCCGGACCTGCTGCCCGCCGACGTCACCGGCTCGTTCCTCTACGACCAGCGCAGCGGCGACTTCACCTTCCGGGCCGGTCCGGTCTTCACCAATCTGCTGCTGGCCGACGAGATCAACCGGACGCCGCCGAAGACGCAGTCCGCCCTGCTGGAGGCGATGCAGGAGAAGCAGGTCTCGGTGGAGGGAGTCACCTACCGCCTGGACGAGCCCTTCCACGTGCTCGCCACCGCCAACCCGATCGAGTACGAGGGCACCTACCCGCTGCCGGAGGCGCAGCTGGACCGCTTCCTGCTGCGGGTGTCGTTCGGCTACCCGGAGCACGAGGAGGAGTGGGAGGTGCTGCGCCGGCGGATGGCCCGCCGCCGCGAGGAGGCCGAGATCAAGCCGGTGGTGGACGCCGCCACCCTGCGCGCCATGCAGGCGGCGTTGGAGGACGTGGTGGTGGAGGACTCGGTCGGCCGGTACATCGTGTCGTTGACCGCGGCCACCCGCGAACACCCGTCGGTGCTGGTCGGTGCCTCGCCGCGAGGTTCGCTGGCGCTGCTGCTGCTGGCCCGGGTACGGGCCGTGCTCTCCGGCCGGGACTACGTGGTGCCGGAGGACGTCAAGGACGTCGCGGCACCGGCGCTGGCGCACCGGATCACGCTGCGGCCGGAGATGTGGCTGCGCCGGGTCGACCCGTCCTTCGTTGTCGGCGAGGTCCTCGACGGCACCCCCGCACCCGCCAGTGGGGCGCTGCCCAGTCACGCCGCCGGTGGACCGGGACACTGACCCGTCGTGACCGCTCCGGACCGACCGGCCCCGCCCAGCTGGACGCCCACCGCGGCGCTTGGCCGGGCGGTGCTGCTCACCGGCCTGCTGCTGGCCGCCGCGGTGCTGTTGGGCCGGGTCGACCTGGTCGTGCTGGCCGTACCGTTCGCGCTCGGCACCGCGTACGCGCTACGTCGTCGTCCTACCGATCTGCCGCAGGTGTGGATCAGTGCTGACGAGGCGCACCTGGTGGAGGGTGGTGAGGTGAGCGGCACGGTCAGTGTCGGCAACCCGGGCAGCGTGCCGTACGACGTGGCGGTGCTGCGTACCCGGATCTCGCCCTGGCTGCGCGTGACCCGGGCGGCTCTCGCCGGTGGCGCCGTGGCCGGTGGCGGCTCGCCCGCCGGCCGGCGTCCCGCCCCGACCGATCGTCCCTTCGTCACCTCGGTCGCCCCGGGCACTGCGGTCGACCTGGAACTCTCCGGCACCGCGCTGCGCTGGGGGCGGCACCGGATCGGCCCGGCAGGTGCCCGGGTCGCCGCCGCGCAGGGCCTGCTGACCTCCCGTGCCGTGTTCGCCGAGTCGATCAGGTCCAAGGTGTACCCGAAGACCGAGCCGTTCGAGGCGGTCGAGGCGATGCCCCGGGCCGCCGGCCTGGTCGGCGCGCACCATTCGCGCCGGCCCGGTGAGGGCGGTGAGCTGGCGGGTGTCCGGATCTTCGCCCCCGGCGACCGGCTGCGCCGCATCGACTGGCGGGTGTCCCTGCGGGCCCGGCAACTGCACGTGGCGTCCACGCTCTCCGACCGGGACGCCGAGGTGGTGGTGCTGCTCGACGTGCTCGCCGAGGCGGGCCGCTCCGGCGGGATCGCCGGCACCGCCTCGGTGCTGGACACCACGGTCCGGGCCGCCGCCGCCATCGCCGAGCACTACCTGCATCGGGGCGACCGCGTGGCGCTGCTGGAGTACGGCCCGAGCGCCCGACGCCTGCGCCCGGCCACCGGACGACGCCAGTACCTGACGGTGCTGGAGTGGCTGTTGGACGTGAAGGCGCAGTCCTCCCCGCACGAGCCCTACGACCAGGTGTTCGGGCCGCAGGTGCTCTCCGCCGACGCCCTGGTGGTGGTGCTCACGCCGCTGCTGGAGGAGCGGTCGGCGCAGATGCTGGCCCGGCTGGCCCGGTCGGGACGGTTCGTGGTCGCGGTGGACACCCTGCCCGCCGACCTGAACCCGCCCAAGGACCGGGGCTGGTCCGAGGTGGCGTACCGGCTGTGGCGGCTGGACCGGGACACGATGATCGCCCAGCTCCGCGAACACGGGGTGCCGGTGGTGCCCTGGGCCGGTGCGGGCAGCCTCGACCAGGTGTTGCGGGATGTGGCCCGGCTGGCCACCGCGCCCCGGGTGGGTGGCCGGTGATCGGGCGGCTCAAGGCGGTACGCACGGCGGCCGGTCGGATCACCCTGGCCCCGATCCTGGTGCGTCTCGGGGTCTTCCTCGCCACGTTCGCCGGGTTACTCCTGTCGTATCCCGTCCAGATGCTCCAGGGACAGACGCTCGGTGCGCTGGCCGTGGTCGCGGTGGCGCCCGCGGTGTCGCCGCACCGGTTCTGGCCGAGTTTCGCCGCGCTGGTCACGGTCGCCGGGTGGGTGCTCGCCACCGACCTGCACGAGCGACCGATCGCGTTGTGGCGGCTGCTGGGCGTGGCGGCGCTGCTCTATCTCGCGCACACGCTGGCCGCCCTGGCGGCGCTGCTGCCGTACGACGCGGCGGTGGACCCGGACCTGGTCGTGGGTTGGCTCACACGCGCGGGCGCAGTGGTGCTCGCCACATCGGTCCTCGGGGTGCTGCTGGTCGAGTTGGCCCGGGTCGGCAGCGACGGCACCGGACGGTTGCCGGTCACGATCGCCGGTCTGCTGGTGGTCGTCGGGTTGACCGCGATGCTGGCCTGGCTGCTGAGACGCAGGTGAACGGCGGTCTCGGCGGGACTGCCGTGGGCTGCGGTGGCCCGGTGATCCGTTCGGGTTCGTCCCTGCGGTAGCGCGGGTCACACTGAGGTTGTGCTCGGTCACAGAAGGGTGCCGCGAGCGGGATGACCGCCCCTGCCGGGGGAAGGATGTAAGCGTGAATCCGAAGCGGATCCTTGTGGTGGGTGCCGGGCACGTCGGGCTGTACGCGGCCCTGCGCCTGTCGAAGAAGCTCAGCTCCCGTGAGGCCGAGGTCATCGTCGTCGACCCGCAGCCGCACATGACCTACCAGCCGTTCCTTCCCGAGGCGTCGGGAGGGAACATCTCTCCGCGGCACTCCGTGGTGCCGCTGCGCCGCGAGTTACGGCGGTGCACGGTGGTGTCCGGTGCGGTGACCCGCATCGAGCACGACCGCAAGACCGCCACCGTGCAGCCGATCATCGGCCCGCCGCGTGAGATCGCGTACGACCACGTCGTGGTCGCCCCGGGTTCGGTCTCCCGGACCCTGCCGATTCCCGGCCTGCACGAGCACGGCATCGGCTTCAAGACCATCGGCGAGGCCATCTATCTGCGCAACCACGTGTTGGAGCAGTTGGACGTGGCGGCCGCGACGACCGACCCGGAGGTACGCCGCCGCGCTCTCACCTTCGTCTTCGTCGGTGGCGGGTACGCCGGCATCGAGGCGCTCGCCGAGATGGAGGACATGGCGCGGCACGCCCTGAAGTACTACCCGGAGCTGAAGGTGTCGGACATGCGGTGGGTGCTGGTCGAGGCCACCCAACGGGTGCTGCCCGAGGTCGACCGGGACATGGGTGCCTACACCGTGCAGCAGCTGCTGAAGCGGGACATGGACATCCGGCTGGACACTCGCCTGGAGTCCTGCGTCGACGGGGTGGTCACGCTCTCCGACGGGGACAGCTTCAGCTCCGACACCATCGTCTGGACGGCGGGCGTGAAGCCGGCGCCGATGCTGGACGCCACCGACTTCCCCCGCGACGAGCGGCGTCGGGTCACCTGCCGGCCCACCCTCCAGGTGGTCGACGGTGACCGGGTGGTCGAGGGCGCCTGGAGCGCCGGGGACTGCGCCGCCGTGCCGGACCTGACCAAGCCGCCGGGCAACTTCTGCTCGCCGAGCGCCCAGCACGCGGTACGCCAGGCCCAGCGGATGGCCGACAACATCGTCGCGGTGGTCCGTGGCGGGCAGCCGGTCGACTACAAGCACAAGCACGCCGGCAGCGTGGCCAGCCTCGGCCTGTACAAGGGCGTGGCCCAGGTCTACGGCGTCAAGATGACCGGCTGGCCGGCCTGGTTCATGCACCGGACGTACCACATGAGCCGTATTCCCTCGTTCAACCGCAAGGTCCGGGTGGTTGTCGACTGGACGCTGGCGTTCTTCCTCAAGCGTGAGGTGGTCGCCCTCGGTCAGTTGCACGACCCGCGCGAGGAGTTCGCCGAGGCGTCCTACCCGGGCTCCAAGGCGTAGTGGTCCGAGCCCGCGCGGCCCACCGGCCGCGCGGGCTCAGGCGTTGTACTCCGCCGGCCCGGTGCTCAGCCCGGCCGAGAAGTAGTGCGGGCTGAACATGCCGTCGGCGACGCCGATGGTGCGGATCGCCCTCTCGGACACGCCGTTTTCGCGTGCGGTGGGTGCGACGCTGCTCACGGCCTCGACCCTAGACGAGTAGTTCCGAAGTCAGGGGTCGATGTCTGGGCATGAAGAGAGGGCATCCAAGATCATGGTGTGACGCAAGACCTGGATACCCTCTTGACCGCACTGTACGTGAAGATCGACGACAGCATCCGCACCCCCCGGTGGCGGGGACGGCCGCCGCTACTGACCGACTCCGAACTGGTATGCCTCGCGGTGGCGCAGGTCCTGCTCGGTGCCCGCTCTGAGGCGCACTGGATCCGCTACGCCCGTATCCACCTGCGCCCCTGGTTTCCCTACCTGCCGCAGCGGCCGGGCTACAACAAACGGCTCCGCGCTGCCCTGCCGCTGATCAAAAAGGTCATCCGGGACCTGGCCCGCGACAGTGACTTCTGGTTCGACCACCACTGGATCGTCGACTCCACCCCCATCCCGTGCGGCATGTCCCGCCCCACCGCCCAGCGCTCAGACCTCGCCGGCTGGGCCGGATACGGCTACTGCGCCTCCCATTCCCGCTTCTTCTGGGGACTCCGGCTCTACCTGGTCTGCACCCCGACCGGGATGCCGATCCTGTGGGCCCTCGCGAACCCGAAGATCGGCGAGCGAGAGGTCCTCGCCGCGATGCTGGACGTCGAGGCCGGCGTGGTGGCAGAGCACGACAGGATCCTGCTGATCAGCGACAAGGGATTCGCCTCCAAGCCATTCGAGCGGCAGTTGGCCGAGCAGGGCATCGAACTGCTGCGCCCGTCCCGCAAGAAGGAGAAGGCCCGCTACGGCGAGCCGATGCTCAAGAAGGTCCGCCAGTTGATCGAGTCGGTCAACGACACCCTCAAAGGCCAGCTTGACCTGGAACAACACGGCGGACGAACCTTCGACGGTGTGGCCGTCCGGGTCGCCCAACGCCTCCTCGCCATGACCGCGGCGATCTGGCACAACAACAAGACCGGCGCACCCGTCACCCGGTCACTGATCGCCTACGACCACTGACCGCAATTCGGAACAACTCGTCTAGTGCGGGTGCTCGGCACGGGACGCCGCAGCGGGCGGGAACCCGCTACCGTGGCACTGCACCACGCGTGTCGGCGCGTCGGGGTCACCCGCCCGGGTGGTGGAACGGCAGACACGGCCGCCTTAAAAGCGGCTGCCGCAAGGCGTGCGGGTTCGACCCCCGCCCCGGGCACTCTCAGGGTTCCCTCAGCATTCCGATCGACACCGTGCTGCTCCGGACGTTTACTCTTGTAGCGCGCGTTGACGTGCCACGACCCCCTTAGGGAGGCCAGAGAGTGAAGACTTCGAACCCGGTGCTCGCCCGGCTCGGTCAGGCGGCCGAGCGGGAGCGTGCCGCCGGGTACGCCCCGCCCGGGCCGTACGGCCAGCCCGGATACCCCCAGCAGCAGTACCCGCCGCAGGCCGGTTACCCCGGTGCGCCGGGCTTCCCGTCCGCGCCGCCGGCGGCCACCACCATGTCGATCGACGACGTGGTGGTCAAGACGGTCATGCTCCTGGCCATCGTCGGTGTGTCCGGTGCGGCCGCATGGGTGCTGGTGCCGGACGCGCTGCTCGGCGTCGCCTGGATCGGTGCCGCCGTCGTGGGCCTCGTCCTCGGCATGATCATCTCGTTCTCCAAGATGGCGAACCCGGCTCTGGTCGTCGCGTACGCGCTGGTCCAGGGTGTGCTCGTCGGCGCGGTGAGCAAGTTCTTCGAGTCGCTGTACGACGGCATCGTGATCCAGGCGGTGACTGCCACCTTCGGTGTCTTCTTCGTGATGACCATGCTCTACCGGGCGAAGGTCATCCGGGCGACGCCGAAGTTCGTCAAGGGCATGGTCGCCGTGATGGCGGGTCTCTTCGCCGTCATGCTGATCAACCTGGTGCTGGCGATGTTCGGTGTGAACACCGGTCTGCGTGACGGCAGCCCGCTGGCCATCGGGTTCAGCATCGTCTGCATCGTGGTCGCCTCGCTGAGCTTCATCCTCAGCTTCAAGGAGGTCGAGGACGGCGTCCGGATGGGCCTGCCGCAGCGCTACTCCTGGGTCGCCGCCTTCGGCATCCTGGTCAGCCTGATCTGGCTCTACATCGAGATGCTGCGCCTGCTGAGCTACTTCCAAGGCGACGACTGATCATCGCCGCCCAGCGACCGACCGGCGCCCGCCCCGCCCGGGGCGGGCGCCGTCGTTCGTGGCCACCCCGCGTTGCCCGGAACTCCGCCGTCGGCGGGCATGATCGCTTGCTCCGGCGCGGTGCGTACAGTGCGGGGATGGGCGATTCGCAGGGGCGGGACGAGGTGGGGCAGGGGGTGGAACTGCTGGTGCGGCAGGTGGCGCACTGGCAGCAGCCCCGGTGGTCGGCCACTGCCTCCCGTGGCAACGTGTCCCGGGCCGACCTGGTGCACCGGCTGGTCCAGGAGATCGCCAACCTGGCCGCCGACGCGGAGGGGCAACCCCGGCGTACCGTGCCCCGGCTCGGCAACGACCTCGTTCTGCCCGACCAGCTCCGGGTGGTCGCCGCCGATCTGCTGGCCGTCGCCCCGACCGGCGGGGCGCTGGCGCGGGCCGCCACCGAGGTGGCCGCGACCCGCACCGCGCTCTAGCAGGTCCCGCGTCAGTTCAGGCGTTCGAGGACCATCGCCATGCCCTGCCCACCGCCGACGCACATGGTCTCCAGGCCGATGGTCTTGTCGTGCCACTGCAACGCGTTCAGCAGCGTGCCGGTGATCCGGGCGCCGGTCATCCCGAAGGGGTGACCGACGGCGATCGCGCCGCCCGCCACGTTCAGCTTCTCCTCGGAAATGCCGAGCTGCCGGTACGACGGGATCACCTGGGCCGCGAACGCCTCGTTGATCTCCACCAGGTCGACGTCGTCGATGGTCATGCCGGCCCGCGCCAGGGCCTGCCGGCTGGCCTCGACCGGGCCGAGCCCCATGATCTCCGGCGAGAGCGCGGTGACACCGGTCGAGATGATCCGGGCCAGCGGGGTGATTCCCAGTTCCTCGGCCCGCTGGGCACTCATCACGACCACGGCGGCGGCGCCGTCGTTGAGCGGGCAGCAGTTGCCGGCGGTGATCCGCCCGTCCGGCCGGAACACCGGCTTGAGTGCGGATACGGCCTCCAGCGTCACTCCGGCACGCGGGCCGTCATCGGCGCCGACCACGGTGCCGTCCGGCGTGGTGACCGGGGTGATCTCGCGGGCCCAGAAGCCGTCGGCGATCGCCTTCTCCGCCAGGTTCTGGCTGCGCACGCCGAAGGCGTCCATGTCGGCGCGGCTGACGTCGTGCACCTGGGCCAGGTTCTCGGCGGTCTGCCCCATGGCCAGATAGACGTCGGGCAGCGTGCCCTGCTCGCGGGGGTCGGTCCAGACCGGGGCGCCCGCCTCCGTGCGGCCCTTGGAGCGTTGGCGCGCCTCGGTGAACCGGGGGTTCTCCCAGCGTCCCAGCAGGGCCTGCGCCTCCGGGGGGAGGACGTCGGAGTTGCCCCGGGCGTAGCGGGAGACGGTCTCGACCCCGGCGGAGACGAAGACGTCGCCCTCACCGGCGCGGATCGCGTGCATCGCCATCCGGGTGGTCTGCAGGGAGGAGGCGCAGTAGCGGGTGGTCGTGGCGCCGGGCAGGCCGTCGAGGCCCATCAGTACGGCGACCACCCGGGCCATGTTGAAACCCTGTTCGCCGCCGGGCAGGCCGCATCCCAGGTAGAGGTCGTCGATCTCGCGCGGGTCGAGCTGGGGGATCTTGTCCAGGGCGGCCTGCACGATGGTGGCGGCGAGGTCGTCCGGCCGGACATCGCGGAGGGAACCCTTGTGGGCCCGGCCGATGGGGGAGCGGGCGGTGGCGACGATGACGGCGTCGCGGGACGACTCAATCGGCATGGGCCCACGCTAACTCGCTGGTAACTTGCAGCGAAAGTTTTCCATCGTCGGAAAATGTCACCCCGCCGGGCAGATCCGATCGATCCAGGTCAGCGGCGAGGCGTGACCCTCGCGGCGGCGACCAGGGCCGGAAGCAGGGCGTGCGCCCAGAGCCGGTAGCCGTCGGCGGAGGGGTGGTAGCCGTCATTGCAGAACGTCCCCGCGTCGGCCCGGAACACCGGACCGGTCTCGGTGGCCAGGTCGACCACCGTGCCGCCGGCGTCCAGGACCGCACCGGTCTGCGCCCGCGCGACCCAGCGCCCCACCAGACCGACGACCTGACGCAGCGGAGGGGCGATCGCGCGTACCGCGCCCAGGTCCGGACAGGTTCCGACGACGACCTCGACGCCCGCCTGGCGCAGCCGGTGCACGGCCGCCCCGAGGTAGGCGGCGGCGTCGGCCGGGCGGCGCATGCTGGTCACGTCGTTCGCGCCGACCAGGATGACCGCGACGTCCGGCCGCTCGCCGAGCAGCGCCCGCGCCACCTGCGTGGCCAGGTCGGTCGAGCGCGACCCGGAGACGCCGACGCTGGACAGGTGCACCTGCCGCCCGGTCGGCCCCTCGGCCAGCAGTTCGGCCAGTTGCCCGCCGATGGTGTCGCCCAGCCGGTCGACCCCGACGCCGAGCGCCGAGGAGTCTCCGAGCAGCACCAGACGCAGCACCGGTGCGTCGCTGCGGCCGACCGTGGCCCGCAACGCGAGCCCCAGCTCCGGCTGGGCGTAGCGGCGGTTGCGTGCCGCCACGGCCTGTCCGGCCAGGACGGCGGCACCACCGAGCGTGCTGGCGAGCAGGGAGACGGCGGCGGTGCGGGCGACCCGGGCGCCGGGGGACAGCCCGGTCATCGTGTCACTCCCCGGCGAGTGCCGGCACACCGTCGCCCGTGTTGCTGCCTGATCCGCTCAGTCATCTGAGTCCCTCCACTGCGGGTGAGCCGGAGTCGATCGCGGAGGACGGCTGTGGCGTCGTGCCGCCCCCGAAGAAGCCCCGGCGGCGAAGCCGCGCCCATCGGCCGGCCGGCCCGCTCTCGCTGCCGCGGACCCGCGCGCCGCTGACCTCCGTTCCCGGATGCTGGGCCGCTTCCCGAGCGGCCTTCGGCAATGACCGTACGCCTTCCGGACGCGGGCGCGAAGGCCCGCGTTCGGCGCCCTGCCCGAGTGCGGAGACCACCGTCGGCAGGAGGGCTGCGGCGGCCGCCGCGTAGCCCTCGGCGGACGGGTGGAACCGGTCCCAGGCGAACATCCGGCTCGGCTCGGCGTCGAACCGGGGACCGAGCAGGTCACCGAGGGAGACCGTCCAGCCGCCCGCCGAGACGACGGCGACGGTCTGGGCGGCGGCGAGCTGCCGGCTCCACCGGCGGGCCAGCCATCGCAGCGGCGGCTGGATCGGCCGGATCGCCCCCAGGTCGGGGCAGGTGCCGACGACCACCTCGGCCCCGGCCGCACGCAACGCGCGGACCCCCTCGGCGAGATGGCGGATGGCCAGGGCGGGCGGCGTCCGGTTGGTCACGTCGTTGGCGCCGATCAGGATGACCGCGACGTCGGGGTCACACTCCAGGGCCGCCTCGACCTGGAAGCGCAGGCCCGCCGAGATGGTGCCGACCACGGCGAAACGGTGCAGCCGGACCGGCCGTCGCAGCCGCCGGGACAGGCCGGTGGCCAGCAGCGCGCCGGGCGTCTCGCGGCGGCGGTGCACGCCGTAGCCGGCGGCCGAGGAGTCGCCGAGCACCACCACGGTGACCGGCGGACCCGGGAACTTCGCACCGTAGACCCCGTCGCAGCGCGGTGGTGGCGCCTCGGCCATCGGGATCGTCCGTCGGGCCTGCCGGGCCTGGCCGAACAGCACTCCGGTGGTGGCCGCCGCGGCGGCCACCGTGGCACCCGTGCCGATCGCCGCGACGCGGGCCACCCGCCGCGCATGCTGCCAGCGCGGACGATCCGGGACGACGGAATCAACCACCCCCATGAAGCGACACTAACGCGCGGGTACGACGGCTCGCTGTCGTCGGCGACTCTGCGCAGGTGCCTGGAGAACGACCGATCTGGGTACTTGGCGCTGTGGCGTCGTGTGACGGATCGTGGAGGTTGCGCCGGGTCGTCACGCTGCACGATGGAGAGGAGCACGACGATGGCTAAGACGTTGAAGCGGGGTGCGGCATTCGTGGCCCTGGGCCGGGCGCTGACATCCGGTGCCCGGGGTGGCCCGTCGCTCGGCGCACGGATCGGGGCGCTGCCCAGGATGATCGCGGCCACCGCCCGTGGCCGGTACGACGGCGGCATGCGACTGGCCATGATGACGGCGGCCACGGCCTACATCGTCTCGCCGATCGACGCCGTACCGGAGATGTTCCTGACGGTGTTCGGGCTGATCGACGACGCGGTGATGGTGACCTGGTTGGCCGGCGCGGTGCTGGCCGAGACCGAGCGTTTCCTGGAGTGGGAGGCGCGGGGCGGCTCCGTGATCCCGGGGCACGTGGTGCCCTGACCCGACGTACCCTGGGCGCGGGAATCACGCGAGTCACCTGCCCGGCCTCCGGCGCCGGCGCCGGAGGAAAGGGCACAACGAGGTGCAGTACTACGACAACGTCGTCGAGATGATCGGCAACACCCCGCTGGTGCGGCTGCGTACCGTCGCCGAGGGCGTCGAGGCGACCGTGCTGGCCAAGGTGGAGTACCTCAACCCCGGCGGCTCGGTCAAGGACCGGATCGCGCTGCGGATGGTCGAGGACGCCGAGGCCGCCGGCATCCTCCGGCCCGGCGGCACCATCGTCGAGCCGACCAGCGGCAACACCGGTGTCGGGCTGGCCCTGGTGGCGCAGCTCAAGGGCTACCGGTGCGTGTTCGTCTGCCCGGACAAGGTCAGCCAGGACAAGCAGGACGTGCTGCGGGCGTACGGTGCCGAGGTGGTCGTCTGCCCGACCGCCGTCGCGCCCGAGGACCCGCGCTCCTACTACAACGTCTCCGACCGGCTGGCCCGGGAGATCCCCGGTGCCTGGAAGCCCAACCAGTACGCCAACCCGGCCAACCCTCGCTCGCACTACGAGACCACCGGGCCGGAGCTGTGGAAGCAGACCGAGGGCCGGATCACGCACTTCGTCGCGGGCGTGGGCACCGGCGGCACCATCTCCGGCATCGGGCGCTATCTGAAGGAGGCGTCCGACGGCAAGGTCAAGGTCATCGGTGCGGACCCGGAGGGCTCGGTCTACTCCGGCGGCACCGGCCGGCCGTACCTGGTCGAGGGGGTGGGTGAGGACTTCTGGCCGGAGACCTACGACCGAGGCGTGGCCGACGAGATCATCGAGGTGTCGGACAAGCAGTCCTTCGAGATGACCCGGCGGCTGGCCCGGGAGGAAGGACTGCTGGTCGGCGGCTCCTGCGGGATGGCGGCGGTGGCGGCGCTGGAGGTCGCCCGCGCCGCCGGGCCGGACGACGTCGTCGTGGTGCTGCTGCCGGACGGCGGTCGGGGCTACCTGTCCAAGATCTTCAACGACGCCTGGATGGCCCGCTACGGCTTCCTGGACAACTCCGGCTCGGAGCCGACGGTGGCGCAGGCGCTGGCCGCCAAGCCGGGCCAGCTGCCCGAACTGGTCCACGTACACCCCACCGAGACGGTCCGCGACGCGGTCGACTACATGCGCGAGTACGGCGTCTCGCAGCTTCCGGTACTCAAGGCCGAGCCGCCGGTGGTGACCGGCGAGGTGGCCGGCTCGATCGCCGAGAAGGACCTGCTGGACGCACTCTTCACCGGCCAGGCCCAGCTGCACGACACGATCGAGCGGCACATGGGGCCGGCGCTGCCGATGATCGGTGGTGGTCAGCCGGTCAGCGAGGCGGTGAATCTGCTGGAGAAGTCCGACGCCGCGCTGGTGCTGATTGACGGCAAGCCGAAGGGCGTCCTCACCCGCCAGGACCTGCTCGCCCACCTCGGCACCCGCTGAGGCGCACAAGAGTGACCGGTCACCGCCGGGGCGGCCAGGCAACGATCATCACGTTGCCTGGCCGCCCACCCGCTGGCCATCGAGACGACAGTCGACGGCCCTGCCCAGGGCCTGGCCCACCGGCTCGCGGCGGTCAGTCGGCCTGAGGCTGTTCGGCCTCGAACAATTCACCGTACTGCGCCGCGCCGCGTACCGAGTCCACCGCGAAGGTCACGTGGCCGACGGGCACCCTCCCGCTGACGGCCTCGGCCACCCGAGCCGCCGCCGTCAGCGGGAAACCGCCGCAGAGTTCGATCAGCGCGACCCCCTCGGCCAACAGGTCCGCCGCGACGGCAGGGGCCTTCGACGGGTCCGGCACGGGCGCGAGGTAGGTGCGTTGGCCGTCGCGGTCGAGCACGACCCGGTCGCCGACAGGGTCGCTACCCGGATGCTCGTAGATGTATGCCCAGGCAACCGTCATGAGAAGATTCCTCCTCGTCGATCAGGAGACGTCGAGCGAGGTCTGACCACAAGAGTTGATCTGGACTTGAGGTCAACCCGACGACGCAGGGCCCAGCTAGGCGAACAGCGGTCGATTCGCACGGTCGACCGCTGGCAGGGGCTGTTCCCTACAGGTCGCGGGCGTAGCGCAGCTGGGGGGTGCTGACGGGGCCGACGACCTCGTCCCGCTCGACGCCGGTCTGCTGCCAGCCACCGCGCTCGTAGAAGCGGCGGGCGTGGGTGTTGTCCCGCATCACCCAGAGCATCGCGCGCTGCCAGCCGCGCGCCCGCATGTCGTCCAGCGCGTCGACCATCAACGCGCGGCCGACGCCCTGACCACGCTCGGCCGGTTCCAGATGGATGGCGTGCAGCAGCCCGGCCGCCGGTTCGCCCTCGTCGTCCGGGCCGAGGTAGCTGAAGCCGGCCAGCCGGCCGTCCCGCTCGGCGACCGTCATCCGGTGGTCGGCCCGCTCGTACGGCCACCGCGCCGCCCAGTACTCGCCGAACGCCTCCGGGCTCGGGTCGGCCAACGCCTCCGGCGGCAGGAACGACGAGTACGCGGCGACCCGCGAACGCTGGTGGAGCCGGCCCACCACCATCAGATCGTCGACGGTTGCGGCACGCAACGTGACAGTCACCCAGTCGAGGGTACCCGGCGGGGCGGCACCTGAATCGTGGTCAGATCCTCGGCGATCACCAGGTCGCCGTCGAAGTGCCGGCGCGCCTCCTCGGCGAAGCGGTGCGGGTCGGCGTAGCGCTGGGAAAAGTGGGTCAGCACGAGTCGGCGTACCCCTGACTCGGCCGCCACCCGCGCGGCCTGGCCGGCGGTGAGGTGCCCGACCTCGGCGGCGAGTGCCGCCTCCGACTCCAGGAACGTCGCCTCGATCACCAGCAGGTCGGCGTGCTCGGCCAGCGCGTACACCCCGTCGCACAGGCCGGTGTCCATCACGAAGGCGAACCGCTGCCCGGGGCGGGGCACGCTCACCTCTTCCCGGGTGACGCGTCGCCCGTCCCGGTCGAGGTGGCCGACGCGCTGCAACTCGCCGACCGCCGGCCCGTCGACGCCGTACGCGGCCAGCTTCTCCGGCAGCATCCGGCAGCCGTCCGGCTCCACCAGCCGATAGCCGTACGTGTCGACGGGGTGCCGCAGTCGGCGGGCCTCCAGCGTGCCGCAGCGCAGCGCGATGCGCTGCCCGTCCGCCTCGATCGGCGTGACGGCCAGCTCGGCGGTCTCGTGGAAGGAACTGGCGTGCCGCAGCCGGGCGAAGTACTCGGCGCCCTCGGCGGGGAAGTGCACCGCCACCGCGCGCTGTACCCGGTCCAGGGAGAGTCGCTGGATGGTGCCGGGCAGGCCGAGGCAGTGGTCGCCGTGGAAGTGGGTGACGCAGATCCGGGTCAGGTCGGTCGCGGTGACCGTGGTGTGCAGCAGTTGCCGCTGGCTGCCCTCACCCGGGTCGAAGAGGATCACCTCGTCGTCCCAGCGGAGCACGTACCCGTTGTGGTTACGGGCCCGGGTGGGCACCTGGCTGGCCGTCCCCAGCACCACCAGCTCGCGCATCGACACGGCGACCTCCAGTGCTGACCCGGACAAAGGGCGACCCCCGGGGTTTCCGCGCGGACGCGGGCCGACTGGACTGGGTCGGCACCCCGGGGGTCGGGTGGCTTGTCGTGGATTCGCCGCACCGCTGCCACACGGTCTCGACGCTTCTTACTGCCCGCCTGCGGAACAGACGGTCACTGTCGAGGACAGCGGCTAGCGGACAGCCACCTCACGAGTCCGATTGCTATACAAGTCTGGACCACCTCCTTTCACGTGTACCGCCACGCTATCCAGCGGCGGCCGCACCGGCAACGGATTTCGATCACATCGATCGGGGCGGGCCCGTGCCGGCGTCCCGTTCAGTCCTGGGCGATGCCGATCGGGCCCTTGCGGGGGCCGTCCGCGCTGGCCGGCTGCACCGCCAGCGACGGGAAGTCGGCCAGGTCGCCCTCCGGCTCGGCGTCCCACTCGGGGAACACCAGGTCGCTCTGGAGATAGAGACAGAGCAACTGGGCCAGGTGGTGCAGCCCGTCCAGGTGGGTGCGCTCGTGGCCGTGGGTGGCGTCGACACCGAAACCGAGCAGGGCCACCCGGGCGTGCGCGCCCGCCTCGACCGCCGCCGCCACGTCCGAGCGGTAGTAGTCGAAGACGTCGCGGACCAGGTCGACGTCGTGTTCGAGGGCGATCGCCGCCAGGTTCCGGGTCAGGTGGTAGTCGAACGGCCCCACCCCGTCGCCCATCGCCAGCGTGGCGGCGTTCTCCCGGGACTGCTGCCCAGGGGCGACCACCGCCGCGTCCACCGAGACGATCTCGGCCACGTCCGGGTCGAGCCCGTGCGACGCGCCGTGGCCGATCTCCTCGGTCACGGTGACCAGCAGGTGCGCGGTGACGGCGGGCTTGACCCCCGCGTCGACCATCGCCTTCATCGCCGCCAGCACCGCCGCCACCCCGGCCTTGTCGTCCAGGTGCCGGGACTTGACGTAGCCGCTGGGCGTGACCGTCGGGTTGGGCAGGAACGCCACGAAGTCGCCCGCGTCGATGCCGAGCGCCCGCAGGCCGGCGATGTCGTCCACCGGCTCGTCGACGCGTACCTCGACCTGATCCCAGCCGATGCCCTGCTCGTCCACCGCCTCGTTGTAGCGGTGCCCGCTGGCCTTGAGTGGCAGCACCTGACCGGTGACCACCCGGTCCAGATCGTCGGTGAAGACCCGGACGTGGGCGCCCTCGGCGAACCGGGCGCTGTGCGTACCGATCGGCTTCAACTCCAGCCGGCCGTTCTCCTTCAGCCGCTTGACCATCCCGCCGATGGTGTCGGTGTGCACCACGATCGCCCGGTCCGCCCCGGTCTCCCGGGGGCCGGGCAGGCAGGCGCTGAGCGCGCCCCGGCGGGTCAGCGTCGACGGGATGCCGAGCGCCGACAGGCGCTCACCGACGTACTGCTGCACGTGGTCGGTGCGTCCCGACGGGCTCGGAATGTCCAACAGCTCGACCATCACCCGACGCAGGTAGTCGAGGTCGATGGGGAGCGGAGTGGTCTTGCGTACGGTCATGCCCCAGATGGTGCCGCACCGGCCGGCGTCCACAGCCGTTGCGGTGCCCGAGTCCCGGGGAAGAGCAGGTCCACAAAGCGTTCGGCGGTGGGTTGGGGCTCGTGGTTGGCCAACCCGGGCCGCTCGTTGGCCTCGATGAAGGCGTGCTCCGGCCGGTCCGGCGCGGGCACCAGCAGGTCGAGACCGGTGACCGGGATGTCCAGCGCCCGGGTGGCGGCCACGCACGCCTCCGCGATCACCGGGTGCAACTCGCCGGTGACGTCGTGGATGGTGCCCCCGGTGTGCAGGTTCGCGGTGCGCCGTACGGCCAGCACCTGCCCCTCGGGCAGCACGTCGTGCAGCGCGTACCCGGCCTCGGCGACCACGTCCCGGGTCATGTCGTCGAGCGGGATGCGGGACTCGCCACCGGTGGCGGCGGCCCGACGGCGGCTCTGCCGCTCGATCAGCTCGGTGATGTCGTGCACCCCGTCGCCGGTGATCGAGGCGGGGCGGCGTACGGCGGCGGCCACCACCTCGTGGTCGATCACGATGACGCGCAGGTCCTCACCGGTGCACAGCTCCTCCAGCAGCACCTCGGGACAGAACCGGGCGGCCAGTTCGACGGCGGCGGTCAGCGCCTCGCCGGTGCGTACGCCGACCGTGATGCCGTTGCCCTGTTCGCCCCGGGCCGGCTTGACCACCAGGTGGCCCACCTCGGCCAGGAACTCGGCGTCGGCGGCGTCACCGGTGGCGGTCCGCCCGCGCGGCGCCGACAGGCCGGCCTCGGTCAGGATCCGACGGGTGACCCGCTTGTCGTCGCAGCGGCTCATGGCCACCGCCGAGGTCAGCTCGGAGAGCGACTCCCGGGTGAGGATCGTCCGGCCGCCGCTGGTGAGCCGCAGCTCGCCCCAGGCCGCGTCGGTCACCTCCACCCGGATGCCCCGGCGCATCGCCTCGTCGGCGACGATCTTCGCGTACGGGTTGAGCTCGTCGTAGCCGGCCGGCATGGCCGGCAGGAACAGTCGCTCGTTGATCGGGTTCTTCCGCTTCACGCAGAGCGTGGCGGTGCGATAGAAGCCGAGTCGCTCGTAGAGGCGGACCGCCCCGGCGTTCTCGGCGAGCACGGAGAGGTCGACGTACGCGCGCCCCCGGGCCACCAGCCGGCCGGCCAGCTCGGTGATCAGCGCCTGGCCGGTGCCGGGTGGCGCCTGGTTGAAGTCGACCGTCAGACACCAGAGGCTGGCCCCGTTGTCCGGGTCGCCGAAGACCGCCACGTGGTCGACACCGGTGATGGTGCCGACGATCTCGCCGGTCACCGCCTCTGCCACCAGGTGCAGGAAACGGTCCGTGGCGGCGTTGTCGACCAGCACGTCGACCGGAGCGGTGACCATGCCGTTGGCCGCGTAGATCCGGTTGACCGCGTCCGCGTCGGCGGCGTCGCGCAGCCGGCGGATGCGTACCCCGGGCAGCTCGCCGCGCCCGTTCACGGCGGCCGGGGTGTCGGCGTTGCCGGCCTCCTCGGTCGTCCCGGCGGCGCGACGAGGACCCGGCCGGGCCCCGCCCAGCGGCAGCCGGAAGGTCAGCGACGGGTCGATGAACAACTCGTCGGGTAGCCGGGAGACCAGCACGTGCGGGTCCCGCAGATAGATGCAGATGTCCCGGGCGCCGGCCGCCTCGGAGCGCAGCACGTCGGCGACGGCGGCCTGGTCGGCGAAGGTCTGGCCGAAGACCAGCCGTCCCCACCCGCAGTCGAGGATGACGCCCTCGTCACCGCCGGCACGGTCGTCGTCGGTGACGTCGCCGCTGGTGTTCGCGGCGATCGGATCACCGCCCGGCCCGACCCGCTCGTACCGTCGTCCCGCGCCTCGACCTCGGTCGGTCCGGGCCACCCCGGTCGCCAGGGTGTCGGTCACGGTCAGTCGATTCCGTGGCTCTGGAGCCACATTTCCAGGAGTCCGAGTTGCCACAGCTTGTTTCCGTTCAACGGGGTCAGTTCGGCGTTGGGGGCGTCGAGCAGGGCGTTGACGTAATCGGTGCGGAACAGGTCGCGGCGGCGGGCCTCGGGCGCGGAGAGCGCGTCCCGTACCCGGTCGAGGAGCTTGCCCTCCAGGTGGGTGAGGCCCGGGACCGGGAAGTAGCCCTTCGGCCGGTCGATGACCTCGTGCGGTAGCACCCGGCGGCCGATCTCCTTGAGCACCCCCTTGCCGCCCTGAGCCAGCTTGAGCTCCGGCGGGCAGGCGGCGGCCAGTTCGACGAACTCGTGATCCAGGAAGGGCACGCGGGCCTCCAGCCCGTGCGCCATGGTCATGTTGTCGACCCGCTTGACCGGGTCGTCGGTGAGCATGATCTGCGTGTCGAGGCGCAGGCCGGCGTCGACGGCGGTCTGCGCGCCGGCCCGTGCCAGGTGCGCGGCGACGAACTCCCGCGCCGGGTCCGCGTCGGTGAGCCACTCCCGGTTGAGCACCTGGGCCAGGCCGCTCGCGTCGCGGTCGAAGAAGGCCCGGGCGTACGTATCGAGGGCCTGCCCGCGCTCGACGGCGGCCAGCGGCGGGTACCAGTGGTAGCCGCCCAGGATCTCGTCGGCGCCCTGACCGGACTGGACCACCTTGACGTGCCGGGAGACCTCCTGGCTGAGCAGGTAGAACGCGACACAGTCGTGGCTGACCATGGGTTCGCTCATGGCCGAGACGGCGGCCTCCAGCGGCGGCACCAGGTCCTGGGCGGCGACCCGGATCTGGTGGTGGTCGGTGTCGAAGGTCTTGGCGACCACGTCGGAGTAGCGGAACTCGTCGCCCTCCCGGCCGCCGACCGCGTCGAAGCCGATCGAGAAGGTGGAGAGCCCGCGCTGCCCCTCACCGGCGAGCAGCGCCACCACCAGGCTGGAGTCCAGGCCGCCGGAGAGCAGCACGCCCACCGGCACGTCGGCGACCATCCGCCGCCGGACGGCGGTGGTCAGCGACTCCAGCAGCGCGTCCTGCCAGTCCTTCTCCGACCAGCCGGAGTGCTCGCCCCGGCGTAGGAAGGACGGGTCCCAGTAGACGCGCTCGTGGGTGGCGCCGTCGGGCTCGTAGACGCGGACGGTGGCCGGGGGCAGCTTGGTGACGCCGCGCAGGATGGTGCGCGGCGGCGGCACGATGCTGTGGAAGCTGAGGTAGTGGGCGAGCGCGACCGGGTCGATGGTGGTGTCCACGCCGCCGCCGGCCAGCAGGGCGGGCAGGGTGCTGGCGAAGCGCACCACGCCGGGCGACTCGGCCAGGTAGAGCGGCTTGATGCCGAGCCGGTCCCGGGCGAGCACCAGGCGACCGCTGTCCCGCTCGCTGATCGCCACGGCGAACATGCCGATCAGGTGGTCGACGAAGTCGAGCCCCCACTCGGCGTACGCCTTGATCACGACCTCGCTGTCGCCGCTGGAGAAGAAGTGGTGGCCCTTGGCCGCCAACTCGGCGCGCAGCTCGCGGTAGTTGTAGATGCAGCCGTTGAAGACGCCGGTCAGGCCGGCGGCCGAGTCGACGATGGGTTGGCCGCTGGCGGCCGACAAGTCGATGATCTTCAAGCGGCGATGGCCGAGGGCGACCGGCCCTTGAGCCCACACGCCACCACCGTCAGGCCCCCGGTCGCACATCGTGGCGGCCATTCGCTCCACCGTCCCGATGTCGGCACGCGACGCGTCCCGTCGGAACTCCCCAGCCAGTCCGCACATGCCAGCCCATGCTGCCAGAGGATGTTGCGATTCGCCTGTTGAGACCATGACGGTCGTGTAACAGGATTGCTAGAATCCGCGCCCGCGCGGCCGACCGGTCGACATCTCCCGACCGAGGTGGGCGGCCAGTGCCCCCTGTCCGACCGGTTGTCACCCGTGCCCATCCGCGCGACTGTGACGAGCACCGCAATGTGGACCATCGCGGTGCGCGGCGCTGTGCGTGCCGGCCCGTCCGGTGGGCGAGCCGGCACGCGAGAAGGGTCAGCCGGCGGTACGCGCGACGCCGACCGGGCAGCTCAGCCCGTTCGGGCCGTGGTTGCAGTAGCCGTTCGGGTTCTTGGTCGGTGCGAGGTATTGCTGGTGGTAGTCCTCAGCAAGGAAATAGTCACCCAACCGGTCGATCTCCGTGGTGATCTCGCCCTTGCCCGCGTGGGCCACGATCGGCGCGAACGCCTCCCGGGACGCCTCGGCCATGGCGAGCTGCTCGTCGGTCGTGACGTAGATCGTCGAGCGGTACTGCGTGCCGACGTCGTTGCCCTGACGCATGCCCTGGGTCGGGTCGTGGTTCTCCCAGAAGACCTTGAGCAGGTCCTCGTAGCTGATCGTCGCGGGGTCGTGGACGACCTGGACTACCTCGGCGTGCCCCGTCCCACCGGAGCAGACCTCCTCGTAGGTCGGATTCGGGGTGTAACCACCCGCGTAGCCGACGGAGGTGGTGTAGACGCCCGGCAGGGTCCAGAACAACCGCTCGGCACCCCAGAAACAGCCCATACCGAACACCGCGACCTGCGAGCCCTCGGGGAACTGCCCCTTCAGCGGGGTCCCGAGCACCTCGTGCCGGTCGGCGACCGGCATCGCGATCGCGCGGCCGGGCAGTGCCCGGTCGGGGGAGATCATCTCGGCCTTCATGCGGCGGAGGAACACGGTGGAACTCCTTTCGTACCTTCCCCGCGTGCAACACCGGCGGACCTCACTTCCTTACCCGCACCACCCGGGGTCAGGCCCCGTCCGGCACGGCGCGCCGCACACGCTCGGCGTACGCGGTCGCCTCGGCGTCGTCGGCGTAGCGGGTACGCGGCCAGAAGAAGCCCCGTAGGCCGTCGCCCTTGGTCCGGGGCGCCACGTGGGTGTGCAGGTGCGGCACCGACTGGGACACCTTGTTGTTCATCGCCACGAACGTGCCACCCGCGCCCAGCCCGGACTCCACCGCGACGGTGAGCCGCCGGACCAGCCCGAAGTAGCCGGCCAGCGACTCCGGCGGCAGGTCGGCGAGGGTGACCAGGTGGGTACGGGGCACCACCAGCACGTGCCCCTTGAACACCGGCCGGGTGTCCAGGAACGCCACGCCGTCGAAGGTGTCGACCACCCGGAACGCCGGCACCTCGCCCGCGACGATCCCGCAGAACACGCATCCCGCCATCGGCTCAGGTTATGCCCGGCGGCGAAGCTCTGCCTGCCGTGCCACCCGCAGCATCAGCCTGCTGGCCCGCCAGCAGCATCAGGTGGATCGAGGTAGGTATCCCACTCGTCCTCAATAACGCCGATCGGGCCGGTTTCCCCGTTCGCCAACCGGGACCGAGTATCCGCCTCCCAGGCAATCGCCCACCCGCACAGCGCCTTTACGTCGTCCTCGCTGAGCCCGTAGGACATGAACGTCTCGTCATCGAGTTCGCGAACGCCGCCAAGCCGGTCGGCCAACTCCTCCATGGAGAAAGCAACGGTGTGCCGCGCCCCCAAGGACTCGAGTTCATGCCAGTTCAGTCGGCCGTTGGCGGCGCGGATGTCGATGTAGTCCCGGTGGGCTGCGCGGTCGTGCAGTGCGCGCACCTTGAGCCCGACCGCGTCCTCGAAGGCGAGGACAGGACCGATGGTGAGTTGCGCGGGTGGCCCGATCGCCTCCTTCAGAAGATCGACCTCGCACGCTGTCGCTTCTGCGGACACCACAAGTCGAGCCATGCGCGGGGTGGCCTCGATTATGCGAGCGGTGAAGCCGGCAGTGACGTAGGCGTCTGCGAGCCGCTCGGCCACCGTCGACAGCGACATGTCGGTCGCGGTTGCGAAGTCGATGTCGCGTGGTAACTGGATAGGTGCTGGAACATCGGGTATGCGTGTACGCCGATTTGCTCAGGTGGTGGCGGGGATCCAGGGGTTTCCGGTGACGGCTTGGATCAGGGCGTCGAGCATGTTGTTGCCTTGGCGGATGGCGGTGGCGGTGTAGCTGCGGATGGCGGCGAAGTGTTCGGCGCCGGTCATGGTGCGCATGCTTCCGGAGACCTTGATCCGTAGTTTCGGCATACGGATGGTCTGTTCGGCGGCGTTGTTGTCGAAGGGGACGGCCGGGTCGGTGACGAATCGTAGGTAGTCGTCGCGGCGGTCGCGGAGCCGGACGAACAGGGCGTGGTGTTTGCGCTGGAGTTTGCCGTCGCGGCCGGCGGTGGCCTGCGCGCCGAGCACGACGGCGGAGCGCAGCAGGTGCTGCTGCTCGCGTAGGGCGTCCGGGTTCGCTGTGTCCTGCCCGGTGTGGGCGTCGTCGGCCAGGCGGTTGAGCCGGCGCAGCGCGTTGATGGCTTGGGTGGCGAGGTCGGCGGTGGGGCCGGTGGCGGTGTCGGTGACGTAGGCCAGTTCACGCAGCACGTGGGCGTTGCACAGGGCGTGGTTGGCGCTGGTGTAGGTGTCGTATGGCGCCCACGCGTCGTGCACGGCGACACCGGTGAAGCCGGGCAGGACACCGGCGTCGTCAATGGCGGCGGCGCCGCGTCTGCGGTGCGCCGTGAGGAGCACGTCGGTGCCGGTGGACGCGGAGTGCAGCCAGGCCAGACGGCCTTCGACGCGCATCCCGGTCTCGTCGAAGTGCACGACCGGCGCCTGCCGGATCCGGTCGCGGATCACCGGCAGCACCTGCTCGATGATGCCGAGGGCGGTGCGTTTGACCCAGGCGGTGACCGTGGCCGCCGCGACCGGCAGGCCGAACAGGTCCCGCAGCGCGTCGGCGGTACGGCCGATCGACAGGAACTGCCCGTGCAACAGGTAGACCCCGATCGCGGCGATCCGCGGCCCGTACACGGCAGGCGCGGTGGCCTCGGCGGGCCCGATGCCGGTGGTGCGATGTCCACACGGGCAGGCGAGGGTGACGATCTGATGCTCGGTCACCACGACCGTCGGTTCCGGAATGTCGAACACCTGCCGCCGGGTCACGGACACTTCGGCCGCGCCGGCCAGATCGTTGTCGCAGCCCGCGCACACCTCGGGGGTGTGCCGCACGATGACGTCGGGGTCGGCGACCTGCTCCAGAGTGGCGCCGGGCTGCCCGGCCGGGCGCCCCGGCCCCCGCCCGGACCTACCGCGCAAAGATTTGGGTGCCGGCTTGGCCAGCCCGTCCGTCGACGGCGGTTTCGAGGAGTTCTTCGACGACTGCTTCAGCTGGGCTTCCAGATCAGCGATCCGGCACTTCGCCGTACTGAGGTCAGCCTCCAGCTCCGCGATCCGCCCGAGCGCCTGATCCAACCGGGCGAACAGGTCCGCGTTCAGCGCAAGCAGCTGCTCATACGACGGCTGCGAAGGATCGGCGGGCACGAACGGTCAACGACCCACCCCGGCCAAACACCTCTGAAAGATCAACGACACCTATCCAGTTACGTCGCGTGAAGGTCTGTTGGTCAGCTCGTGCGCTGACAGAGCGTAGCCACCTGCAAGAACCAAGCCGAGATCATTGCCGGCGTCGAAGCCGAGGCGCAACAACCGCCGATGCAGTTCGTCCATTGGTCAGGTGGCCAGCTCGGGGAGCTGTCGCTCCCAGAGGGCAACCAGGCGTCGGGAAGTCAACCGCCGGATCCGGGGCCAGTCGGCACACAGCAGGGTGGCGTTGACATAGCGAACAATGTCCTCACGCTGGCCGCAGTCCAACAACGTGCGATACAGCGTCAGACGCTGCCGTGCGTCGCCCACGTCGAACTCGGTCAGACCGGACCATGCCAGCCGCACCGGCAGGGCGACGCGACCTTCAGCCGGCCCGGTCAGCAGCGACAGCGAGGGCGGGACGCGCTCGGCCGCGCCGATCAAGCGGGATGGCAGGGTCTTGGTCGAGTTCACCCGCCCAGTATCGCCCACAGGTCCGACATCGTGGGCCGGGCGATTCGGTGAGTCGGCTCCCATACGCTGGGATGCGGGGGAGGACTAACGTCTGCGTCATGACCCACGGCTTCGAGACGCTCGCGATCCACGCCGGCCAGGACCCGGAGGCCCGCACCGGCGCGGTGATCCCACCGATCTACCAGACCAGCACCTACGCCCAGGACGCTGTCGGTGCGCCCCGGCTCGGATACGAGTACAGCCGTTCCGGCAACCCCACCCGGGACGCGCTCCAGGAGTGCCTGGCCGCGCTGGAGGGCGGACCGGTCGGTCTCGCCTTCGCCAGCGGTCTGGCCGCCGAGGACACCCTGCTGCGGACCGTCTGCGGCCCCGGCGACCACGTGGTGATCCCGGACGATGCGTACGGCGGCACGTACCGGCTGTTCGCCAAGGTGGCGCAGCGATGGGGGCTGACGTACACCCCGGCGAAGGTCTCCGACCCGGACGCGGTGCGGGCCGCGATCCGGCCCGGCACCACGAAGGTGGTCTGGTTGGAGACGCCGACGAACCCGCTGCTCGGCATCGCGGACATCGCCACCCTCGCCGCCGTCGCCCACGACGCCGGGGCGCTGCTGGTGGTGGACAACACGTTCGCCTCGCCGTACCTGCAACAGCCGATCGGCCTCGGCGCGGACGTGGTGGTGCACTCCACCACCAAGTACGTCGGCGGCCACTCCGACGTGGTCGGTGGGGCGCTGGTGGCGGCCGACGCCGGGCTCGGCGAGGAACTGCGCTACCACCAGAACGCCATGGGCGCGGTCAACGGCCCGTTCGACGCCTGGCTGACGCTGCGCGGGATCAAGACCCTCGGGGTACGGATGGACCGGCACTGCGACAACGCCGAACGGATCGTCGGCTACCTGGACGGGCACGCCAAGGTGCGGGAGGTCCTCTATCCGGGCCTGCCGTCGCACCCCGGTCACGAGGTGGCCGCCAAGCAGATGCGCCGGTCCGGCGGCATGATCTCGTTCCGGGCGGCCGGTGGTGAGGAGCACGCCGTCGAGATCTGCAACCGGGCCCGACTCTTCGTGCTCGCGGAGTCCCTCGGCGGGGTGGAATCCCTGATCGAACACCCGGGTCGGATGACACACGCCAGTGCTGCCGGCTCGCCGCTTGAAGTTCCCTCCGATCTCGTGCGACTGTCTGTCGGCATCGAGACGGTCGAAGACCTGCTCGCCGATCTGGAGCAGGCGCTGGGCTGACCGCTGGCTTTGGAGGGTGGCCGTGCAGGACATCATGCCGACCTGGGTCGGGGCGACCGCCAAACAGATCGCCCGAGGCGTACGGCGGGGCGACGTCTCCGCCACCCAGGTCCTGGCCGACCATCTCGACCACCTCGCGAAGGCCGACACCGACCTCGCCGCGTTCCGGGCGGTACGCGGCGGGCAGGCGGTCGCCGAGGCGGAGAAGGTCGACGAGCAGGAGGACCTGAGCAACCTGCCGCTGGCCGGGGTGCCGGTGGCGGTCAAGGAGAACACCCCGGTGGCCGGGGTGCCCACCTGGAACGGTTCGGCCGCGGTGCGTACCCCGGTGGCCGAGGCCGACCACGAGGTGGTCCGCCGGCTGCGCGGCGCGGGCGCGGTGATCCTCGGCGTCACCCGGATGCCCGAGCTGGGTCTGTGGGGCGCGACCGACGACAGCACCGCGGTCACCCGCAACCCCTGGGACCTGGGGCGTACCCCGGGTGGCTCGTCGGGTGGCGCGGCGGCGGCGGTCGCCGCCGGGTTGGTGCCGATCGCCCAGGGCAACGACGGCCTCGGCTCGATCCGCATCCCGGCGGCCTGCTGCGGCCTGGTCGGTCTGAAGCCCGGCCGGGGCGTGGTGCCCTGCCAGCTCGGCGCGGAGGACTGGTTCGGGCTGACCGAGCACGGCATGCTCGCCACCACGGTCGCCGACGCGGCGGTCGGCTTCCAGGTGCTCGCCGGCCGTGCCCAGGAGAAGCTGGTCCCGCCGCAGCGGCTGCGGGTCGGGGTGTCGCTGCGTTCCCCGGTGCGCGGGGTCTCGCCGGACGCGCCGAACCGCGACGCGGTCGCCGCCGCCGGTCGACTGCTCGCCGCCGCCGGGCACGATGCCGTCCCGGCCGACCCGGTCTATCCGACCGCCCTCGGGTTGCAGGGCATCGCCACCTGGTTCGCCGCTGCCGCCGCCGACGTGCGGGCCGCCGGGATCGACCGCCGTGACCTGCAACCCCGCAGCCGGCGGCACGTCACGTTCGGGGAGTGGGCCTGGCGGCGCGGGTACGTCCGGGAGGCCGACCGGCTCGCCTGGCGCGAGCGGTCGATCGGCTTCTTCACCGACCACTCGGTGGACCTGCTGCTCACCCCGGCGTTGGCCAGCGCACCGCCGCCGGCCACCAGCTGGTCGGCCCGGTCCTGGCAGGCCAACATGCTGGTCAACATCCGGTACGCCCCGTACGCGGCACCGTGGAACATCGCCGGGCTGCCCGCGCTGGTGGTGCCGGTGGGTCGCCGCCCGGACGGCCTGCCGCTGGCCGTGCAACTCGTCGGGCCGCCCGGGTCGGAGCTGCTGCTGCTCGGCGTCGCCGGCCAGTTCGAGATGGCCGCCCCGTGGCCCCGCCACGCCCCCGGCTATCCGCGCGTCGGAACGGGGTCGCCGGCCACCGCGTGACCGTGCGTACCGGCTAGGTCGACGCGCGCGGCGGGCCATCCCGCCGGCCGCCCCGGCCCCCGCTCCGTCGGACGTGCAGCCGTCGGTGTCCACGCCGATCCGGGTGCCAGGGAACCCCGGTGGGGCGGGTGGCACGATCGGGGCATGACGGAACTGGTCAGCCTGGACGACGTGCGGGCGGCGCGGGAACTGCTCGCCGATGTCACCCGCACCACCCCGCTGGAACCCTCCCGTCCGCTGAGCGCGGCGCTCGGCGGGCCGGTCTGGCTCAAGTGCGAGAACTTCCAGCGCGCGGGGTCGTACAAGGTGCGCGGCGCGTACGTGCGGATCTCCCGGCTGTCGGCGGCGGAGCGGCAGCGGGGGGTGGTGGCGGCCAGCGCCGGCAACCACGCGCAGGGGGTGGCCCTCGCCGCCGGCCTGGTCGGCGCGCACGCCACCGTCTTCATGCCGGCTAACGCGCCGCTGCCGAAGGTGGTGGCCACCAAGGGGTACGGCGCGCAGGTGGAGCTGGTCGGCGCCACGGTGGACGAATCCCTGGTGGCGGCGCAGACGTTCGCCGAGCGTACCGGCGCGGTGTTGATCCACCCGTTCGACCACCGGGACGTGATCGCCGGGCAGGGCACGGTGGCGTTGGAGATCCTGGAGCAGTGCCCCGAGGTCAGGACGATCGTCACCGGGGTGGGCGGCGGCGGGCTGGTCTCCGGGATGGCGGTGGCCGCCAAGGCGCTCCGCCCCGACGTCCGGGTGATCGGGGTGCAGGCGACGGGCGCGGCGGCCTTCCCGCCGTCACTGGTGGCCGGCGAGCCGGTACGCCTACCCGCCTTCAGCACCATCGCCGACGGCATCGCGGTCGGTCGCCCCGGCGACGTCACCTTTACCCACGTCCGCAAACTCGTCGACGAGATCGTCACGGTCACCGAGGAGGACATCTCCCGGGCGCTGCTGATGCTGTTGGAGCGCGGCAAGCAGGTGGTGGAGCCGGCCGGCGCGGTGGGCGTGGCCGCGTTGCTGGCCGGAGCGGTCGAGGTGGAGCCACCGGTGGTGGCGGTCCTCTCCGGTGGCAACATCGACCCGCTGCTGATGATGCGGGTCATCGAGCACGGCCTGGCGGCGGCCGGGCGCTACCTGCGGGTGACCGTCCGCTGCTCGGACCGGCCGGGGCAACTCGCCTCGTTGCTGGGGCAGATCGCCGAGCACCGGGCCAACGTGGTGGATGTGGAGCACCAGCGTGCCAACCCGCACCTGCGTCTCGGTGAGGTCGAGGTCGCGCTGTCGGTGGAGACCCGGGGTGTGGAGCATTCTGACACGTTGATCAGCGCGTTGCGGGCCAGCGGCTACCAGGTCTCCATTGCGCCAGAGGCGTGACACCGCACGGTGTCACGCCTCTGGGCTGGTGGGATGGCCGGCCCTGGACGCTGCCGGGCCGGCGGGTCGTTCAGCCGGAGAACGGCTCGAAGCTGACCACGGTCACCTTGATGTCCGCGCCGCTGGGCGCGGTGTAGGTGCAGGCCTGGCTCGCCTTGCCGCCCAGGATCGCCTGGCCGAGGGCCGACTCGGGGCTGTAGACGGTGAGATCGGTGGTCGCGGCGATCTCCCGGGAACCGAGCAGGAAGGTCTCTGTGTCGTCGGCGTCGTCGTCGAAGTAGATCGTCACGACCATCCCGGGCGCTACGGCGTCGACGGTCGGCGCCTCACCGACCTGGGCCGTGCGGAGCAGCTCCTTCAAGTAGAGGATGCGCCCCTCGGCCTTGCCCTGCTCCTCACGCGCGGCGTGGTAGCCGCCGTTCTCGCGCAGGTCGCCTTCCTCGCGCCGTGCGTTGATCTCAGCGGCGATGACCGGCCGGTTGGCGATCAACTCGTCGAGTTCGGCCTTCAGGCGGTCGTAGGCGTCCTGGGACAGCCAGGTGGCGGGCGCCTCGTTGCCATTGGACACAGGCGGTCCTCCTCGGTTGTGCGGGCTGGCTGACAGGTGAACCTCCAAGTTACCAGTGCCGTACGACAAGGAGTGTCGGTGATCACGTCCGTGCACCGGGCGACCCCGGGCCGCCCGGTGATCCGACGATGGGCCCGCCGCCGCAGGCCGGGTGGGTTCGGACCGTCGTCCCGGTGGGTTCGGGCCGTTTTCCTGGGTGGGTTCGGCCTGCCTCACCGGTGGGTCAGGCCGCCGGCCGGCAGCGGACGACCTCGCCGATGAAAGGGCGGGCGCTGGTGGCGAGCGGGTGCCGCACGGTGACGCTGCGCTGCCCGTCGGCGGCGGCCACCGGGACCTCCTCGCGGGCCACCTCGGCCCCGGCGTGGTCGCGGGCGCGCAGCACGCAGACCGCCGCGCCGCCCTCCGGCAGATTCACCCGGAAGTTGACCACCACCTGCTGGTCGGTTATCTCGCCGTAGGTGATCACCTGGGCGTCGTAGGCCGGGTCGCCGTACTGCCGGTAGAGCCGGAACGAGACAGCGGTGAGCGCCACCAGCACCGTGACCACCAGCAGCGTGGTCAGTAGCTGCCGGCGGCGTCCCGGCGTACGGCGGCGGCCGTACCGGCCGGGCGGGAAAACCGGGGTGGTCGATGCAAATGTGGCGTGCGTCTCGGTCACCGGCGGGTATCTCCTGGCGTTGTCGTCGGGCCCATCGGCAAGAATGACAGAGGGCCGTCGTTCCTGTCCGACCGGGCATTGCTGTTTCCTGGTGTCAAATATGACAGGCCGGCACGGGCCGGGACCGCGACGGGGGAGGATTCCGGCAGGTCAACGGTGTGACCCGCGGGCCGCCGGTGGGCATAGACGAGGAGCGCCGACCGTGGCAGAACAACTCCGGCTCATGGCCGTGCACGCGCATCCCGACGACGAGTCGAGCAAGGGTGCCGCGACCACGGCCAAGTACGTCGCCGAGGGGGTGGACGTGCTGGTGGTCACGTGCACCGGCGGCGAGCGGGGCAGCGTGCTCAACCCCAAGCTGGACCGGCCCGAGGTGTGGGCCAACATCGCCGACATCCGGCGGGCGGAGATGGACGCGGCCCGCGCCATCCTCGGCATCGAGCAGGCCTGGCTGGGCTTCGTCGACTCGGGACTGCCCGAGGGCGACCCGCTGCCGCCGCTGCCCGAGGGCTGTTTCGCGCTCCAGGACGTCGGGGTGGCCGCCGGTCCGCTGGTACGCCTCATGCGGCAGTTCCGTCCGCACGTGGTCACCACGTACGACGAGGAGGGCGGCTACCCGCACCCGGACCACATCATGTGCCACAAGGTCAGCGTGGCGGCCTTCGAGGCGGCCGGTGACCCGGAGCGCTACCCCGAGCTGGGCGAGCCGTGGCAGCCGCTCAAGCTCTACTACGACATCGGCTTCTCCAAGGGCAAGATCCTCGCCCTGCACGAGGCGATCCTGGCCGGCGGTGCCGAGTCACCGTACGCGGAGTGGCTCACCCGCTGGGACGACCGGCCGGACAAGGGCCCCCGGATCACCACCCGGGTCGAGTGCGCCGAGTACTTCCCGGTCCGGGACGACGCGTTGCGCGCCCACGCCACCCAGGTCGACCCGGACGGCTTCTGGTTCCAGGTGCCGATGGAGCTGCAACAGCGCGCCTGGTCGACGGAGGACTTCCAGCTCGTACGCTCGCTGGTCGACTCGCCGCTGCCCGAGTCGGACCTGTTCGCCGGCATCCGGGAGACGGCGCATGCCCGCTGATCCGGCGGCGGGCTACCCTGGTCGGACATCGCACTCCGGAGGAATCCCATGTTGACCGTCGCACAGGTGCTCGCCCAGAACAATTTCGGGGACACCCGCACGGGGGGCCTGGCCGGTCCGATGGGCCTGTTCCTCATCCTCGTCCTGGGCACCGCGACCGTGCTGCTGATCCGCAACATGAACGCCCGGCTGCGCCGGCTGCCCGACCGGTTCCCCGGTCAGGAGCCCGTAGTCGAGTCGGGCACCGCGCAGCAAACGGTCAGTGATCCGACAGATGAGAACGTGATGCTGGATTCATCCGGTGACGCTCCCAACCGGCGTCAGCAGCGTCGCGACGCCTGATCGGGGCATGATTCACGCTGAACCGGATGGTCGCCCCCTGTTGCGACCATCCGGTTTGGCTTAGCCTTCCGCCGGGAGGACCGGAAGTCCTCATGCCGTGCGCGGGAGGGGGCGCCGATGACCATCGCAGTCGTTTCCGCCCTTCGCGCGCCCTGTTCCCGCCCGTCGGGAGTGGGTCGGTGACCTCCGGCAGGGCCGGTCAACCGCTCGACCGGCCCGAGGGCCGTCGCACCCCGGTCGGGGTGCACCTGCTGACGGTCGCCGTCGGACTCACCGCCGTGGTGGCCGCCGTGGTGGGGCTGAGCGTGCCGGTACGCCTGCCGGCCGACGACCCGTTCGGGCCGTTCGACGGGCTGACCCGCTTCGGCATCGCGGTCGCACTCTTCGCTCTGTCGCAGTTGGCCCGCCTGCGGTTCCGGGCCGCCGCCGGGGTGGTCTCCATCACCTGGGCCGAGGCCGCGCTGATCGTCTGCCTCTATCTGGTGCCGCCCGGATGGCTGCCGGGCGCGGCCCTGATCGGCATGATCCTGGCCTGGACGATCCTGTCCGTGGTGGACGACGGCAGATCCAGCTGGGACGTCGTCCGCATCGCCGGATCGCAGACCGCCGCCGTCGCGCTGGCGGTGTCGGTCACCACCGCGCTGGGCGCGCCGATGCTGGCCGCCCCGACTCCGGCCCTCGCCCTCGCCCTCGCCGCCGGTGCCCTCACCTACCTGCTGGCCGGTGCCTGGCTGGGCGGGGTGATGCTGGCGCTGCGGCACGGCATGCCGATCGGGCGCCCACTGCTGGCCGCGTTGCGGGGCAAGCTGCTGATGTTCGTCGGCAACGTGGTCGCTGGCCTGATCGTGGTGGCCCTGATCGAGTTCGACCCCCGGTGGCTGGTGTTGCTGCCCGTGCCGCTGTGGCTGCTCCACCAGACCTACCGGCAACGGTTGCGCGACGAGCGTGAACGGCGCACCTGGCGGTCGTTCGCGGAGGCGACGGCGGCGCTCAACCAGCTCGACGAGCGCGGCGTGGCGATCGCCGGGGTGACCGGCGCGCTCACCGTGTTCGAGGCGGAGATCGTGGACGTGGAGGTGGTCCGGGGCGACGGTCGTTGGCGCCGTTACCGGGGCGACCCCAGCGGTCAGGTGGTCGACCGGGAGATCGCGCCACCCGGCGACACCGAACCCGACCCGGACGAACTGCTCCGCGACCTTTCGGTGGGCGAGACCCGGGTCGGCCGGCTGCGCGTACGGCTGCCCCGGACGGCCCCCGCCACCGAGCGGGAACGGTACGCGCTGGCCGCCTTCGCCGAGGCGCTGTCGGCCGCCCTGCACGACGCGGCGACCCATCGTGAGCTGCGGGTGGTCACCGCGCGCTCGTCGTACGAAGCGGTGCACGATCCGCTGACCGGGCTGGTCAACCGGACGGCCATGCTGGGCCAGGGCGACCAGGCGCTGCGGAAACTCACGCACGACCACCCGGTGGCCCTGCTGCTGCTCGACATCGACCAGTTCAAGGAGGTCAACGACACGCTCGGGCACGCCGCCGGCGACCAGCTGCTGCGGTTGACCGCCAACCGGCTGGGCACCCTGACCCGCGGCGGCGACCTGCTCGCCCGGCTCGGCGGCGACGAGTTCGCGCTGCTGCTGACCTCGGTCCCGGTACTCGGCGACCGCACCGCCCCGATGGCGTACGCGCTGCGGCAGGCCCGGGAGATCACCGAGCGGCTGGCCGCGCCGACCGAGGTGGCCGGGGTACGCATGTCCGTCGAGGTGTCCGTGGGCGTGGTGGTGGCGTCGGCCGGCACCGCCGACCTGACCGAGCTGCTGCGCCGGGCCGACATCGCGATGTACCAGGCCAAGTCCGGTGGCGGCAACGTGGCGGCATACGACAGCTCCCGGGATGCGGCCAGCACCGACCAACTCGCCCTGCTCGCCGAGCTACGCGAGGCGCTGCTGGCCGACGACCAGCTCGTGCTGGTGTTGCAGCCGGCCGTGGACCTGGCCACCGGTGCGCCGACCGGGGTGGAGGCGCTGATCCGCTGGCGGCACCCGCGTCGGGGCTTGCTCGGTCCGGCCGACTTCATCCGGCCGGTGGAGAACAGCGAGCAGTTGGGCACCTTCACCCGGTACGTGCTGGACAAGGCGCTCGGGGTGGCGGCCGGCTGGGCCCGCGAGGGCCTGGACATCCCGATCTCGGTCAACCTCTCCGCCCGCAGTCTGCTGGACCACCGCCTGCCGACGGAGATCGCCGACGCCCTGCGCCGGCACCAGGTGCCGGCCGACCGGCTGGTCCTGGAGATCACCGAGACGGTGGTGATGAGCGAGCTGGAGATCATCGACCAGGTGCTCAGCGCGCTCCGGTCGATGGGTGTGCAGTTGGCGGTCGACGACTTCGGCACCGGCTTCTCGTCGCTGGCCTTCCTCGCCCGGATCCCGGTCGACGAGTTGAAGGTGGACCGGTCGTTCGTGCTCCGGATGGCGGATTCGCCGGAGGCGGCGGCGATCGTCCGCAGCACCGTCGGACTGGCCCACGAACTGGGGCTGCGGGTGGTGGCCGAGGGCGTGGAGACCGCCGCCCAGCGCTCGGCTCTGGCCGAGTTGGGCTGCACCGCGGCCCAGGGCTACCACTTCTTCAAGCCGATGCCCGCCGACAAGATCGGTGCGGTGCTCGGCTCGCTGTCCCGCCAGAGCCCCACCAACGTCCTGCCGCTGCGCGCCGACGGCGCCTCCTGACCTGTCCCGCCAACCCCCGTGGTGGCGCATCGCTAGCGCCGGCTGCCGCCCGGACGCAGCATCGCCGGGTACAGCAGGGTCGCGTTCCCCCGCCGGTAGAGGCCGGCGGGGCGACCGGTGGGGGGATAGCGACGCTCCCCGGTGGGCACCACGAAGCCGGCCACCCCGGTCACCTTGCGGTGAAAGTTTCGTGGGTCGAGGCGTACCTGCCAGACGGCCTCGTAGACGGCACGCAACTCGCCGATCGTGAAGGTCTCGCCGCAGAAGGCAGCCGCGAGTGGCGAGTACTCCAGCTTGGCACGAGCCCGTTCTAGCGCGTGTCGGAGGATGACGTCGTGGTCGAAGGCGAGCCATCCGCAGCCCAGCCGCTCAAGGTCCAACGGTTCCCAGTGGGCCCGGGCCGCGTCGGTACCGGCCACCGGGGTCGGCAGGTCGGGTGCGATCGCCAGGTACGCCACCGAGGCGATCGGGCCTCGCGGGTCCCGTCCAGGCGTGGCGTACGTCCGGACCTGCTCCAGATGCAGGCTACGTCCCTCAAGTCCGGTCTCCTCGGACAACTCCCGCACTGCGGTGTCGTGCAGGTCCTCACCAGAGCGGACGAAGCCGCCAGGGAGGGCCAACTGTCCCTCGAACGGCGGTTTGCCGCGCTCGATCAGCAGGACCGCTAGCTGGCCGTCACGGATCGTGAGGATCGTCAGGTCGATGGCGATACGGAAAACGGTAGGCTGGTCCGGCACATCCGGAAGCGTAGCTCTGCCTGCCGTGGCCTGCGCAGGCATCCTGATCACAGGAGCGGCCGCCCGTCTTGGACCCGACCACCAGCCCACACCCGGTCGAACTCCTGTAGGAAGTGGTGATACCAGATCGGGTCACGTTCTGCACGGAGGGTAACTGTCGCCTCTCGTCCGTCCGGGCGGTGAGAGTAGATGTCGAGCGAGATACGTCCGGTCGGCTCGGTCGGATCGACCAGCACCATGCCGAAGGCGGGCACGAACCGCAGCAGCCGGACCTCCAACCGGCCGGCGCCGCCCGTCTCGGTGGCAAGATAGTCAAGTAGGTCGATGGTGGGCTGAATGCGGTGCGCGAAGATGTTTCCCCCGGCCGCCGCACCGAGGCCGTTGCGCCGGGCCGCCTCCTCCGGCGCCGAACTGGCCGGATCTATCAAAGCCACTCGGACGGTGGCGCCGGCGAGCAACTGTTGTCGCAGCTCGTCGAGATGGTTGCGAACGGTCCGACTCAGACTGACGCCGACCAGCCGGATATCCCGCGCGTTGACCATTGGCGTCACGCCGCCGGGAACCGCGACGGTGAGCACCCGGTCCATCGAACTCACGCTGTCGCCGCTGAGGCCGCCAGCCACCGACCGTAGTCCGGATTCGATGCGCCGCAGCCGTCGATGACCGGTCAGCAGTTCGAAGGTGATCACACCGAGAACGGCCAGGGTGGCCGCGGCCACCACCTTCGGTCCGGTGACATCGAGCAGGCCGAGCAGGCCGACGACCAACGCCGTACCGGAGACGAGGAACGTCTCCAACTCCCGAGCGGTCAGGCGACGGGGCAACGCCGCTCGACGGGGACCGACGGAGGCCGTGCGTTGGTCGTCGGCGTGATTCATGACTCTTCCGGTGCCAGTCTCAGGAAGGGCAGGAGCCGTTCCAGGACCGCCGCCGCATGCCGGGAGGCAAGCTCGTGGTCACGATGGCCCTTCTGCCGGTCGGCATGGTCGGAGATGCCCCGTATGGTCATCCATCCGCGCAGCGGGCGGGCTCCGTCCACTGCCTCGTAGAAGCCCTGGGCCAGCCCGCCTGCCTCGGTCTCCACCGCGAGGACCTTTTCGTGGACCTCGACCAGCCATCCACGGATGTCCGAACCTGCGTCGGTCACCACCGCGTTGCCCGAGCCGACGGGTCCACGGTGGATCCGATGGCTCCGCCCCGGTTCGAGCTGGAAGAGCGTGCCGTGACGGACCAGGAAGTCGTTGACCCGGCGCCGGAGCACAGGTGCGGTCGCCTGGATCCGACCTCGCCGTTTGGGGCCGTCCTCGGTCTCCCGTCGGCTGTCGTACCAGATCACCTCGTCGGCAAGGACCACGTCGCCGATCTCCACGTCGGCCCGCACCGCCCCGGCGATCCCGACCAGCAGGACGAGTTGCGGAGCAAAACGTTGACACAGGTCCCGGAAGGCGATCAGGGCAGAGTGCGTACCGGGTTCGAGGGCCTGGGTGGCCACCACGCGTAGTGGTCCCTCTGGTGTGGAGACGGTGGCCCGGTGCACGGCAGCGCCCCCGTACGCCCGATCCACCCAATGGTCCGGCGCGCGGCTGAGTACCTCGGCCACGGCGGCCATCTCTTCCCGCAGCACGGTGAGGACCGCCACGTCGGCGCGGCGACGGACGGAATCGGCGGAGCCGGTCGAGCCCGGCGCGGTGCCGTGGTGGAGGTGCTGCTCCGCGCTGACGTTTCCGCCCACCGAGATGGTGCCGCCGCTGGCCACAATGCCGCTGTTCGAGACCGAGGACAGGTTCATCGACCGCCTCCTGAGCCGGGCTGTCCTCCGTTGGTCTGGGTGGCGCTCACGTCTCCGTGGACCGTCAACGTGCCGTTCGTGACCACCGCACCGGCGTTGAGGACAGTGAGCGCCCGTTGGCGGTACTCGACCGTGTCCACGCCCCGGCGGTCGAGAAAGTCGAGCACGGCCGCCAGTAGTCGACGCTCGATGATCCGCTGGTATTTGTCGATTTCTTGGGTCTGGGTGTGGCTGCGAGTGTCTGGCGCGGTACCGGCTTCCCGGACGCTCACCGCGGCGCCGTAGTCGTAGCCGACACGTATGCTCCGGTCGGATCGGATCCAGTCGGCGCTGAGGAGGGCATCCAGGCCGACGCGAAGTAGGTTGACCGGGGCTCGACCGATGGTCGTCGGGGCGTCCAGCAAGCCCCACACGCCGGCCCGCAGGTACGCTTCCCGCCCGGTGCCGCCAACCTGGTCGACCACTCGATAGCGGTCGTCGCAGGGCGGCAGCGCCGTCGAGGTGAACTCGATGTAGAGCGACTTCCCCTGCACCGCCACGTGAACGTGCACGGTGGTGACCAGTTCACCCCGCCAGGAGACCACCTGACATACCAGGTAGTGACGAGCCGGCCCGGTCGGATTACGGATGATCTCCGCAACGTGTGCGGGGGGCGTGTACGGCACGAGCTGTGCGACCTCGGTGCCGGCCAGGAATATCCGGTCGTTGACGGTCAGCCCGGGAATCTGCCGCTCCGCTGCGGGCTCTGTGGTCAGAGCCGTGAGTTCGTCGCGCAGGTGGCCGACCAACTGCTCGGCGGTGAACGGGGCGCTGGTGAACTCCCGCTCACCCTCCGGTGCCAGTTCCGGTAGGGGGCTGGCGGCACGGACCAGCCGCTGCGCGAGACCCCAGCTCTTCCAGGGATACCCGGCGCCGACGAAGGGCCGGTAGCCGGAGTAGACGACGGTGTTGCCGCTCTCCTGCCGTTTGATGTCGTCGAAGCGGGCCGAGCGGGACGGCGGGGCGGGGGTCAGTCCGGGAGCGAACGCATCGAGCCGGTTCTGCCGGGCCAGACTCGCGACGACCGGTGGAGCGAGGATCAGCCCGAGTATCAGCAGCAGGACGGCTCCGGTTGCGCCGGGGACGGTCGTGGCGTCGGAGGCTCCACTGATCGCGGAGCCGAGGGCGAAGGTGAGGGCGACAGGCACGAGCAGCACGAGCAGCGCACCGGCGACCATCAGACGGAAGATCACGAGCAGGACCCGCCCGATGATGAGGCCCGCGCTGGCGGACCGGCCTTGGCGTAACTCTCGCGAGATCTCCTGGATGAGCCGCAGAGCCGAGGTGGTCAGGTAGAGCGAGATCAGGACGGTGAGCGTGAGCATGAATGCGGGAGGTGCGACGCAGGCGCTGAACACCACGGTGCCGACGATCACCGCGTCCCTGATGGTGAAGAGCCGGCGCGCCTGAAGGCAGTGTCCGAGCACGGCGACCAGATCGAAGCCGTACGACGGGGCGACCAAGCGGCGGTCCTGGCGGTAGACCTGGTTGAGGCTGGTCCGCAGGAACTGCTCGTCGAGGTATGCACCTGCACAGAGATGCCGGGTGGCGTTGGAGACCACGGCCGGCGGCGGGGTGGACGGGGTTTCCGGAGGTGCGCTGGCTTGTGCATGGGTCATGACGTCCGTCCAAGGGCGATCGTGAGCCTGATGGGCGCAGGGCGGGTGAGGAGGGCCGATCGTCGGCAGGTCTTCGTCGACTGCACGGTCGGACCGCTTTATGTTTGACTGACGATAAGTTGACGCTACGTGGTGAGGTGACTTCATGTCAATGGGACGATTAGCGGACGGCGTCCGCACCCGGAGGAGGCCCTGCCGCCACCACGGCGGCTGGATATGGTCGTCTGGTGAACCGACTCGCGGATGCCACCAGCCCGTACCTCCTCCAGCACGCGGACAACCCGGTCGACTGGTGGCCCTGGTGCGAGGAGGCGTTCGCCGAGGCGAAGCGGCGGGACGTGCCGGTGCTCATCTCGGTCGGCTACTCCGCCTGCCACTGGTGCCACGTGATGGCGCACGAGTCGTTCGAGGACGCCGGCGTCGGCGCGCTGCTCAACGAGGGCTTCGTGTCGATCAAGGTGGACCGCGAGGAGCGGCCCGACGTCGACGCCGTCTACATGACCGCCACCCAGGCGATGACCGGTCAGGGCGGCTGGCCGATGACGGTCTTCGCCACCCCGGACGGCACCCCGTTCTTCTGCGGCACGTACTTTCCCCGGGCGAACTTCGTCCGCCTGCTGGAGTCGATCGGCACCGCCTGGCGGGACCAGCGCGACGCCGTACTGCGTCAGGGCGTCGCGGTGGTGGAGGCCATCGGCGGCGCCCAGGCCGTCGGCGGACCCACCGCCCCACTCACCGCTGACCTGCTCGACGCCGCCGCCGACCAACTGGCCGCCGAGTACGACGAGACCCATGGCGGCTTCGGGGGTGCCCCCAAGTTCCCGCCGCACATGAACCTGCTGTTCCTGCTGCGGCACCACCAGCGCACCGGCTCGCCGCAGAGCCTGGAGATCGTCCGGCACACCTGCGAGGCGATGGCCCGGGGCGGCATCCACGACCAGCTCGCCGGAGGCTTCGCCCGGTACGCTGTGGACGAGCACTGGACCGTGCCGCACTTCGAGAAGATGCTCTACGACAACGCCCTGCTGCTGCGGGTCTACACCCAGCTCTGGCGGCTCACCGGCGATGCGCTGGCGCTACGGGTGGCCCGGGACGTCGCCCGGTTCCTCGCCGACGAGCTGCACCGCCCCGGCCAGGGTTTCGCCTCGGCGCTGGACGCGGACACCGAGGGCGTCGAAGGGCTCACCTACGCCTGGACCCCGACGCAACTGGTCGAGGCGCTCGGTGAGGAGGACGGCCGCTGGGCCGCCGACCTGTTCGCCGTCACCGAATCCGGCACCTCTGAGCACGGCAGGAGCGTGCTCCGGCTGGCCCGGGACGTCGACGACGCCGACCCGGAGGTACGCGCCCGCTGGCAGGACGTGATCCGTCGGCTGTTGGCCGTGCGCGACACCCGACCGCAGCCGGCCCGCGACGACAAGGTGGTGGCCTCCTGGAACGGGCTGGCCGTCACCGCGCTCGCCGAGTTCGTCCGGCTCGTCGAGACCGCCGGGCGGATCGGCACCGAGGGCGAGGCGAACCTGCTCGACGGGGTCGTCATCGTCGCCGACGGCGCGATGCGCCAGACCGCCGAGCACCTGGCCCGGGTGCACGTGGTGGACGGGCGGCTGCGCCGCGCCTCCCGGGACGGCCGGGTCGGTGAGCCGGCCGGCGTGCTGGAGGACTACGGCTGCGTGGCCGAGGCGTTCTGCGCCATGCACCAGGTGACCGGCCAGGGGCGGTGGCTGGACCTGGCCGGCGAACTGCTCGATGCCGCCCTGGCGCACTTCGCCGCACCCGGCGGGGCGTTCTACGACACCGCCGACGACGCGGAGCAACTGGTGACCCGGCCCGCCGACCCGACCGACAACGCCACCCCCTCCGGTCGCTCCGCGATCGCCGCCGCCCTGGTCAGCTACGCGGCTCTGACCGGGGAGAACCGGTACCGGGAGGCAGCCGAGGCGGCACTGGCCACCGTCGCGCCGATCGTCGGGCGGCACGCCCGGTTCACCGGGTACGCGTCCACCGTCGGCGAGGCGTTGCTCGCCGGCCCGTCCGAGATCGCCGTGGTCACCGGGGACCCGGCGAACGACCCGCTGGTCGCGGCGGCGTACCGGCACGCCCCGCCCGGCGCGGTGATCGTCGCCGGGCAGCCCGACCAGTCGGGGGTGCCGCTGCTGGCCGGTCGGCCGCTGCTCGACGGCCGACCCGCCGCGTACGTCTGCCGGGGCTTCGTCTGCCAACGGCCGGTCAGCGGCGTCGACGACCTGGTGGCACAACTGCGCTGACACCGGTGACCGCCGGCCGGCGCCCCGACCGGCCCGGATAGGCTGGCGCCGCTATGGATTCCCGTACCGGTCTGCCTGTTGTCGGCATGGTGGGTGGCGGCCAGTTGGCCCGGATGACCCACCAGGCCGCGATCGCTCTCGGTCAGTCGCTGCGTGTGCTCGCCCTCACCCCGGACGACGGCGCGGCGCTGGTCGCCGCCGACGTCCAGTACGGCGACCACACCGACCTGGCCGCGCTGCGCACCTTCGCCAAGAGCTGCGACGTGGTCACCTTCGACCACGAGCACGTGCCCACCGCCCACATCCGCACCCTCGCCGGTGAGGGGGTGAAGCTGTTCCCGCCGGCCGACGCACTCGTGCACGCCCAGGACAAGCAGGTCATGCGGGAGCGGCTCGGCACACTCGGCGCGCCCAATCCGGCCTGGCGCCCCGTCACCACCCCGGCCGACGTGGTGGCCTTCGGTGACGAGGTGGGCTGGCCGGTGATGCTCAAGGCGGCCCGGGGTGGGTACGACGGCCGGGGTGTGTGGCCGGTGGCCGACGCCGCCGTCGCCGACGACCTGGTGCGGACCCTGCTCGACGGCGGGACCACGCTCATCGTCGAGGAGCGGGTGGCGTTGCGCCGGGAGCTGGCGGTGCAGGTGGCCCGCTCGCCGTTCGGTCAGGTCGCCGTCTATCCGGTGGTGGAGACGGTGCAGCGGGACGGTATCTGCGTCGAGGTGCTGGCACCGGCACCCGACCTCGACGAGGAGCTGGCGGTCTCGGCGCAGCAGCTCGCCATCGACCTGGCCACCGCGCTCGGCGTGGTCGGCCTGCTCGCCGTGGAGCTGTTCGAGGTGGCCGATCCGGCGGCCCCGAGCGGCAGCCGCGTCGTGGTCAACGAGCTGGCGATGCGCCCGCACAACTCCGGGCACTGGACCATCGAGGGCACCCGGACGTCGCAGTTCGAACAGCACCTGCGGGCGGTGCTCGACTACCCGATGGGCGACACCGCGCTGACCGCGCCGGTGGTCGTGATGGCGAACGTGCTCGGCGGCGAGCCCGGCGGCATGTCCATCGACGAGCGGCTGCACCACCTCTTCGCCGCCGAACCGACCGCCCGGGTGCACCTGTACGGCAAGCAGGTCCGTCCCGGCCGCAAGATCGGGCACGTCACGGTGCTCGGCGACGACCTGGACGAGGTACGCGCCCGGGCCGCCCGGGCCGTCCGCTGGCTCCGCGACGGTACGGAGTGACCGTGTGGGCCCGCAGTTCGTGAACGAGAGGGAGAACGACGTGAGCACGGTCGGTGTGATCATGGGTAGCGACTCGGACTGGCCGACCATGAGGGCGGCAGCCGACGTGCTCGCCGAGTTCGAGGTGCCGTACGAGGTCGAGGTGGTCTCGGCGCACCGCACCCCGGTGAAGATGATCGACTACGGACGGGCCGCCGCTGGTCGGGGCATGAAGGTGATCATCGCGGGTGCCGGTGGCGCCGCCCACCTGCCCGGCATGATCGCCTCGGTCACGCCGTTGCCGGTGATCGGCGTACCGGTGCCGTTGAAGCACCTCGACGGTCTGGATTCACTGCTGTCCATTGTGCAGATGCCGGCGGGCGTGCCGGTGGCCACCGTGTCGATCGGCAACGCACGCAACGCCGGGCTGCTCGCCGTGCGGATCCTGGGCACCGGCGCCCCGGCGCTGGTCGATCGGATGTCGGCGTACCAGGCGGATCTGGAGCAGCTCGTCGCGGAGAAGGACGCCGCCCTGCGCGCCTCCCTGTAGGGGTGCCGTGTTCAGTGCTTCGTGTAGAGAGCCGTGTTAGGAGGGGTCCCCTGCTATACACGAGGCGTTAGCAGGGGACCCCTCCTTACATCTCAGGTTCACCGCATGCCGCGCAGAGCCGTCTGGAGGCGTTCCTGGGCGCGGCGGCGGCGCTCGTTGCTGGCGCCGAGCACGAGCAGCAGGATGCCGACCGGGATCAGCACCAGCCACGGCCCGAGGCTGAACAGGGCGTGCACGGCGGCGATGGCGGTGACCACCGCGCCGACGATCACCGGTGCCTGCTGACGGGTCATGGAGCCGAAGACCAGCACCGCCACCGCACCGAGCAGCAGCAGCACCTGCCGCAGCGTGCTGGAGTCGGTGGCCAGCACGATCGCCAGGGTGGGCACGAAGGCGGCGACCAGCGCCGGCCCGTACGCCACCCAGCTGCTCAGGTCGGCCCGCTGCCGCACCTCCAGCACGCCGACCAGCAGCGCCAACGCCGCGAACGGCAGCGTGTACGCCTCGGGCAGCGCCACGTCGGCGACCCACATCAGGATCCACCAGGCGGTGATCTCGCAGACCACCACACCCCAGAACAGGATGCGGCGTTCCACCGGCCGGCGACCTGGCCGGATGGCGGCGAGCCCGAGGACCGCGCCCCAGGCGGCCAGCAGGGCGGCGATGTGCCGGGGCGAGTCGAAGGCCAGCGCCAGCGCGATGAGCGCGGCGGCGTACCCGCTCCACTCCACCGTCGCCGCCTCGCGCCGCGCCTCGGGGCGACGGAAGCGGGGCAGGACTGCCGCGAAGACCTGTAGGGCCGCACCGACGGCGAGTACGCCGAACGCCGACCAGACCGGGGCGAGCCCGGCCACCAGTCCGGCGGTGAGCACCAGGAGTTGTGCCTTGAACGAGGCGAACAGCCAGCCGAGGATGCGCGCCCGGGAGGTGGTGCCGTACAGGGCGGCGACCACTCCGACCGCGACCCCACCGGCGAGGGTGAACAGGGTCAGCTCCCGGGTGGCGAGGCTGCCGGCGAGACCCGCCCCACCGGCGGCCAGCCCGATCACGAACACCAGGACCCGGGCCAGCCGGATCGAGCGGGCCCGCTCCACCAGGGACGGTGGCGGGGTCAGGGCCAGCCCCAGCATCGAGATGGCGAACACGGCCAGCGCCGAGAGGGTGCTCGCCGGCCAGCCGCTGCCGAGCGCGACCGGGGCGATCAGCAGGGTCACCGCGGCGCCGGGCAGCACCACCGGCACCGCACGGGTACGCCGGCCGCCGCTGAACCCGGTGGCGGCCAGGGCCGCGGTCACGGTGAGCAGCAGCGCGGTGAGCACATGGGTGGGGTTGACCGCGGCCGGCGGCGGATTCAGCAGTTCCGGTGGTGGCCCCTGCCAGATGCGGTTGAGCGTGCCGTGCGGGTCGACGAGTGCGGCCAGCAGCGCCGGGGCGATCGAGACCAGCGCCAGGATGACCGGCAGGGCGGCGGCCGCCAGTGCCCCGGCGGCAGGGCTGACCCGCCACCGACGCCGTACGCCGTCGTCGGGCAGCCGGCGCAGGGCACCGTCCAGCAGGACCGTCCACCGGCGGACCGGCTGGGCCGCGCCGACCGGCGGTTCGGTCGCTCCCCGGACCAGTTCGGCGAGTACCCCGAGCAGGGCTGCGGCGGCGGCGTACACGCCGACCGGCAGGTGCATGGGTACGGCGGCCAGCGCGGTCACGCTCGCCCCGCCGACCACTCCGGCACTCGCCCAGGGCAGGTACTGCGGCACCTGGCGGCGGACCGCGGCGGTCGCGGCCAACCCGAGACTGGACGCGGCCAGGCCGGCGGTCAGCACCACTTCGGGTGGGTGGCCGAACTCGACGGCCAGGGCGGCTGTGGCACCTGGCAGCGCGAGCAGCGCGGCACCGATGCCCGCGCCGCCGATCTGCGCCAGGTGCGGCGGCATCCCCTCGACGTGGATGTCGTCGACCAGCGGCTCCGCCATCGACCGGGCGAGCGCCGCCACGACCGCGCCGATCAGCACCACGCTGGCCAGGGCCAGCGCGGTCGTCCACGGCCGGACCAGACCGGCACCGGCGGCGTGCAGCGCCACCACCCCGGCGGCGGTGATCCGGGACAGTCCGGCCCGGGGGTCGACGGAGGCGACTGCGGCCATGCCGAGGACGGCGGCGACCATCGCACCGATCACCACCGGTGACCACCAGCCCAGGTTGAACGCGGCGGGCGCGCCGATGGTGGCGAGCACCACCGCCACGCCGGAGACGTCGTACCTCCAGGGCGGCGGCAGCAGGATGCCGGCCGCCAGCGCGAGCAGCAGCAGTGCGATCGGGCCCTGCCACGTCGTACCCCCGGTCGGGGCGGCGGGCCAGCCGGTGAGGTCACCGTTCCAGATGGGCCCGGGGGTGGCCAGCACACCCACGCCACCGCGCAGCGCCATCCACCCGGCCAGCAGCCCGATCAGCACCCCGCCGACGGCGAGACCGAGCACCGGTCCGCGCCGCCACTGCTCCGGCATGGCCCGCGCGGCCACCGAGACCACCAGGACCAGTGCGGCGGCGACCGCGAGCTGGCCGCCCGGTGCCAGCACCGCGCCGATCCGCAGCAGGGTGGCGACCAACGCCGCAGTGACCGCTGCGGCGGCCAGGTCGGAGCCGTCCATCGTGGCGTCGGCGCGACGGCCGCTGTCGATCGACGGGGCCAGGAAGATCAGCACGGCGGAGACCAGCAGCAGCGCACTCACCCAGGCATCGGCCACGGTGGCGCCCGGGGCGCCGAAGCCGGCGGCGGCGACCACCAGCGCGCCGAGGCCGGTACCCACCGACAACGGCATCGGGAGATGCCGCTGGGACACCTGGACGATGGCCGCGTAGCCGAGGGTGACGCAGACGGCGAGGAAACTGGCCGCCAGCACCGGCACGGTCACCTCCCGCAGCGCGGCCGGGGTGAGTACCGGGCCGGCGGGCAGGGTCGCCGCGACGAAGGCCGCGACCGCTCCGGGCAGGGCGAAGGCTGCGCCACCGGCGGCCCAGGCGGAGACGGTGTCGGCCGTCGCCGGGGCGAGCCGGATCCGGGGCGCGGCGGCGATCAGGATGCCGGCCAGCACGAGGGCGAGCAGCACGGCGGCGGTCGACGCCGGGCGGGCCAGGGCGGCACCGGCACCGGCCAGACCGGCGGCGGTGGCGGCCACCGCGTGCGCAAGGGCGGCCCGGGGGGTACGGGCGGAGAGGCCGACCGCCCCGATCCCGATCGCGGTCAGCACCATCGGCCAGGGCGCCAACGCCCAGGACAGCCCGAAGGAGGCGGGTACGGCGAGCGCGGTCAGCGCCGCACCGGTCACCGCGAACTCGCGGCGGATCTCCGGGGGCAGGGCCAGCACGGCGGCAACGGTCAGCAGGAAGGCGCTGGTGGCGAGTTGCCAGGCGGCCGGTCCGACCGCGGCGGCCAGCTCGGCCGGGTACCGGTCCAGGTCCGCCGCCCAGGCCGGCAGGGCGGCCTGGATCGGGGCGAGCCCGGCACGCAGGGCACCGCCGGCGACCAGCACCCCGGTGACCGTCAACGCGATCGCGGAGGCGAGCTGCGGGCCACGGCGGGCGGACTCCGGCACCGCCCGGACGGCCAGGCCGGTGACCGTGATGACGGCCGCGATCAGCAGCAGGGCGCGGCCGGGCAGGGCCACCGAGGCGATCCGGCCGAGGGCGCCGATGACGGCGAGGGTGAGCACACCCGCGCCGATGTCGGGCAGCGGTGGACGCCGCAGCACCAGCGTCCCGGCCAGGCAGACGGTGGCGGCCAGCAGCAGCACCAGACCGGCCCCGGTGGCGCCCGGCACGGTGGTGGCCTGCAACAGGGCGGTCACCGCGTACGCGATGGCGACCGCGACCGCGACGCCGTGCAGCACCCAGGTCAGCTCCCGCAGCCCGGGTACCGGCCGGGTCGGCGGGGCGGTACGCCCGGTGCCGGTCGGGTCCAGCACCTCGCCGGCTTCCTCCGGCGCACCCTCGGGCCGCCCTTCGTCCTGCCGTTGGCGTGGCGGGTTCGTCCGGCCGGGCGGGGCCGGGGTCGGCTCGTCGGTGAGCGGCTGCTCCACAGTGACCGGGGAGCGGGCCAGCCAGAGATCGAGCAGGGCCACCACGGTCAGCACCAGCGCCCAGCCCACCGGGCCGCTGATCCGGTCGTACGCCAGCAGCGGCACCACCGGCTGAGCGGCCAGCACCGTGGCGAAGCGGGGCGCCCGCAGCCGGGTCCATCCGGCGTACCCGACGGAGACGGCGGCGGCGACCGCGAAGATCACTCCGGCGAAGACCGCGCCGGAGGCGCCACCGGCACCGATGGCGTCGACGGTCCAGAGCGCGTACCCGGCCAGTGGCACCAGGAGCAGGCCCACCGCGGCGATGGTCTCGGCGGTGGAGGTCAGTCCACGGCGGACCAGCACCGGCGGGGCGAGCAGCATGAGGACGGTGGCGAGCAGCAGGATGCCGAGCCGGGTCAGCGCGTCCATCGAACTGGTCGCGACCACGGCGAAGACCACTGCGGCCACTCCGAGCAGGAGCGCGCCGAGCCCGAGCGGGATGTTCTGCACCTCGCGCGAGGAGGCTTCCGGCGGGTGCTCGGGGTCGTCGGCGTCCAACCAGACCGGTGCGTCCGGCGGCGGGTCGTCCGCCCCGAAGCCGGCCCCCTGCCGGGGCACCCGTGGCGGTGCGGTCCCGCCGCCCGGGCCGTGCGTCGCCCGGCTGCTGCCGTCGCCGGGTGGCCTGCGCCTGCCGTCGACGGGTTGCTTGCGGGCCGGCCCGCCGGTGCCGTCGCCGGGTGGCCTACGCGTCGGTCCGCCGTCGACAGGTGACGTACGGGCCGTCGTGCTGTCGTCGGCCGGTGGCGTGCGCGTCGGTCCGGTGGCGGGGTCGGCGGGCTGCCGGCGGGGCGGCGGGGTGGTGCGGTCGGTCGTGGGAGCCGAGGCCGCAGCGGTGGTGTCGTCGCCGGGGGCGGTACGCGACGGCCGGCGGCGGAGCACGCGGTGCGACCGACCGGACCGCTTGAGACGTTCGTCACCCGAGTTGCCGGCGTGCGCGAGGATGTCCCGCTGGAAGAGCGCGGCCTGCATCTTCGAGGCGAGTCGCCGTTGCTCGCTGGCGATGGCGGCCTCGCGGGCCTTCATCTCCGCGATGGACCGCTCGATGTCCGCCAGGTGCTCGGCCCATTGTGGCTGGTGGGCGCCGCAGCGCGGGCAGCGGACGGCCGGCTTGATCTCCTGGCCGCACGAGGAGCACTGAAAGGTCGCCACGACACCCCTCCACCCGCAGTGTGGATTCCCACTGTCGCAGCATGCCCAATGCGGCCCAGGAATTCGACCGTTGTCGGCGGGTCACGCACCCCTCAAGATCAAACCCACCCACCCAGCCCCACGCGACCCGACCAGCCCCACGCCCCCTCAGCCCCACCCCACCCCCGGGATGGACCGGCTCACCCAGGCTGCGGAAAACCCCCACCGCAACCAAAGACCCAAAGAGCAGATCAGGGCCGCCCCATCCCCCGATACTCCCACCCTGCCTGCGTCCACAGTGCCGAGTCGAGGCAGTTGCGGGCGTCGACCACACGCCGCCCGGTGACCAGTTCGCCGAGTGCGCTCGGGTCGGCGTTGCGGAAGTCCGCCCACTCGGTCAGGACGCAGACCAGGTCGGCGCCGGCGACCGCCGCGTTGACGTCCGGCTCGCAGATCAGCTCCGGCACCGCCCGGCGGGCGTTCTCCATGCCCTGCGGGTCGTAGACGTGCACCTCGGCGCCGGCCTTGTGCAGCAGCGCGGCGACGGCGAGGGCGGGCGCGTCGCGTACGTCGTCGGTGTTGGGTTTGAACGTCGCCCCGAGGACGGCGATCCGGGTGCCGGACAGGTCCGGGCCGGCCGGGCCGGAGCGGCGGCCGAGCAGGTCGGCGGCGAGTTGGAGCACCCGGGTCCGCCGACGCAGGTTGATCAGGTCGACCTCGTGCAGGAAACGCAGCGCCTCGCCGGCGCCCAGTTCCTGTGCCCGGGCCTGGAAGGCGCGGATGTCCTTCGGCAGGCAGGCGCCGCCGAAGCCGAGCCCGGACTGGAGGAAGCGGTTGCCGATCCGGGGGTCGTACCCGATGGCCTTGGCGAGCTGGGTGACGTCGCCGCCGGCGGCCTCGCAGACCTCGGCCATCGCGTTGATGAAGGAGATCTTGGTGGCCAGGAAGGCGTTCGCGGCGACCTTGACCAGCTCGGCGGTGGCGAAGTCGGTGACCACCAGGGGGACCTCGCGGTCCTCGGTGGCGGCCAGGTCGAACACGCCCTTGTGCGCGGCGTAGAGCATGCCGTTGGCCCACTCGCTCTTGACGCCGACGACGATCCGGTTCGGCCGGAGCACGTCGTCGACGGCGAAGCCCTCCTGGAGGAACTCGGGGCTCCAGGCCACCTCGACGCCCAGGTCGGCGGAGGCGTGCTTGCCCACGAGCTGCTCCACCCACTCGGCGGTGCCGACCGGGACGGTGGACTTGCCCACGATCAGGGCCTTGCGGGTCAGGTGCTGGGCCAGGCCGGTGACGGACGCCTCGACGTACGACAGGTCGGCGCCCATGCCGTCGGCGCGCTGGGGGGTGCCGACGCAGATGAAGTGCACGTCGCCGAAGTCGGCGGTCTCGGCGATGTCGGTGCTGAACCGCAGCCGCCCGGCGGCCAGGTTGCGCCGGAGCAGCTCGTCCAGGCCGGGCTCGTGGATCGGCACCTCACCGGTGTTGAGCTTGGCGATCTTGTCGGCGTCGACGTCGAACCCGAGCACCTCGTAGCCGAGTTCGGCGTAGCAGATGGCGTAGGTCGCGCCGAGATAGCCAGTGCCCAGGAAGGTCACCCGAGGTCGGGAGGCACCCGAGGGGGGTGTCACCGAGGCGATGGCGGGCATCGGCTGGGTGTTCGGGTACGGGATGGTCACGCCTGTCTCTCCGCTCGCACTGGCGGCGCTGGTCGCGTCGCGGTCCGCTGCGGTGCCTGGTGGGGCACCGGAGGGGGTTCTGCTGTCTGTGCTCCATCATCGCCGAGCGGCGTCCATGCGCCGTCCCGGCCTCAGCCTACGCGCCGGTAACATGGCTCGGGCGGTGGTGGATATCCTTCAGTCTGCGCGATGGCCGTCCAGGTGACGCTACAGACTTGCGCATAGTAGCGCTGAAGGGGAGGGGCCAGCATGCCCGCAGAGCAGTCGTTCGATGTGTATCGGTTGCCCGAGGAGCACCAGGCGATCCGGGAAGCCGTTCGTGAGGTCTGTGTGGCGAAGGTGGCGCCGCAGGCCGCCGAGGCCGACGAGACCGGTGAGTTCCCCACGGCGTCCTACGACGCGTTGCGGGCCGCCGACTTCCACGCCCCGCACATCCCGGAGCAGTACGGCGGAGCGGGCGCCGACGCGCTGGCCACCGCGATCGTGATCGAGGAGGTCGCCCGGGCCTGCGCCTCGTCGTCGCTGATCCCGGCGGTGAACAAGCTCGGCACCATGCCGCTGCTGCTGGCCGGCTCCGGCGACCTCAAGCGCCGCTATCTGACCCCGGTCGCCGCCGGTGAGGGGATGTTCTCGTACTGCCTCTCCGAGCCGGAGGCCGGCAGCGACGCGGCGTCGATGACCACCCGGGCGGTGCGGGACGGCGATCACTGGGTGCTCAACGGCGTGAAGCGGTGGATCACCAACGCCGGTGTGTCCGAGTTCTACACCGTCTTCGCCGTCACCGACCCGACCGCGCGCTCCCGGGGCATCTCCGCCTTCGTGGTCGAGAAGTCCGATCAGGGCGTCAGCTTCGGCGCGCCGGAGAAGAAGCTGGGCATCAAGGGCTCACCGACCCGCGAGGTCTACCTGGACAGCGTGCGGATCCCGGCGGATCGCATGATCGGCGCCGAGGGCACCGGCTTCGCCACCGCGATGAAGACGCTGGACCACACCCGGGTCACCATCGCCGCGCAGGCGGTCGGCATCGCGCAGGGCGCGCTCGACTACGCCAAGGGGTACGTCGCCGAGCGCAAGCAGTTCGGCAAGGCCATCGCCGAGTTCCAGGGCGTGCAGTTCATGCTCGCCGACATGGGCATGAAGCTGGAGGCGGCCCGACAGCTCACGTACGCCGCAGCCGGCAAGTCGGAGCGCGGTGACGCCGACCTGACGTACTTCGGCGCGGCGGCGAAGTGCTTCGCCTCGGACGCCGCCATGGAGATCACCACCGACGCGGTGCAGTTGCTCGGCGGGTACGGGTACACCCGGGACTACCCGGTCGAGCGGATGATGCGGGACGCCAAGATCACCCAAATCTACGAGGGCACCAACCAGGTGCAGCGCATCGTGATGGCCCGCCAGTTGCTCAAGGACTGAGCTAGGGCTCCGCCCGGCGGCGCGCGGCCACCGGGCGGAGCCCTCTGTCGTCCGTACGATCAGGTGGTGGCGTCGTCCCGTCGCGGCAGGCTGCCCGGCGGCGCCGACCAGGGCGACGTCCCGCTGGTTCGCCGGGGCAGCGGCTCGGTCGGTGTGTCGTCCGGGTCCGGGTGGCCCAGGCTCAACGGCTCGGTGTCCCGTTCCGCCGCCGCCGGGGGCGGCGGCCACTCGGTCAGCGGCAGGTCCTGCGTCGGCGCCTCGGCCGGTGCCACCGGCGCGGGCACCGGGCAGGGCCAGCGCCGCCACCGCTGGCCGCTGAACGTCGCCATCAGCAGCAGCAGACCGATCAGGAACAGCGTGCCGTTCTGCACCGGCAGCCGCAGCGGCAGCGGGTCGCCGAGGAACTCCCAGTCGGCCGGGATGCGCTCGCGTACCCGGAACGGCGCGACGAACAGCCCGACGTACGGGGTGATCAGCAGCAGCCCGGCCACCAGCGGGCCGAGCGGTGAGATGCGCAGTGTGCCGAGCAGGCCCAACACGACTCCGCCAACGGCGAGATAGACGGCCGGTTCGATGAGGTTGGCCGTGTTCGAAGTGCCGATCTCCACCCACCGGTTGACCGTGCCGGCCGACCCGTCCTGCCCCAAGGTGACCAGCACCCAGGTGACCGGTGCCACCACCAGCCCGGCGAGGAAGCTCCACAGATGTCGCATCCGCGCACCGTACCGTTTCCGCCATGACCGAGCACCCCTCCGCCGCACCACAGGGCAAGCCGACGTCGTACTCCCGAGTGACCCTCAGCCGGATCATGACCGCGGTCGACGTGAACCTCTACGGCACCGTGCACGGCGGGGTGCTGATGAAGTTCGTGGACGACGTCGCCGGTGCCGCGGCAGCCCGACACAGTGGAGGTACGGCGGTCACCGCCGCGATCGACGAGATCGTCTTCTCCGAGCCGGTCCGCGTCGGTGACCTGATCCACGCGTACGCCCAGGTGAACTGGACCGGGTCGACGTCGATGGAGGTCGGCGTACGGGTGATGGCCGAGCGCTGGGACTCGGCCGAGACGGAGCCGGTGGGCGTGGCGACCGCGTACCTCGTCTTCGTCGGCGTCGAGGTGGGCGGCGCGCCACGGTTGGTGCGGCCGGTGCTGCCGGAGACGCCGGAGGACGAACGTCGCTGGCGGGAGGCGGAGATCCGCCGCGCCCACCGGCTGGCCCGCCGCCGCGCCATTCAGGACGCGCGGGGCGAGTCCGGCTGAGCGGTTCGTGTCAGCAGGGGACCCCGGTACTACCGCAGGCGTTAACAAGGTGCCCTTCCGTAAGATGACGCCACGGCCCACCGCACAGTGTCGTGCCGGGCCAGGGGAGGAGTGGACCAGTGACGGACGTGCTGTGGACGCCGCCGGCGGACGTGCTCCAGCGCTCACGCATCGGGACGTACCTGCGGTGGCTGGCCGAGAACCGGGGGCTGGAGTTCGCCGACTACGACGCGCTGTGGCGGTGGTCGGTCACCGACCTGGACGCCTTCTGGCGCTCGATCTGGGACCACTTCGAGGTCGTCGTGCACACTCCGCCGACCGCCACCCTGGCCGCGCGGGACATGCCGGGGGCGCGGTGGTTCCCCGACGCCACGCTCAACTACGCCGAGAACGTGCTGCGGATGCCCGGCCGGGCCGACGACGACCCCGTGGTGATCGCGCACTCGCAGACCCGCGCCCCGGTCACACTGACCGCCGCCGAGCTGCGGGAACAGGTCTGCCGAGTGGCCGCCGGGCTGCGCCGGCTCGGCGTCGGTGCCGGCGACCGGGTGGTCGCGTACGCGCCGAACATCCCCGAGACGTACGTGCTGTTGCTGGCCACGGCGAGCCTCGGTGCGATCTTCTCCTCGTGCGCGCCGGAGTTCGGCACCCGCAGTGTCACCGACCGCTGGCAGCAGATCGAGCCGACCGTGCTGGTCGCGGTGGACGGCTACCGCTACGGCGACAAGCCGGTGGACCGGGGTACCGAGGTGGCCGCGATCCGCGCCGCGCTGCCGTCGCTGCGGCACACGGTGAGCATCGGCTACCTCGACCCGTCGGCCCCGGCCCCGGCGGGCGCGCTCTCCTGGGCCGATCTGGCGGCGGCCACCGACGAGCCGGCGACGTTCGCCCCGGTCCCGTTCGACCATCCGCTGTACGTGCTCTACTCCTCGGGCACCACCGGGCTGCCCAAGCCGATCGTGCACGGGCACGGCGGCATCCTGCTGGAGCATCTCAAGATGCTCGCCCTGCACCACGACCTCGGTCCGGCCGACCGGTTCTTCTGGTTCACCACCACCGGCTGGATGATGTGGAACTTCCTGGCCTCCGGTCCAGCGGTGGGCGCGACGATCGTGCTGTTCGACGGCAACCCGGGCCACCCGGACCTGGACGGGTTGTGGCGGCTGGCCGAGGAGACCGGCACCACGTACTTCGGCACCTCGGCGCCGTACCTGCTGGCCTGTCGCAAGGCGGGCCTGGTGCCACGCGAGATCGCCGACCTGTCCGCGCTGCGCGGGCTGGGCTCGACCGGGGCGCCGCTGCCCGCCGAGGGCTTCACCTGGGTGTACCAGACGGTCGGCACCGACCTGCAACTCCAGTCGCTGTCCGGCGGCACCGACGTGTGCACCGGTTTCGTCGGCGGGGTGCCACTGCTGCCGGTGCACGCCGGTGAGATCGCCTGCCGGGCGCTCGGCGCCAAGGTGGAGGCCCGCTCGGCCGACGGCACCCCGGTCATCGGCGAACTGGGCGAGCTGGTCATCACCGCGCCGATGCCGAGCATGCCGGTGGGCTTCTGGGACGACCCCGACGGGACGCGCTACCGGGAGGCGTACTTCGACGTCTACCCCGGAGTGTGGCGGCACGGCGACTGGATCACCATCAACGCGCGCGGCGGCTGCGTGATCACCGGCCGCTCCGACGCCACCCTCAACCGGGGCGGCGTACGGCTGGGCACCGCCGAGTTCTACTCGGTGGTGGAGGGACTGGACGAGGTCGTCGACTCGGTGGTGGTGCATCTGGAGGACGACGAGGGCGGTGCCGGTGAGCTGCTGCTCTTCGTCGTGCTGGCCGACGGCCTGACCCTCGATGACGATCTGCGTGCGACGATCTGCCGCGAGCTGCGGACCGCCCTCTCGCCCCGACACGTGCCGGACGAGGTCCACCAGGTCCGCGCGGTGCCCCGCACCCTCTCAGCGAAGAAGCTGGAGGTCCCGGTCAAGAAGATCCTCACCGGCACCCCGGTCGACCAGGCCGCCGCCAAGGGCGCCCTGGCCAACCCCGACTCCCTGACCGCCTTCGCCACCCTCGCCCAATCCCGCCCCACCCCCACCCCCACCCCCACCCCCACCCCCACCCCGCCGTGTTGATCAAGAGGTTTGCGTCAAAACCCCGCCCGACCCCGACGCAAACCTCTTGATCAACGAGATCCCGCGCCCGTCGCATGCCGCCGACTCCGTCGATCATGGACTTGGGGCGAGGGCGAAGGGGTGAATGTGGTCGGAACGTCAGCCACAACTCCATGATCGACGGAGGAAAGGGCGATGTGCGGAGTGCCGGGACGGTCGACGGGGCGGCACGGTGGGGCGGGCGGGGGGGGGTCAGGGGAGGGTGCGGGTGGCCTTCTCGGTGGTGGCGCGGGCGGGCAGGCGGGCGTGGTCGGGGTGGGCGCAGAGGACGGTCGACGCGCGGGCGGTGAGCGGGGCCAGCAGCCAGTCGACCGGGTCGGGCAGGGCGTCCACGTCGATCAGGACCCGCTCGCTGGGCGAGATGCCCAACTCGGCCGCTCGGGCGGTCGCCCGTTCACGCAGGGTGACGTGATCCGGCCCGCCCGGCGGGTACGCCCCGAAGTGGTCGCCGTGCGCGCGTACCTCGGTGACGTAGTCGGCGAAACCGGCCGGCGCCTCCCGCAGCGGTAGCGCGAACGGGTGCAGGGCGAGCGCGTACCGGTCGACGGCCGACCAGGCGTCCGCCTCGGCGGCCCGGTCGGCGGTGGCGAACAGGACGTCCACGCCGCCCGGCCGATCGACCACGGTCAGGCCGGCTGACCAGCAGCCGAGCAGCACTGCGGCGGTCTGCCAGTGTGGTGGCAGCAGCACCGTCGCGGTGGCGCCGGGCCCGAGCGACAGTTCGTCGACGAGCAGGTTGGCCGTCTTGGCCACCCAGTTCGCCAGGGTGGCCCCGGAGAGTTCGGTGCGCTCGCCGGTCGCGTCGTCGTACCAGGTGAGCAGAGGACGGGTCGGGTCGGTCGCGATCGCGTCGGACAGGACGCGGGCAATGTTGTCGGCCATCGGCGCGAACGATACGCCGCTGCGGGCCGTACTCGATGACAGTCACAAGTCGGCGAACCGTCGGGTCGGAGTCAGCGTCCGTACTCGGCACCGGCGTAGGCTTGCCCGAAGTGTCGTTCCCCACAGTCCCGCCACCACAAGGAGTCGCCCAGTGACCGCCGGTCGCCCGCCCCGCGTGCTCATCGACGCCACGAGTGTCCCCGCCGACCGCGGGGGCGTCGGTAGATACGTCGACGGCCTGCTCGGCGCCCTCGGGAAGGTGTGCGGGTCGGCGGTGGAACTGGTCGTGGTCAGTCTCCGCACCGACCTGGATCGCTACCGCCGGATGCTGCCCGGAGCGGAGATCGTCCCCGCTCCCGCCGCCGTCGCGCACCGTCCCGCCCGGCTCGCCTGGGAGCAGACCGGCCTGCCCCTGCTCGCCCAGCAGGTCGGCGCCGAGGTGCTCCACTCGCCCTTCTACACCTGCCCGTTGCGGGCCGGCTGCCCGGTCACGGTGACCCTGCACGACGCGACCTTCTTCACCGAGCCGGAGCACTACGACAAGTCCCGCCGGACGTTCTTCCGCAGCGCGATCAAGACTTCGCTACGCCGCGCCAACCGGGTGATCGTGCCCAGCAAGGCGACCCGCGACGAGCTGATCCGGCTGTTGGACGCCGACCCGACCCGGATCGACGTGGCCTACCACGGTGTCGACCACGACGCCTTCCACGCCCCCGGCGACGAGGAGAAGGCCCGGGTACGCGCCCGGCTGGGCCTGGGCGGCAGCAGCTACGTGGCCTTCCATGGCGCGAAGGAGCCGCGCAAGAACGTGCCGAACCTGATCCGTGGTTGGGCGCGGGCGGTCGCCGACCGGGAGGATCCGCCCGCGTTGGTGATCGCCGGTGGTCAGGGGCACGACGACGACATCGACCGCGCCGCCGCGGAGGTGCCGTCGCACCTGCGGCTGCTGCGCCCCGGCTACCTGCGCTACGCCGACCTGCCCGGCTTCCTCGGTGGTGCCCTGGTGGCCGCCTATCCGTCCTACGGGGAGGGTTTCGGTCTGCCGGTCCTGGAGGCGATGGCGTGCGCCGCGCCGGTGCTCACCACGCCCCGGCTGTCGTTGCCCGAGGTGGGTGGCGACGCGGTGGCGTACACCAGTGAGGACCCGGACCAGATCGCCACCGACCTGGCGTCGCTGCTCGACGACGAGCCGCGCCGGTCGGTGCTGGCCAAGGCCGGATTCGACCGGGCCAAGGAGTTCACCTGGGAGTCGAGCGCCGAGGTGCACGTCGCCGCCTGGTCCAGAGTGCGGGCCTGACGCCGGCAACCCGGCACCTGCGGCGGACGGTTCGGGCATGATGTCCAGGTGATCTATGTCGTGATTCCGGCAGGTGGCAGCGGCACAAGGTTGTGGCCGCTGTCCCGCTCCGGCCACCCCAAGTTCCTCCACCCGTTCACCGGCACCCCGGCGTCACTGCTCCAGGCGACGGTGGAGCGGGCGTCGCCGCTGACCACCCCGGCGCGGACCATGGTGGTCACCGGGGCCGCGCACGCCGCGGCGGTGGCCCGCCAGTTGACCGGCCTTCCGGGGGAGAACATCCTCATCGAGCCGTCGCCGCGTGACTCCTGCGCGGCCATCGCGCTCGCTGCGGCGGTGATCGCGGTGCGGGACCCGGACGCGGTGATGGGCTCGTTCGCGGCGGACCACCTCATCGGCCAGCCGCAGCAGTGGGTGGAGACGGTCCAGGCGGCGATCCGGGGCGCGGAGCAGGGTCTGCTGATGACCGTCGGGATCACCCCGACCCGGGCGGAGACCGGTTACGGGTACCTCCAGACCGGCGACCCGGTGGGCGACGGTCTGATGCGTCCGGTCGTCGAGTTCAAGGAGAAGCCGAACGCCGAGGTCGCCGAGGCGTACGTGCGGTCCGGCCGGTACCTCTGGAACGCCGGCATGTTCGTCTGGCGGGTGTCGGCGTTCCTCGCCGAACTGGCCCGCCAGCAGCCCGCCCTGCACACCGGGGTGACCGCGATCGCGGCCGTCTGGGGCACGCCCGAGCAGGACGACGTGCTCGGCGCGGTCTGGCCGACGTTGCCGAAGATCTCGGTCGACTACGCGGTGATGGAGGGCGCGGCGAGCGCCGGCCGGGTCGCCACTGTGCCGGGCGACTTCCGCTGGAACGACGTGGGAGACTTCCACACGCTCGGTGAGGTGCTGCCGACCGACGACGACGGCAACGTGGTGCTCGGCGGGGACGTCAAGACCGAGGTGCTGTTGCGCGACAGCAGCGGCTGTGTGGTGGTGCCGCAGTCCGGACGCGTGGTGGCCGGCATCGGCGTGCACGACCTGATCGTGGTCGACACGCCGGACGCGTTGCTGGTCTGCCCGCGCGGGCGCGCCCAGGACGTCAAGGCGATCGTGGACGAACTCAAGGCACGGGGGGAGGACCGGCTCGTCTGAACGCGGCCAGTCCCGGCGGGATGAGCCGAGCGGTCCCGCCGGCCAGCGGTTGCGGTAGCTGCTCCGGCGGGAACCAGCCGAGCGCCTCGGACTCCGCGCTGACCGTCTCCACCGCGCCGGGCGGGGCGAAGACGGCGAAGCGTACGTCGTGGTGCAGGGAGCCGCCCTGGCAGCCGACCTCGTGCACGTCCACGTCGATCGGCACCGGGTCCACCCGCAGCCCGGTGATGCCGGACTCCTCGGTCGCCTCGCGGAGCGCGGCCCCGGCCAGCGTCCGGTCGCCCGACTCGCAGTGGCCGCCGAGCTGCACCCAGCGGTGGAACTTGCGGTGCAGGCAGAGCAGCACCCGGGTGCCGGTCGCGTCGAACAGCAGGGCGCTGGCGGTGACGTGCCCGGCCCGGTGCGCGCGGCTGATCGCGACCGGTCCGGCGGTCAGCAGGTCGAGGGTACGGGCCCGGGCGGTTGCGGCGTCCGTGCTGGTGGGCGTCCAGCCGGAGAGGGTCGCCGACGCGTCGGCGTGCAGTGCGGGCCAGCCGTCCTCCGGGGCCCGCGTGCGCTCGTCCGCTGCGTGAGGCATCCGCACGGTCCCTCCTTCCGTCCCGCACAGCGTACGGGCGGGTGGGAGGGGAGATGCGGGGCGGGACGGTTGACGACCGGGCGGCACCCCTGCGGAAGTGGTGAGCCCGCAGACCCTCGTGTAGTGCCACCCGGCCGTGCCTGCCCCCGGCTCCGGACTCCGCAGGGGCGGCACGTGCTGTCCCTGCGGCACGCAGAGCATGGCGGACCCGGGTGGTGGGAGTCGAGGTCTTTTAGCCCACGCTTAACAGACCAAGGCGGTATGTCCCAGGTAGAGTGCCAAGCGTCGCCGGGCGTCCCTCAGCCGGGTGACGGGGAGTCGTTCCATGCTGAAGATCCATTTCTCCGGCGAGGACATCCTCCGGACCAGAGTTGCTCCGGCGGCGGATCCGATCTGGGAAGTGGTGCTGAGCCTGCACCTGCTGCCCGGGCGTAGCCGGGACCCACTGCTCGCCGGTTGGCGGCGTGAGGTCATGCGTGGCCTGCGCCGGCAGGATGACGCCGACGGCCTGCGGTTGCTGCTGACGGTGAACCCGTCGCATGGCTACTTCCCGGACTTCCTCACCCCGTACGAGAGCGTGGGCGGGTTCGAGGCCGGGATGGAGGCGCTGCGGCACACCCCCGCGACGCTGCTGCACCGCGATCTGAGCCGGCTGGCCAGCGGGCGGGGCGTGCCCACCGGGGCGGAGGCCCTCGCGCGGGGCGAGCCGCGCGCGCTGGACGAGCTGACCGACGCCATGACCCGTTACCGTGACCTGGCTCTCGGCCCCTACTGGGAGCAGGTCCAGGCGGCGGTGGACGCCGACCGGAACCGGCGGGCGCGGGCCATGCTCGACGGTGGGATCGAGGGTTTGCTGACCTCCCTGCGGCCGGGTGTGCGCTGGGAGTCCGGCGTACTGCACATCCCCGACTATCCGAACAGCCGGGAACTGCACCTGTCGGGGCGGGGGCTGCTGCTGGTGCCGTCGTTCTTCTGTGCGAGGACACCGGTGGCGCTGGTCGACCCGGAGCTGCCGCCGGTCCTGGTCTATCCGGTGGACCGGCTGGGTGGGCTGGTCGCCGGCGTGGCCGAGGGGACCGGCGCCGGCCGGAAGGCGCTGGCCGCGCTGCTCGGCCGGACCCGGGCCGCGGTGCTCGCCGCCAGCGACGGCGGGTGCAGCACCGGGGAACTGGCCCGACGGTTGCGCATCTCGGCGGCGGCGGCCAGCCAGCACACCGCCGTGCTGCGCAACGCCGGCCTGCTGGTGAGCCACCGCGACCGCAACACCGTCCTGCACACCCCCACCCCGCTGGGGCGCGCCCTGCTCAACCCCTGACCGGCGGGACCGACGTCGGCCCTCGTCCGGCGGGGGACCGGCGTCCCCTGACTGGCGGGGACCGGCGTCGGGCCCTCAGAGGGCCAGGGAGGCGGCAGCGGTGGTGGCCGGCGGCGGGGGGAGTAGTTGGGTGGGGACGTGGTGAGCCGCGAGGGCGGTCCGCAGTCGCTGCACGTCGGTGCCGAAACGGACCAGTTGGACCGGGCCGACCGGGGTGGGCGGCGAGCAGAGCACCAGGCCGGTGGCACGGTCCGGCCAGCCGGGCACGGTGTTGACCAGGCCGGCGCGTACGTCGTCGTCGACGACCTGGGTGAACACCGTGCCGGGCGCGACGACGTCGATGACCGAGGCGATCGCTGCGGCGACCACCGCCGGGTCGGGCCGTACCTCGCCGGGGCGGTCCGGCAGGTGCGCGGCCTCGGCCAGCCCGGCCGCCCGGGCCTCGGCGGTGCCGAGCGAGAACAGGTCCATCGACGCGTCCCGGACCAGGACCCGGGCACCGTCGCCGTCGTCGTCCCGCCCGGCGGTGAGGTAGCCCCGGACCACCGCGACCGGCATCTGGTCACACTTGCCCTTGATCAGCTCACCCGCGCCGGCCAGTTCGTCGACCACGGCCATCTGGGTCAGCACCAGTTCGTTGCCGTACGGGTCGACCTCGCCCCGGTGGTCCCGGATCGCGTCCATCCCGGCCACGCCGAGGGCGACATCGGTGAGCCCGTTGCGCCACGGCCGACCCATGGTGTCGCTGATGATCACGGCGACGTTCACGCCGTTGCGGGCTCGCAGGCCGGCCCGGAGTGCGCGGGCCGAGGCGTCCGGGTCCTCGGGGAGCAGCACCAGCCGGGTCTTGTCGACGTTCGAGGCGTCGATGCCGGCCGCCGCCATCACGAAGCCGTGCCGGGTCTGCACGATCCGGGTCGGGCCGCGCGACGCCACCACCCGGACCGTCTCCGAGGCCAGCACCTCGTCCCGGGCGGCCTGCCGGTCGGGGCCGTCGGCCGGTACGTCCACCAGCCGTCCCTCCGCCTTCGAGATGATCTTGCTGGTCACCACCAGCACATCGCCGTCGCGCAGCCACGGTGCCGCGCCCCCGATCAGCGCCGCGAGGTCGTCGCCCTCGGTCACGTGGCCGATGCCCGGCACCGGCAGGATCTCCAGTCTCACGTCAACTCCACTGCGGCGCGGACCATCGTCGCCGTCGCCGCCTCGTCGGTCATCCGCAGCGGCACCGCGCGTACGGTCACGTCCGGCACCTGGGTGCCCGCATCCTCCTCGGCGACCAGCCATCCGTCGAGCAGGCCACCGGTGGTCCGGCTCCCGTACAGCCCGCCGACCCCGGCGGCACTGCACGGCACGCCGACCACCGCCAGGCAGCGGTCCGCCATGCCGCGCACCGGGGCGCCACCGATGATCGGCGACACCCCGACCACCGGTGCCGGAGTGCCGGCCAGCGCCTCCCGCACGCCGGGCACGGCGAGGATCGGCGCGATGCTGACCACCGGGTTGCTCGGCGCCACCAGCACCACGTCGGCACCGGCGATCGCCTCCGTCACGCCGGGTGCCGGCTTCGCGGCCTCCGCGCCGACGAAGACGAACCGGTGCGTCGGCAGCTGGGCCCGGTACCGGATCCACCATTCCTGGAAGTGGATCGCCCGCTGCCCGTCGCCGCCGGCGTCGTCGGGCGGGGTCACCACCACGTGTGTCTCCAGGCGGTCGTCGGTCGCCGGCAGCAGGCGTACGCCGGGCTGCCAGCGGGTCGCCAACGCGTCGGTGACCTGGTGCAGCGGATATCCGGCGTCGAGCATGGTGGTGCGTACCAGGTGGGTGGCCAGGTCCTTGTCGCCCAGCCCGAACCAGCTCGGCTCGGCGCCGTACGCGGCCAGTTCGGTCTTGACCGTCCAGCTCTCGCCGGTCCGGCCCCAGCCGCGCTCGGGGTCGGCCCCGCCGCCGAGGGAGTACAGGACGCTGTCCAGGTCCGGGCAGACCCGGAGCCCGTGCAGGCGCAGATCGTCGCCGACGTTGACCACGGCGGTCACCTCGGCGCCCACCTCACGGGCGTAGGCCCGCACACCGAGCAGGAACCGGGCACCCCCGATTCCCCCGGTCAGAACCACGACACGCATCAGCCCATCCTCGCCTACGTGACGCCTTCGTCAGCCAGTCGTCCGGGGAGACTAGGCTCACGTCGGCATCTGTCCGCTTTCGCCCTCAGGGAGAGTTCGTGACCAGCCCCGTGGAGCATCCGCCCACCGAACCGACCCCGGCCCGTCAGGTGACCGGGCCGCTTCGGGAACTCGTCGCCCTCGTGCTTCTGGGCGCGAACGCCGTCTTCCTCTTCGTCGCGCTGATCCGGTTGATCACGCCCCAGGGCGCCTACAGCACGGTGACCGGCCGGGCGGGCAGCGCGTTCTTCGCCTTCCTCGGGCTGGAGGCGATCGTGCTGCCGCTGCTGGCGGTGCTGCTCGCCACCCATCTGGCCCCGGTCGTGGCGAAAGCGAAGCTGATCACGCAGGTGGCCCTGATCGAGTACGCGGTCAGCGTCGTGCTCGGCGGCCTGACGCTGCTGATCTGGACGGTCGGCCGGCTGGCCGAGGCGCAGATCTTCGACGCCCTGACCGGCGCCATCACCCGGGCGGGCTGGGTGGCGTTGTTCGGCGCGGCGGCGTACGTGGTCTGGACCGTCTGGCGGCGGCTCTACCACGTGCCCAAGCCCAAGCAGGAGCCCGGCCTGTACGGCACCCCGCAGCAGGGCTGGGGCATCCAGGGCAACCAGGGACAGCCCGGTGGCTACCCGGGTGGGTGGCAGCAGCAGCCCGGTCCGGCCGGTGGGTGGCCCGGTGGCGAGCAGCCCAGCGGTTACCCCGGCCAGGCCGGCTACCCGGGCGGAGGCCAGCCCGCCGGCTACCCGGGCGGACAACAGCCGAGCGGGTACCCCGGTGGCCAGCAGCCGAGCGGGTACCCCGGCGGTCAGCCGGGCGGGGAGCAGCCGGGGTGGCCGGTGGCGGGCCAGGCACCCGGTGGGCCGCCGTCCGCCCCGCACACCTGGCCGCCGCACGGCCAGCCGGTCGTGCCGCCGCAGTCGCCGGCACCGACCTCACCGGCGGTGCCGCCGTTCGGGCAGCCCCCGTCGGCCGACCCGACCCAGACCATCCCGCGCCAGGGCACCGAGCCGGGCCAGGCGGTGCCGCCGCCGGGCGAGGGCGACCGCACCCAGCGGATCGACCCTGGTGACAAGTCGGTCTGACGGGCGTACGACGAGCCGGGCGGCCGGGTGCGGTTGCCCACGTGGGGGGTGTGCGCCCGGCGACAGCGCCTAGGCTGGGCGGATGGTTGATCGCAGCGAGCCTGGGCCTGCGGAGGCGGGCGTGCGGCGGGCCCTGCGTCGGGCCGCCACCGGCCGGGCGCTCGACGTCGACGAGGCGTCCGTACTGCTGGGCGCCCGTGGCGCCGCCCTCACGGAACTGCTCGACATCGCCGGGGCGATCCGTGACGCCGGCCTGCGTGACGCCGGCCGGCCGGGCGTGGTCACGTACTCGAAGAAGGTCTTCGTCCCGTTGACCCGGCTCTGCCGGGACCGCTGCCACTACTGCACGTTCGCCACGGTGCCGCACCGGTTGCCGGCGGCCTTCCTCGACCGCGACGAGGTGCTCGCCATCGCCCGCGCCGGTGCGGCCCAGGGCTGCAAGGAGGCGCTGTTCACCCTCGGTGACCGGCCGGAGGAGCGCTGGCCGGCGGCCCGGCAGTGGCTGGACGAGCGAGGCTACGAGTCCACCCTGGACTATCTGCGGGCCTGCGCGGTGGCGGTGCTGGAGGAGACCGGCCTGCTGCCGCACCTGAACCCGGGCGTGCTCTCCTGGTCGGAGCTGCACCGGCTCAAGCCGGTCGCGCCCAGCATGGGGATGATGCTGGAGACCACCGCGACGCGGCTCTGGTCGAAGCCGGGTGGCCCGCACTACGGCTCGCCCGACAAGGAACCGGCGGTGCGGTTGCGGGTGCTCGACGACGCCGGCCGGGTCGGGGTCCCGTTCACCACCGGCATCCTGATCGGCATCGGCGAGACGCCCGCCGAGCGGGTGGACGCGATCTTCGCCATCCGGCGGGCGCACCGGGAGTACGGCCACCTCCAGGAGGTGATCGTGCAGAACTTCCGCGCCAAGCCGGACACCGCGATGCGCGGGATGCCGGACGCGGAACTGCACGACCTGGCGGCCACCGTCGCGGTGGCCCGGCTGCTGCTCGGCCCGAAGGCCCGCATCCAGGCGCCGCCGAACCTGATCGCCGGTGAGTACGACCTGCTGCTGCGGGCCGGCATCGACGACTGGGGTGGCGTCTCACCGGTGACCCCCGATCACGTCAACCCGGAACGTCCGTGGCCGCAGCTTGACGAGTTGGCGGCGCGTACCGCCGCCGCCGGGTTCGAGCTGCGCGAGCGGCTGACCGTCTACCCGGAGTACGTCCTTGCCGGTGAGCCGTGGCTGGATCCGCGCCTGCTGCCGCACGTCACCGCGCTCGCCGAGCCGGTGACCGGGCTCGCCGTGGAGTCGGCCCGTCCGGTCGGCCGCCCCTGGCAGGAGCCGGACGAGACCTTCGGCGGGCGGACCGACCTGCACGTCGGCATCGACCTCACGGGGCGTACCGAGGATCGGCGGGGGGACTTCGACCACGTCTACGGGGACTGGTCGGAGGTGGCGGCCAAGGTCGCCGTACCGCCGTCGGACGCCGGCCCGTCTCCGGGGGCCGGTCGGTCGGCTGCCGCCGGCTCCGGCGACGCTGACCTGCGGGCCGGGCTGCGGCTGGTCGCCGAGAACCCGGCGGCGTTGCTGGAACCCCGGCACGCCGACGCCGCGCTGGCGTTGTTCGGCGCGGACGGCCCGGCCCTGGACCAGCTCTGCCGCAGCGCCGACGAGCTGCGCCGGGACGCGGTCGGCGACGACGTCACCTACGTCGTCAACCGCAACATCAACTTCAGCAACGTCTGCTACGTGGGCTGCCGGTTCTGTGCCTTCGCCCAGCGGGAGCGGGACGCCGACGCGTACCGGCTGTCGGTGGAGCAGGTCGCCGACCGGGCGCTCCAGGCGTGGGAGGCCGGTGCCGGCGAGGTCTGCATCCAGGGCGGCATCGACCCGAAGCTGCCGGTCACCATCTACCCCGACCTGGTCCGGGCGATCAAGGCGCGGGTGCCTCAGATGCACGTGCACGCCTTCTCCCCGATGGAGATCGCCACCGCTGCCGCGAAGGCCGGTGTGCCGGTCAAGGAGTGGCTGTCCGGGCTGCGTGAGGCCGGGCTGGACACCATCCCGGGCACGGCGGCGGAGATCCTCGACGACGAGGTGCGCTGGGTGCTGACCAAGGGCAAACTGCCGACCGCCGCCTGGGTCGAGGTGGTCAGCACCGCCCACGAGCTGGGCATCCGGTCCAGCTCCACGATGATGTACGGCCACGTGGACCATCCCGGGCAGTGGTTGGCGCACTTCCGGGTGCTGGCCGGCGTGCAGGACCGCACCGGCGGGTTCACCGAGTTCGTGGCGCTGCCCTTCGTGCACACCAACGCCCCGATCTATCTGGCCGGCATCGCCCGTCCCGGGCCGACCTGGCGGGAGAACCGGGTGGTGCACGCGATGGCCCGGGTACTGCTGCACGGCCGGATCGACAACATCCAGTGCTCCTGGGTGAAGCTGGGCGACGAGGGCACGGCGGAGATGCTCCGCAGCGGCTGCAACGACCTGGGCGGCACGTTGATGGAGGAGACCATCTCGCGGATGGCCGGCTCCGGCAACGGCTCGGCGCGGACCGAGGAGCAACTGCGGGCGATCGCGGCGGCAGCGGGCCGCCCGGCTCGTAGGCGTACGACTGCGTACGGTCACGTCGGCTCCTGACGTCGAACCTTCGCGCGCCCCGGCCGTCCGTCCAATGCACACTTCTGCCCAGTGAGGTGGGTCCGTCATGTCTTCACATACAGCGGTGGCGGTCAGCCGGACGTCACCTACCGTTTCGAATCCACCACCGAAATCACGAATCCGAACGTTTCTCTCCACCGCACGGGGGCGATCGATTCGCTGGACAGCGAGAACGGAAACCGGCGGCGGTTCTACAGTCTGACCCGCATCGGCACGATGACCTCGGTGGTGGACAGTGGGTTGCCCAACCTGAGGTCAGCCGGCCGGGCCACGACGGCGAGCCGCGGACCCACTCCGTCGTACGTGAGCGGCCAGGTGCTTGACGGCACCTTCCACAGTGCGGTCTACCCGGACCTACCGGTAGGTACCTATACCGTCTGGTGGGACGGCGATACGCCCGTCGGTACGGTTCGGGTGGCCGGTGGGGTTGTCGCCGATTCACCTGGCCCACCAGCCTTTCCGCGCCTTCGGGCTGGCCGCTTCAGCCTTCCCGTGACCGTGTCTCGTCCACGATGTGGACGGGGCGTGGTCGTCGTCAACCCGCTCGACGGGCGGTCCCGGCGAAGTCGGGCTAACCTTGCGGGTCAAGATCAACCGATCTTGACGGGTGGCCTCCCGGAGGTCGGCGCGGGGCGTGATCACCCCTGTCCCGGGCCGCACGCCACGGGAGAAAACTCGGGCAACTCGCCGGAGAGGGCGTTACTCGGCCGGGGTCTGAATCGATAGGGCAGGGCGAGACCGGGTGCGTGTCGGGAGGGCGACTCCATTATCAAGTTTGGCTTGACGCCGCACGCATTACACGCGTGTAATTTGAATGGGGTTGTTCGCACGAACCGCAGCAAAACGGGACCGGACGGACAAGCACGCCTTTCGCGTGGGGGGTTGCAGCGGCGATGGCGCCGGTGCGCGACAAGGAGGCAATTGATGGACGGCCAGCTCGAGGCGGCCGACCTGCTCGGAAACGCGCCGGAGTGGCAGGAGCGAGCGCTGTGCTCGCAGACCGACCCGGAGGCGTTCTTTCCCGAGAAGGGCGGCTCGACCCGCGAAGCGAAGCGCATCTGCTCGCGATGCGAGGTCAAGACCGAATGCCTCGAATACGCTCTCGGCCACGACGAGCGGTTCGGGATCTGGGGTGGGCTCTCCGAGCGGGAGCGGCGCAAGCTCAAGCGGCGAGCAGCCTGAGTCGTCGGGAAGGGACGGTCGGGGGACGTCCCGCCCCGGAGGTGACGATTCGCCGTGGGGGGTCACGGCGGTCGGGTCAGGCCAACTCGTCCGGGTCCACGCCGAGCAGGTTCGCCACCTGCTCGATGATCACGTCGTGTACCAGGTCGGCGAGGTCCTCGCGGTCCATCGCCCGAAACTCCAGTGGACGCCGGTACAGCACGATGCGGGGTGGCACCTCCTGGCGTCCCGGCCGACCCGGCAGCAGCCGGGCCAGCGGCACCTCGCCGTCCTCCAGCACGTCGGTGTCGTAGACGTTGAGGTCCGGCGGGACGTCCTCGACGGCGAACTCCACCCCGGCGAGTTCCTTGGCGAAGCGACGCTCCAGCGTCTCGACGGTGTCCAGCACCAGATCGTCGAAGATCTCCGCCTTGGTACGCGCCAACGGCACGGTTGCCGGCACCAGCCGCCCACGCAGACCGCGCCCGTGCCGGTCGCGGTGCGCCCGCCGGCCGGGGCCGGGGCGGCGGTTCTCCGGACTCGTCATGAGCCAAAGGGTAGCCGCCATCGCGCCCCTGCCCGCATCAGCGCCGCTACCGGGCGCGCCGTGCCGCCGGGCCGAAATGTGATCACCAAGACGGGCGTGTCGTAACGCGAACCGGTGCGCCGGACCCGGTAATGGGGATACCCTGCGCCCGTGAGGTCACCACGGCGCTGCTCCCGTAACGGCTGCCCCCGGCAAGCGGTCGCCACGCTGACCTATGTCTACAACGAGTCGACGGCCGTGGTGGGTCCGCTCGCCGCCTTCGCCGAGCCGCACACGTACGACCTGTGCGAGCCGCACGCCCGGAGCCTGACCGCACCGCGCGGCTGGGAGGTCGTCCGGCACGAGGGCGAGTTCGAGCCCCCGCCGCCCACCACCGACGACCTGGTCGCACTCGCCGAGGCCGTCCGCGAAGCCGCCCGCCCGGCCCCCCGCCCCCCACAGGACGCCCAGAACCAGCAGGCCGCACCCCCCACCACCTCGTCCCGCCGAGGCCACCTCCGCGTAATCCCCCCCACCCACTAACTCGGAAGTAGACCTACTTCCTCCCGATTAGGGCCGCTTCGCGAAGCGGAGCGACAAGGACTCCCCCCGCCCCCCCCCCCCCCCCCCGCCCCCCCGCCCCCCCGCCCCCCGCCCCCCGCCCCCACCCCCACCCCCACGCGCTCCCCGCACGCCCGCGCCCTGCGGCGTTGATCAAGAAGTTTGCGTCAATTCCTGGCGCCTGGGCCGACCAAACTTCTTGATCAACTCGTCAAGGCGGGGCGGGGTGGGGCGAGGCGGGGTGGGGTGAGAGCGGGGTGGGGTGGGAGCGGGGTGGGGTGGGAGCGGGGTGGTCAGTGGCCTAGGAGTCGGGAGAAGGTGGTGGCGCGGCGGGAAGGGCGGCCGGTGCGGGACTCGCGTTCGTCGGCGGAGAGCATCAGGCGGAGGCCGGCGTTGACCGCGAGCCAACGTAGGGGCTCCGGCTCCCATCGGGGCGAGCGGTGGTTGACCCAGGGCAGGCGGGTCAGCTCGGTCGGTTCGTTCCGGATCAGGTCGGCCAGCGTACGACCGGCCAGGTTGCTGGTGCCCACCCCGTCGCCGACGTACCCGCCGGCCCAGCCCAGCCCGTCGGCACGGTGGTAGCCGACCGAGGCCGCCCAGTCCCGGGCCACCCCGAGCGGACCGCCCCAGGTGTGCGTCACCGGCACGTCCGGGCCGAGCACCGGGAAGAGGTCGCCGAGCGAACGACGGAGGGCGGCGAAGACCCGTGGCTCCCGGTCGAAGTCGGACCGGACCCGCGAGCCGAAGTGGTACGGGGCACCCCGCCCGCCAAAGGCGAGCCGGCCGTCGGCGGTGCGTTGGCCGTAGATGATGACGTGCCGGTGGTCGGAGAAGGTTTCCCGCTCGGCCAGCCCGATCTCGGCCCAGGTCTCGTCGGGCAGCGGCTCGGTGGCGATCATCAGTGAGTAGACCGGGGCGAGGGCCCGCCGGTGCCCGGTCAGCGCCGACGTGTAGCCCTCGGTGGCCCGGATCACCACCGGGGCGCGTACGGTGCCGGCCGGGGTGACCGCCGCGCGGGGCCGGATCTCGGTGACCGGGGTGCGTTCGTGGATCGTCACGCCCCGGCGTTCCACGGCGCGGGCCAGGCCGCGTACCAGGCGCGCCGGGTGCAGCGCCGCGCAGTGCGGCGTGTAGGTGGCGGCGCGTACCCCGGTGGCACCGCACCGGGCGACGGCCTCCGCCGGGCCGAGCAGGTCCAGATCCGCCGGCCCGAAGCCGAACTCCCGCGCCTCCGCCACCGTCGCCCGGGCCCGCTGCACCTGCGGCTCGCTGCGGGCGAGCAGCACGGTGCCGCCGTACGACCAGTGGCAGTCGATGCCCTCGGCGGCGACCACCCGGCCGACCTCGCGGACCGTGTCGTACATGGCGTGCTGCATGGCGATCGCGGCGTCCCGGCCGTGCCGCCGGGCCAGCCCGGTCAGCGAGGTGGGCAGCAGCGCCGAGCACCAGCCACCGTTGCGCCCGGAGGCGCCGTAGCCGGCCACCTGGCGTTCCAGGACCACGATCCGCAGGGCCGGCTCGGCCTCGGCGAGGTAGTACGCCGTCCACAGCCCGGTGTAGCCGGCCCCCACGATGACCACGTCTGCGACGCTGTCACCGGACAACGGCGGACGCGGGGTCAACGGCTCGTCCACGGTGGACAGCCAGTACGACAGGTCCCGGTAGGCCACCACCGCCTCCTAGAGCTTGGTCCAGGCCTCGGTGAGTACGCTCCGCAGGATCTGCTCGATCTCGTCGAACTGCTGCTGCCCGGCGATCAGCGGCGGGGCGAGCTGCACCACCGGGTCGCCCCGGTCGTCGGCCCGGCAGTAGAGCCCGGCGGAGAACAGCGCGCTGGACAGGAAGCCGCGCAGCAGTCGCTCCGACTCGGCCTCGTCGAAGGTCTCCCGGGTGGTCTTGTCCTTGACCAGCTCGATGCCGTAGAAGTAGCCGTCGCCCCGGACGTCGCCGACGATCGGCAGGTCGTGCAGCTTCTCCAGGGTCGACCGGAAGGCCGCCTCGTTGGCGCGTACGTGCCCGACCAGGTCCTCACGGGCGAAGACCTCCAGGTTGGCCAGAGCCACCGCGCAGGAGACCGGGTGCCCGCCGAAGGTCACTCCGTGGGCGAACATGCCGGTCTCGGTGAGGAATGGCTCCATCAGCCGGTCGCTGGCGATCATCGCGCCGAGCGGGGCGTACCCCGAGGTGATGCCCTTGGCGGTGGTGATGATGTCGGGCTGGTACCCGTAGCGGGCAGCACCGAAGTACTCGCCGAGCCGGCCCCACGAGCAGATCACCTCGTCGCTGACCAGCAGCACGTCGTACGCGTCGCAGATCTCGCGGACCCGCTCGAAGTACCCGGGCGGCGGCGGGAAGCAGCCGCCCGAGTTCTGCACCGGCTCCAGGAAGACCGCCGCGACGGTGTCCGGTCCCTCCCGCTCGATGGCCCGCCCGATCTCGTCGGCGGCCCAGCGACCGAACGCCACCGGATCGTCGCCGTGCTCCGGGGCCCGGTAGAAGTTGGTGTTCGGCACCTTGATCCCGCCCGGCACCAGCGGCTCGAAGTCCGTCTTGATGCCCGGCAGCCCGGTGATCGACAGAGCGCCCATGGAGGTGCCGTGATAGGCGATGTACCGGCTGACCACCTTGTGCTTGGTGGGCTTGCCGACCCGCTTGAAGTACGCCCGGGACAGCTTCCAGGCCGCCTCGACCGCCTCGGAGCCACCCGTGGTGAAGAAGACCCGGTTCAGGTCGCCCGGGGCCAGCGCCGAGATCCGCTCGGCCAGCTCCACGGCGGTCGGATGGGCGTACGACCAGAGCGGGAAGTACGCCAGCTCCCCGGCCTGCTTGGCGCCGGCCTCGGCCAGCTCGGTGCGACCGTGGCCGGCGTTGACGACGAAGAGCCCGGCGAGGCCGTCCAGGTAGCGGCGACCCTGAGCATCCCAGACGTACGCGCCCTCGCCGCGCACGATGGTCGGCACCTCGCCGGCGGAGTAGCTCGCCATCCGGGTGAAGTGCATCCAGAGGTGGTCGGTGGCGTTAGCCATGTCAGCCCCATCGGGTCTCGGGCCGGTCAGGTCTCACCGGCCGCTCTGCCCACGGTTATCCCACAGCCCGCCGCCCCAAGGCAAGTGCAATCGGTTGGCTACACGCCATGATGCAACGGATTTAGCGAGCCGTTATGCCTAGTGCAACGGAATCCGCATCGCCGCCGTCCGGCGGCGTCTTCCCCCTCCCCGGCCCCACCTCTCTTCCCGGCCCGTCCTCTCGGAGGGCGGCGGTGGGCGTGGGCGGTGGGGCTGTCCAGGGCATTCGAGGGGCATCTCATTCGCACCTCAGGTGCGCGAAACAGTCCTGCCCGCAACACGCCGAGACCGGGCGGACAGCGCCACCCAGAGTGGCTAGCGTGCGGCGCAACGTGACGCCCGGATGGAGGTCGGTAGATGAACGAGACACTGCGGTTGGCGATGGCGGACAAGGGCGAGACCGCCCAGTCGTTGGCCGGGAAGGTCGGCGTCGACCCGAAGACGGCGGGCCGCTGGGTGGCCGACGGGCGTACCCCGCACCCGGGTACCCGGGCCGCTGTCGCCGCGATTCTCGGCCGCCAGTCGAAGGAACTCTGGCCGGAGCCGTTTCGCCGCCGCGACCTGCCCTGGTTCCAGGAGTGGGCCCAACTGGAGCAGAAGGCCAGCTCGCTCCGGTCGCACCAGCCGCTGCTGGTGCCGGGCCTGCTCCAGACGGAGGCGTACGCCCGGGCGGTGCTGGCAACCGGCGGCCTGGTCGCGCCGGCGCAGGTGGAGGAGATCGTGGCGGCGCGGCTGGCCCGGCAGCGGGTGCTGGAGCGCGAGGTGCCGCTGCAACTGGTGGCGGTGATCGACGAGGTGGTGTTGCGGCGGCGGGTGGGCGGCGACCGGGCGGTGATGGCCGGGCAACTGCTCCACCTGGCCGAGTGGGGCGAGCGGGAGCACGTGCAGGTGCGGGTGATCCCGGCGGAGAACCCGTGGCATACCGGCCTGGCCGGGCCGTTCGTGCTGGCCCGGACGCCGGACGGCTACGAGGCGGCCTATCTGGACAATCAGTTGCGCGGTCAGGTGGTGACCGAGCGTGCCGACCTTGCTATCCTGGGCGCGAGATGGGAGAGCGTCACCGGTGAGGCGTTGCCGCGTCGCCGGTCCATCGAGCTGATCCGGGAGGTAGCGGCGACATGGACATGACCGACGCCCATTGGCGCACCGCCACCCGCAGCAGCAACAACGGCGGCGACTGTGTCGAGGTGGCCGACAACCTGCCCGGCCGGATCCTGGTGCGCGACAGCAAGGATCGAGCCGGCGGCACCCTGACCTTCACCCCCGACGCCTGGCGCGCGTTCGTCACCACACCCCCGCGCTGACCTCTCGCACTGACCCTTCCGCGCGCCGACCCTTCCGCGGGGCGAGGGCGCGCGGGGCGAGGGCGAACCGGGCGGAGGTGCGTGGGGGCGCACACTCAGGCGGTGCCCCAGCTGTAGGTCTGCTTGCGGAGTTTGAGGTAGACGAACGCCTCGGTGGAGAGCACTCCGTTGACCGCGCGCAGCCGTTGCAGGATCTCCAGCAGGTGCTCGTCGTTGCGGCAGACCACCTCGGCAAGCAGGTCGAAGGAGCCGGCGGTGATCACTACGTAGTCGACCTCGTCCAGTTCGGCGATCCGGTCCGCGACGCTCTCCAGGTCGCCGTCGGTGCGTAGGCCGATCATGGCCTGACGGGGGAAGCCGAGTTGGAGCGGGTCGGTCACCGCGACGATCTGCATCACCCCGGCGTCGAGCAGCCGCTGTACGCGTTGACGTACCGCCGCCTCGGAGAGTCCGACCGCCTTGCCGATGGTGGCGTACGGGCGGCGACCGTCCTGCTGGAGCTGTTCGATGATCTGCTTGGCCACGTCGTCGAGCAGCGCGTGGCTGGCGCCCTCCCGCACGCTGACCCGGCGTCCGCCGGTGCCGTTGTCCTGCTGCCGGTTCGTCATCGAGCGCTCCCCCCTGTCCGTCACGGCGCTGAGCCTAATGCCACCCGGCAGTCTGGCGTAATTCGTCGTCCACGGCTATTGCGGCTACGGAATCCCTTGTGAGGCAGGTTTCCTCATGTCAGGATCAGTCGTCCATCGCCATTGACCCTCCCGTCGGCGCGCCCACCCCCGTCCCGCCGCCGACGATGACCTGTAGGAGTCGTCACATGCGAAACGCTTACCGGCCCCTCACTCGGCGTGGCCTGCTGACCGGCACCCTCGGCTCGGCTGCGCTGCTCGCGGCGGGCGGCACTCTCGTCGGCTGCGGCACCCCCGGCGCGCAGCAGACCGAGGCCGGTTGTGTCAGCGAGGACCTGTCCGGCACGGAAAAGACTCTCGCCTTCTCCAACTGGCCGCAGTACATGGATGTCGACGAGGACGACGCGTCGAAGCGTCCCAGCCTCGACGCGTTCGTCGGCAACTCCGGCATCCAGGTGACCTACACCGAGGACGTCAACGACAACAACGAGTTCTTCGGCAAGGTGCAGAACCAGCTCGCCGCCTGCCATGGCACCGGACGCGACGTCATGGTGCTCACCGACTGGATGGCCGCCCGGATGATCCGGCTCGGCTGGATCCAGCGGCTCGACAAGTCGAAGCTGCCCCACGTCGAGGCGAACCTGCTGCCGTCGCTGCGGAACCGCCCCTTCGACGTGGACAACCACCTCGCCGTCCCGTGGCAGTCGGGCCTGGCCGGGCTGGCGTACAACGGGCGGGTCACCAAGGAGATCCGCACCGTCGACGAGCTGCTCACCCGCCCCGACCTCAAGGGCAAGGTGACCGCGCTGACCGAGATGCGCGACACCATGGGGCTGCTGCTGATGTCCAACGGACACAACCCGGCTGACTTCACCGCCAACCAGTTCGACGATGCCCTCAACAAGCTCAAGAAGGCGGTCGACTCCGGGCAGATCCGCCGGTTCACCGGCAACGACTACGCCCCCGACCTGGCCAAGGGCGACATCGCGGCGTGCATCGGCTGGTCCGGTGACATCATTCAGCTCGGCTTCGACGACGACCAGATCACGTTCGTGGTGCCCGACTCCGGCGTGACGCTCTGGTCGGACAACATGCTCGTGCCGAACAAGGCCACCCACAAGGGCAACGCCGAGGCACTGATGAACCACTACTACGACCCGGCCATCGCCGCCCAGCTCGCCGCGTACGTCAACTACATCTGCCCGGTGCAGGGCGCGCAGGAGGAGATGGAGAAGATCGACCCGGAGTTGGCCGCCAACCCGCTGATCTTCCCGGACGAGGCGATCCTCTCCAAGGCCCGCGTCTTCATGGCCCTGGACGAGCAGCAGGAGCGCGAGTACGAGACCAAGTTCCAGCAGGTCATCGGAGCGTGACGATGGCGCGGGACACTCCGGCCGGTGACCTGAGGCTGGCCGACCTCACCAAGACGTTCGGCCCGTTCACCGCCGTCGACGACCTGAGCCTGACCATTCCGCAGGGCTCGTTCTTCGCCCTGCTCGGCGCCTCCGGCTGCGGCAAGACCACCACGCTGCGGATGATCGCCGGGCTGGAGGAGCCGACCAGCGGGCAGGTGCTGCTCGGTGACCGGGACATCGCCCGGCTGCGGCCGTACAAGCGGCCGGTCAACACCGTGTTCCAGAGCTATGCCCTCTTCCCGCACCTGGACATCTTCGAGAACGTCGCCTTCGGCCTGCGGCGGCGCGGCATCCGCTCGGTCGACGGGCAGGTCCGCGAGATGCTGTCGCTGGTGCAGCTCGACGGGTACGAGCGGCGTCGCCCGGCCCAGCTCTCCGGCGGGCAGCAGCAACGGGTCGCGCTGGCCCGGGCACTGATCAACCACCCGCAGGTGCTGCTGCTGGACGAGCCGCTCGGCGCGCTCGACCTCAAACTGCGCCGGCAGATGCAGATCGAGCTCAAGCGTATCCAGACCGAGGTCGGCATCACCTTCGTGCACGTCACCCACGACCAGGAGGAGGCCATGACGATGGCCGACACGGTCGCGGTGATGAACGCCGGGCGGATCGAGCAGCTCGGCGCACCCGCCGAGATCTACGAGTTCCCGGCCACCGCGTTCGTGGCCAACTTCCTCGGCCAGTCCAACCTGATCGCGGGCGAGGTCTCCGGCACCGACGGCGGCGACCTCCTGGTCACCGCGCACGGCGCGCGGTTCTCCGTGCCGTCGGCGCGGGCCCGCGCCGACCAGGGTCCGGTCTTCCTGGGCGTACGCCCGGAGAAGCTGCACCTGGCCGGGGCGGCCGTGCAGGTGCCCGCCGGCAACCAGCATCTCGAAGGCGCCATCACCGACGCCTCCTACGTCGGGGTGAGCACGCAGTACCTGCTGCGCACCGGCTGGGGCACCGAGCTGAGCGTCTTCGTCGCCAACAGCGGGGCGCAGCAGCGCTTCGCCGTCGGCGAGCGGGCCGTGGCGTACTGGGATCCGCAGCACGCCTTCCTGCTCGGTCGCCGCGCCGACGAGGAGGACCGGACCACCCCGGTCCTGGACGAGCCGGTCGGCGCGTCCTCATGAGCCGGCGAAGCGAGACCACGGCGTGAGCGCGCTGGCTCACGTACCCACCGGCTCCGGGCAGCCGGCGTCGCCGCCGCCGACTGCCCGATCAGGGCGGTACCGGCTCCTGCCGTACCTGCTGTTGCTGCCCGGCGCGGCCTGGCTGTTCCTCTTCTTCGCCCTGCCGCTGGTGCAACTCGCCGCGGCGAGCCTCTACGACCCGAACGGCACGCTTTCCACCGGGTACGCGATGACCTGGGCGTTCGGGAACTACCCGGCGGCGTTGCAGACGTACTGGCCGCAGTTCAGCCGCTCGTTCCTGTACGCGGGCATCGCGCTGGTGCTGGCGCTGCTGATGGGCTACCCGCTGGCGTACGCGATCGCGCAGAAGGCCGGCCGGTGGAAGAACCTGCTGCTGGTCTGCGTGATCGCCCCGATGTTCACCAGCTTCCTGGTGCGTACGCTGGCCTGGAAGACCATCCTGTCGGACAACGGCTGGGTGGTCGGGCTGCTGCGGGACGTGCACCTGCTCGGCCCGGACGGGCGGCTGCTGGCCACCCCGATCGCGGTGGTGCTCGGCCTGACGTACAACTTCCTGCCGTTCCTGGTGCTGCCGTTGTACGCGAGCCTGGAGCGGCTCGACCACCGGCTGCTGGAGGCGTCCAGCGACCTGTACGCCAGCCCGCTGAAGACGTTCCGCCGGGTCACCCTGCCGCTGTCGATGCCGGGGCTGATCGCCGGCACCCTGCTGTTCTTCATCCCGGCCACCGGCGACTACATCAACGCCGAGCTGCTCGGCACCCCCAACCAATACATGATCGGCAACGTCATCGACTCGGCGTTCCTGGTCCGGCTGGACTATCCGCAGGGCGCCGCCCTGTCGTTCCTGCTGATGTCGGCGATCCTCGCGGTGGTCTTCGTCTATCTGCGTCGCGCCGGCACGGAGGAGGTTCTATGAGCCGTGTCTTCCGGTGGTTCGCCCGGCACTGGGTGATGGGCGTGGCGATGCTGGTGCTCGGCTACCTGTTCCTGCCGATCGCCGTGGTCGGCGCGTTGTCGTTCAACCGCCCCTCCAACCGGCTGTCGTACGACTTCCACGAGTTCACGCTCGACAACTGGCGCAACCCGTGCGCCACCTCCGACATGTGCGACGCCGTGGTCCGCAGCGTGCAGATCGGCTTCATCGCCACCGTCGCGGCCACCGCGCTCGGCACGCTGATGGCGTTCGCGCTGGTCCGGCACCGGTTCCGGGGACGGTCCGGGCTCAACGTACTGATCTTCCTGCCGATGGCCACGCCGGAGCTGGTGATGGGCACCTCGCTGCTGGCCCTCTTCGTCGCCGGTGCGGTGCCGCTGGGCTTCTGGACCATCGTCATCGCGCACGTGATGTTCTGCCTGTCGTTCGTGGTGGTGACGGTCAAGGCGCGGCTGACCGGGATGGACCGGCGGCTGGAGGAGGCCGCGATGGACCTGTACGCCAGCGAGTGGCAGACGTTCCGCCGCATCACGCTGCCGTTGGTGCTGCCCGGCATCGTGGCCGCCGCGCTGCTGGCGTTCTCGCTCAGCTTCGACGACTTCATCATCACCAACTTCAATTCCGGCACCACCGTCACGTTCCCGATGTACGTCTGGGGTGCCGCCCAGCGGGGCATCCCGCCGCAGGTCAACGTCATCGGCACCGCCATGTTCGCGATCGCGCTGCTGCTGGTGCTGGCCAGCATGCTGCGAGGTCGGCGGGCACGCCGGGCGGCGATCGCGGTGCCGGTTCCCCGGGCGACCAGCCGGTCATGACCGCGCCGTCCACCGGCCGGGCGCTCGCCGACGCGGTACGCGCGCCGTACTGGCTCGACCGGCCGGAACGCCCCGACCCGTTGCCGCCGCTGCCCGGCCCGGCCACCGCCGACCTGCTGGTGATCGGGGGCGGCTACAGCGGGTTGTGGGCCGCCCTGCTGGCCAAGCAGGCCGATCCGGCGCGGGACGTGCTGCTGGTGGAGGCGGGCACCTGCGGCTGGGCGGCCTCCGGGCGCAACGGCGGGTTCTGCGCCGCGTCCCTGACGCACGGGCTGGCCAACGGGGTGCAGCGGTTCCCGGACGAGATCGGGACCCTGGAGCGGCTCGGTCGGGAGAACCTGGACGCCATCGCCGCCACCGTGGCGGAGCATCGGATCGACTGCGACTTCGCGCGTACCGGGGAACTGTCGGTGGCGGTCGAGCCGTACCAGCTCGACGGGCTGGCCGCCGACGCCGCGCTGGCCGGGCGGTACGGGCACGACGTCAGCCTGCTCGACGCCGACGAGGTGCGCGCCGAGGTGAACTCGCCGACGTACCTCGGTGGGCTGTGGGACCGTGACCGGGTGGCGATGCTCGACCCGGCGCGGTTGGCCTGGGGACTGCGCCGGGCCTGCGTGGACCTCGGCGTACGGGTGCACGAGCACACCCGGGTCACCGGCCTGTACCGGGACTCCGGCGCGCTGTTCACCCGCACCGTCGCCGCCGACGGCAGCCCCGGTGCGGTACGCGCAACCAAGGTGGTGCTGGCCACCAACGCGTTCCCGCCGCTGCTGCGCCGCCTGCGGGCGTGGATCGTGCCGGTGTACGACTACGCGCTGACGACCGAGCCGTTGACGCCCGCGCAGCGCGACGCCGTGGGCTGGCGCAACCGGCAGGGGCTGGCCGACACCGGCAACCAGTTCCACTACTACCGGATCACCGACGACGGGCGGATCCTGTTCGGCGGCTACGACGCGGTCTACCACTACGGCAACCGGATGACGCCGACACTGGACCAGCGGGACGCCACCTTCACCGCCCTCGCCCGCCACTTCTTCACCACCTTCCCGCAGCTCGCCGACGTCCGGTTCAGTCACCGCTGGGGCGGAGTGATCGACACCAGCACCCGGTTCTGCGCCTTCTTCGGCACCGCGTACTCCGGTCGGCTCGCCTACGCGGCCGGGTACACCGGGCTCGGCGTCGGGGCGACCCGGTTCGGTGCCCGGGTGATGCTCGACCTGCTCGACGGCGTGGAAAGCCCGCTGACCCAGCTCGACCTGGTCCGCAGCCGTCCCCTGCCGTTCCCGCCCGAACCGGCCCGCGCGGTCGGCATCGGGCTCACCCGCTGGTCCATGGCCCGCGCCGACGCTCGACAGGGGCGGCGCAACCTGTGGCTCCGTACGCTCGATCGCTTCGATCTGGGGTTCGACTCGTGATGCGTGTGCTGCTGATCGGGGCCGGAGGCGTCGGTTCCGCCGTCGTCGCCATCGCGGCCCGACGTGCCTTCTTCGACAGCATGGTGGTCGCCGACCACGACGAGACCCGCGCCGCGCGGGCCGTCGCCGGACGGGACGACCGCTTCGTCGCCGCCGGTGTCGACGCCGCCTCGGCGGAGGCGGTCGCGGCGCTCTGCCGCGAACACCGGATCACCCACGTGCTCAACGCGGTCGACCCGCGCTTCGTCATGCCGATCTTCGACGGTGCATACGCGGCCGGCGCCGACTACCTCGACATGGCCATGTCGCTGTCCCGTCCGCACCCGACCCGGCCCTACCAGGAGACCGGCGTCATGCTCGGCGACGCGCAGTTCGCGGCGGCCGACCATTGGACGGCGGCCGGGCGGCTGGCGCTGTGCGGCATCGGTGTCGAACCCGGCCTCTCCGACGTCTTCGCCCGCTACGCCGCCGACGAGCTGTTCCGCGGCGGTGGAGTTGCGGGCCGGATGGCGGCGCGGCGCCGCCCTGGTCACCGCGGCCGACCCGCCGGGTTCGGTGCAGGCCGAGTTGGACGTGGTCTTCCCGGTGCTACACGGCCCGGATGGGTTCCTCGATCGGGACCTCCCGGGTCGGTGAGGGCGACGACCTGGCGGCGGCGGTCGAGGAGGCGCTGCGACACGACAACCTGGTCATCGTGGAACAGGGGGTCTACGCGCGACTGCGTAAGGGGGTGGCGGAGCGGTTGCTGGCCGCGCAGGACGCGCTGCCCGACGGGCTGCGCCTGCTGGTGATCGAGGGCTACCGGCCGTACCGGGCGCAGTTGGAGATCTTCTCCGGCTATCACGACGAGCTGCGGCGGGCGCATCCCGACTGGTCGCCGGAGCGGGTGTACGAGGAGACCACGAAGTTCGTCCCGCCGGTCGAGGTCGCGCCGCACAGCACCGGTGGTGCGGTGGACCTGACGCTCTGCACCGCCGACGGGGTGGTGGCACTGGTCGTACGGGGATCGGTACTGGGCGCTGCTGAGATGTGAGGAGCTGAGCTGAGACGTTAGGAGGGGTCCCCTGCTATGCGCGAGGCGTTAGCAGGGGACCCCTCCTAACACAAAGGCGGTGTCGAGGATGTCGAGCCCGCGGGTGAGGTCGGCGTCGGAGATCACCAGTGGGGGCAGGAAGCGCAGCACGTTGCCATAGGTGCCGCAGGTGAGGGTGAGCAGGCCGGCGGCGTGGCACGCGGCCGAGATCGCCGAGGCGGCGGCCGGGTCCGGGGTCAGGGTGCCCGGGCGGACCAGCTCCACGGCGAGCATCGCGCCCCGGCCGCGTACCTCGGCGATCCGGGGATCGCGTGCGGCGATGCTCCGCAGTCGAGCCGTCATGGTCGCGCCGATCCGCCATGCGGCGGCGGCCAGGTCCAGCTCGTGCAGCGTCTCGATGGTGGCCAGCGCGGCGGCGCAGGCGATCGGGTTGCCGCCGTACGTGCCGCCGAGGCCACCGACGTGCACCGCGTCCATCAGCTCCGCCCGCCCGGTCACAGCGGCCAGCGGCAGTCCACCGGCGATGCCCTTGGCCAGGGTGATCAGGTCCGGCTCCACCCCTTCGTGCTGGCAGGCGAACCAGTCGCCGGTGCGGCAGAAACCGGTCTGGATCTCGTCGGCGACGAAGACCACCCCGGCCGCCGTCGCCCAGGTGCGCAGCGCGGGCAGAAACCCCTGCGCGGGTACGACGAAACCGCCCTCGCCCTGGATCGGCTCGATCAGCAGCGCGGCCACGTTCTCCGCACCGACCTGCTTCTCCACCAGCTCGATGGCCCGGGCGGCGGCGGTGGCGCCGTCGAGTCCGCCGTCGCGCAGTGGGTACGACATCGGCACCCGGTAGACCTCACCGGCGAACGGCCCGAACCGGTGCTTGTACGGCATGTTCTTCGCGGTCAGCGCCATGGTCAGGTTGGTCCGGCCGTGGTACGCGTGGTCGAAGACGATCACCGCCGGCCGCCCGGTGGCGTGCCGGGCGATCTTGATCGCGTTCTCCACCGCCTCGGCACCGGAGTTGAACAGCGCCGACCGCTTCTCGAAGGCGCCCGGGGTGAGCGCGTTGAGGCGTTCGCAGACCGCCACGTACGACTCGTACGGGGCGACCATGAAGCAGGTGTGGGTGAAGCGTTCGACCTGGGCGCGTACCGCCTCGACCACCCGGGGTGCGGAGTTGCCGACGTTGGTGACGGCGATGCCGGCGGCGAAGTCGATCCACTGTCGACCGTCGACGTCGGTGACCGTGCCGCCCGATGCACTGTGCACATAGGAGGGAATGACGCTGCCGATGCCCCGGGCCACGGCGGTGCCCCGGCGCTTGTGCAGTTCGTCCGACGACCGTGACTGCGGCACGGGGGCGCCCGGCTCGTTTCCGACGCTCACCGGCTCAGCCCTCGATGTTGTGCATGACGTGCTTGAGTCGGGTGTAGTCCTCCAGGCTGTAGACCGAGAGGTCCTTGCCGTGCCCGGAGTGCTTGAACCCGCCGTGCGGCATCTCGGAGACGAACGGGATGTGGGTGTTCACCCAGACGCAGCCGAAGTCGAGCCGCCGGGTCATCCGCATCGCCCGGCCGTGGTCCCGGGTCCAGACCGAGGCGGACAGACCGTAGTCGACCCCGTTGGCCCAGCGCACCGCCTCGTCCTCGTCGGAGAAGCGCTGCACGGTGATGACCGGCCCGAACACCTCGTCCTGGATGATCTCGTCCTGCTGGCGCAGCCCGGAGACGACCGTGGGCGCGTAGAAGTAGCCCCGCTCGCCCACCTGCGCACCACCGGTCTGCACCGCGGCGTGGTCCGGCAGGCGGTCGACGAAACCGCGCACCCGGGCGAGCTGGTTGGCGTTGTTCAGCGGACCGTAGAGCACGTCCTCGTCGTCCGGCGCGCCGGTGCGGGTGTTGCGGGCCTGCTCGGTCAGGGCGGCCACGAAATCGTCGTGTACGCCGGGGCCGGTCAGCACCCGGGTGGCGGCGGTGCAGTCCTGGCCGGCGTTGAAGTAGCCGCCGGTCGCGATGGCCTCGGCCGCCGCGGCGACGTCGGCGTCGTCAAAGACCACCACCGGTGCCTTGCCGCCCAGCTCCAAATGGGTGCGCTTGAGGTCGGGGGCGGCGGCTGCGGCGACCTCCATGCCGGCCCGGGTGGAGCCGGTGATCGACACCAGCTGCGGGGTGGGGTGCGCGACGAGGGCCCGGCCGGTGTCCCGGTCACCGCAGACCACGTTGAACACGCCCGGCGGCAGGTACTCGGCGGCGATCTCGGCCAGCAGCAGCGTCGACACCGGCGTGGTGTCCGACGGCTTGAGCACCACCGTGTTGCCGGCGGCGAGCGCGGGAGCGATCTTCCAGACCGCCATCATTAGCGGGTAGTTCCAGGGGGTGACCTGGGCGCACACCCCGATCGGCTCGCGCCGCACGTACGAGGTGTGCCCGGCCAGGTACTCGCCGGCCGAACGACCCTCCAGCAGCCGGGCGGCCCCGGCAAAGAAGCGGAACTCGTCCACGGCCGGCGGCAGTTCCTCGTCGGCGGTGAGCTGCCGGGGCTTGCCGGTGTTGCGCACCTCGGCGTCGACCAGGTCGGCGGCTCGCGCCTCGACCGCGTCGGCGAGCTTGAGCAGTGCCTTCTGCCGCTCGGCCGGGGTGCTGTCCCGCCAACTCTCGAAGGCGGTCGCGGCGGCCTTCATGGCCGCGTCCACGTCGGCGGCGCCGGAGACCGGGGCCTGGGCGAACGCCTCCCCGGTACACGGGTCGATCAGGTCGGCGTACCCGCCGTCGGCCGGCTCGACGTACTCGCCGTTGACGAAGTTGCGGAGCTTCTGCTTGTCACTCATGACTGGATCACTCCGAGAGGTCCGGGGGCCGCGCTGCGGCGGTTATCGCAATCTTCGTGCCATCTTCGCTACTGAATTCGCGGCAGACAAGGTCTGGCGCGACCGTTTCCGTGGACGACTGCCGGGGTTACGCTGCGATACGTGGAACCCACCCCGTTCTTCGTCGCCGGCCGTCCCGCGCACGGTGCCGGCGAGCTGACCGTGCATCACCCGTACGACGGCCGGCCGGTGGGGCGTACCACCCTCGCCACCGCCGAGCAGGTCGAGTCTGCGGTGGCGGCGGCGGCCGAGGAGTCCCGGCGCTTCTCCGGCGAGCTGCAACGGCTCGACACCGACCCGGCCGCCACCGGGCGCATCGCCCTGGTCCGGCGGGTGCCGAAGGGGTCGGTGCTGGCCATCACCCCGTTCAACTTCCCGCTGAACCTGGTCGCGCACAAGGTCGCCCCGGCCGTCGCGGTCGGCGCGCCCGTGCTGGTCAAGCCAGCCCCGGCCACCCCGCTGTCCGCGCTGCTGCTCGGCGAGATCCTGGCTGAGACCGAGCTGCCGGCCGGGATGTTCTCGGTGCTGCCGCTGCCCAACGAGCGCGCCGCCGAGCTGGTCACCGACCCCCGGCTGCCGGTCGTCTCGTTCACCGGCTCGGGGCCGGTCGGCGCGGCCGTACGCCGGGCGGCGCCGGACAAGCACGTCACGCTCGAACTGGGCGGCAACGCGGCGGCGCTGATCTGCGCGGACTGGGCCGAGGACACCGACCTCACCTTCGCCGCGCAGCGGATCGCCACGTTCTCCAACTACCAGGCCGGGCAGTCCTGCATCGCCGTGCAACGGGTGTACGTGCACGAGTGGCTCTACGACGGCTTCCTGCCCCGACTGGTCGCGGCCGTGCGGCAACTGCGCACCGGTGACCCGTCCGGGGAGTCCACCGACGTCGGTCCGTTGATCTCCGAGGAGGCGGCCCGGCGGGTGGAGGCATGGGTGGACGAGGCGGTGGCGGCCGGTGCCGACATCGAGATTGGTGGCCGGCGCTCCGGGGCGACGTACCCGCCGACGGTGCTGAGCGGGGTGCCCCGGGAGGCGAAGGTCCGTGCCGAGGAGGTGTTCGGTCCGGTGCTCGTGGTGGACCGCGTCACCGACGACGAGGCCGGCTTCGCCGCCGTCAACGACTCGGCGTACGGACTCCAGGCCGGTGTCTTCACCCGGCGGCTGGACGTCGCCTTCGCGGCGGCGCGGACGCTGCAGGTGGGCGGGGTGATCGTCGGTGACGTGCCGTCGTACCGGGCCGACCAGATGCCGTACGGCGGGGTGAAGGGGAGCGGCGTGGGGCGGGAGGGGCTGCGCAGCGCCATGGACGACTACACCGACCCCCGGGTCACCGTCCTCACCGGCCTCCGGCTGTAGACCCGTACGGTCGCTCCTGCCGAGGGTGAGTCGCCTGCGGGTGCGGTTGTGGCCCGCTGCGACACCTCGGGCGCACCCGTCCGAGCGTGATGCGGCACACCTGCTGGGTGCTCGCTGACCAGCCGAGGTCGTGCCCCGGTAGTAGCCTGACCGCGGTCCCTCGTCAGGGGGAGGAACGGTGGGTGATCATGTCGGTACGTCGCCACACGGGGCGCCTCGCGACGCTCTGCGTGTTCCTGGGCGGCCTGGTGGTGCTCGGTGGCGTGCCGGCCCACGCCGACGAGGACCGGGTGCGCGTCCGTGCGTCCAGCAGCTTCACCGCCGGACGGTCGGCGCAGGGCGTGACCGTGGAGGTGCGCAAGCGGACCGACGGGTGCGTGCGGGTCCGCGGCGCGCTGGGTCTGAGCCTGCCCGGCGTACGGGCCGACCAGGTCGCGGTGCAGGCCAACGTGGGCGGTCGCTGGGTGCCGGTGAGTGTCTCCGGCGACGTGGGCCTGCTGGCCACCGCGCCGGTGGCACCGGCCCGGGACGAACTCTGCGAGCGTCGGGGCGTGGCGCTGCGGTACCGGGTGACGTTCGCCGCCGACGTGCCCGACGGTCGGCTGGTCGTCACGGGCGAGGCGAGCACGGCCCGGGGCGCGCTCCTCGGGCGGGTCGCGGTGGCGTCCCGGGTGGTCGGCGGGCGGGTCGCGCCGTCGCCGTCGCCGTCCCGGTCGCGCTCGGCCTCGCCGTCGCCGACCCCGAGCGCGTCGACCGCGCCGGGCCTGACGGTGGCCGCCACGCCGAGGGTGGCGCTGGCCGCCGACGGAACGACCGACCCCGTCCAGACGGCCAACCAGTCCTCCGGCGGGTCGCCGGTGATGTACTTCGGCATCGGCATGGTCGCCCTCGGTGCCCTGCTCATCGGGCTCTTGATCGTCCGGTCGCGGAAGGACCGGCGGCAGCGTCGGGAAGGGGCCGGGATCCCGCTGCCGCGCAACCCGGGTGGCACCACCTACCGCTCCGGCGCGAGCCACGTCGCCGCGTCGGTGCCGCCGGGGCCGGGTGCCCCGCCGCCGGCGCCTCCTGGCCGGGGCGTCCCGCCGATGCCGCCGAGCCCGGTGCCGCCCGCGTCCCCCGGTCAGGTGTACGGCACCGCACGGCCGGCCACGCCACGGGTCTACGGCGCTCCGGCGTCTCCGCGCCCGTCGGGCGGTCTGTACGGCGCCCGGCCGGAGCCCGGCCACCAACCCCGGACGACGCCACCGGCCGCCAGGGCGTCCGCAGTCCCGCCGGTCTCGGCTCCGCCCGCAGTCCCGCCGGTCTCGGCTCCGCCCGCAGTCCCGCCGGTCTCGGCTCCGCCCGTCGGCCCGCCGGTCTCGGCTCCGCCGGTGGCGCCGACCTCGGGCCAGCCCGGTGCCGGAGCGGTGCCGGGGCAGCCGGACGGTGGGGACCGGGACGAACCGGGGCGCGGGCTCTCCGGCTGAGTCGGGACGGGGCCCGACGCTCCGTTACGCTCAGGTGCGTTGACGACCTGCGGCCGAGGAGTGGAACCGGTGTCTGATCTGTCCCAGATTGTGAAGGCTTACGACATCCGTGGGACGGTGCCGGACCAGTGGGACGAGCGGGTCGCCGGCGCCCTGGGCACGGCCTTCGCGCAGATGCTCGACGATGCCGGCCCGCCCGGAGAGGCCGTCCTGATCGGGCACGACATGCGGGCCTCCGGGCCCAAGCTGGCCGAGGCCTTCGCCACCGGCGTACGCGCCGAGGGACGGCCGGTCATCGAGATCGGGCTCGCGTCGACGGACATGGTCTACTACGCCTCCGGCGCGCTCGGGCTGCCCGGTGCGATGTTCACCGCCAGTCACAACCCGGCGCAGTACAACGGGATCAAGATGTGCCACGCCGGTGCCCGCCCGGTCGGGCAGGACAGCGGGCTGGCCGAGGTCCGGGACCGGGCACAGGCGCTGCTCGACAAGGACGAGCCGCTCGGTACGCCGACCGCGCCGACCGAGCGCCGGGACCTGCTGGCCGCGTACGCCGCGCACCTGCGCACGTTGGTGGACCTCTCCGGCATCCGGCCGTTGACGGTCGTGGTCGACGCGGGCAACGGCATGGGTGGACACACCGTGCCGAGCGTGCTCGGCGACGCCGCGTTGTCGGCGCTGCCGTTGCAGATCGTGCCGCTCTACTTCGAACTGGACGGCGCCTTCCCCAACCATGAGGCCAACCCGCTCGACCCGGCCAACCTGGTCGACCTGCAACGCGCCGTGGTCGCGCACGGGGCCGACATCGGGTTGGCGTTCGACGGTGACGCGGACCGCTGCTTCGTGGTCGACGAGCGGGGCGAGCCGGTCTCGCCCTCGGCGATCACCGCGCTGGTCGCGGCCCGGGAACTGGCCCGACACCCGGGCTCCACGGTGATCCACAACTTGATCACCTCCCGCGCCGTGCCGGAGATCATCCGAGAGCACGGCGGCGAACCGGTGGTGGCCCGGGTGGGGCACTCGTTCATCAAGGCCGAGATGGCCCGGACCAACGCCGTCTTCGGCGGTGAGCACTCGGCGCACTACTACTTCCGGGACTTCTGGTTCGCCGACACCGGGATGCTGGCCGCGATGCACACCCTGGCGGCGCTCGGCGAGCAGCCGCTGCCGCTGTCCACGCTGGCCGCCGAGTACGAGCGGTACGTCGCCTCGGGTGAGATCAACTCCACCGTACGGGACCAGGCGGCGAAGGTGGCCGAGGTACGGGCCGCGTACCCGGACGCGGAGGTCGACGAGTTGGACGGGCTCACCCTGCGCTTCCCGGACGGGGCCTGGCTCAACCTGCGTGCCTCCAACACCGAGCCGTTGCTGCGGCTCAACGTGGAGGCACCGACCGCCGAGCGGATGACCGCGCTGCGCGACGACGTGCTCGCCGCGGTTCGCCGATAGGATCGCTCGCGCCGGTCGGCACCGTCGATCGGTGAAGCCGCACACGTGGAAGGAGCCGCGCATGGCCCTCGACCCGCAGTTGCTGGAAATCCTCGCCTGCCCGGACACACACCATGCACCGCTCGACTACGACGCGCCGGCCCAGACGCTGACCTGCACCGAGTGCGGCCGGATCTTCGAGGTCCGCGACGAAGTGCCGGTGCTGCTGCTGGACGAGGCGCGCGGCCCCGCGGAGCGGTCGTGATCGACGGAACGGCCGGCGTCAGCGGCCACCGCCACGCCGACGACCGGCTCCTCGACGACCCGCAGGCGTTGGCCGAGCGGGACCCGGGCGGGATGCTGCGGCACACCGCCTCGGCCGGCGCGCAGGTGCGCGAGTCGGCGGCCCTGGCCGCCGAGGCCAACCTCGGCGTCCTCGGCGACGACGGGCGTCCCCGGGCGGTCGTCATCGCCGGCATCGGCACGGCCGGGCGTACCGGCGACGTGCTGGCCACCGTCGCCGGGCCCCGGTGCCCGGTGCCGGTCATCGCGCACCGCAGCGCGGGTGTGCCCGGCTGGGTCGGCGCGGCCGACGTGGTGATCGCGATCAGCGCCTCCGGTCGCAGCCCTGAGGCGCTCGGCGCGGCCGAGGCCGCCCACCGGCGGGGCGCCCGGCTGGTCGCGGTGGCCCCGCCGGACTCGCCGCTGCACTCGGTGGCCGAGCGGGCCCGTGCCCCGTTCATCCCGGTGCCCAGACGGGCCCCGGCCCGGGCCAGCCTGTGGGGGCTCACCGTGCCGGTCCTGATGGCCGCGAGGGCCCTCGGCCTGGTGAAGGTGAACGAGGCGGACCTGGCCGAGACGGCGGCCCGGCTGGACGCCGACGCCGACCGCTGCCGCCCGACCGCGGAGTCCTTCGTCAACCCGGCGAAGTCGCTGGCGCTCGCGCTGGCCGGGTCGATCCCGATCGTCTGGGGCTCGTCGCCGCTGGCCTCGGTCGCGGCCCGTCGCTTCGGTGACACGCTCTCCGCCAACGCCCGGTACCCGGTGGTCACCGGAGCGCTCGGCGAGGCGGGCCGGGGCCGCGTCGGTCTGCTCGACGGCGTGTTCGGCGGTCTCGCCGAGGGGGAGCGGGACATCTTCGCCGACCCGGACGACTCCGGGAGCGAGGACACCCGGCTGCGGCTGGTCCTGCTGCGCGACGGTGGCCTGAACGCCGAGGACGACACCGACGAGCCGCACGCGGTCGAGGAGCGACGCGCGGAGGCGGTGCAGACGCTGGCCGAGCGCCGTGGCGTACGGTGCGACGTGGTCACCGCCGAGGGCGGTTCGGCGTTGGAACGACTGGCGTCCCTGGTGGCGGTGCCCGACTTCGCGTCGATCTATCTGGCGCTGGCGCACAACCTGGACCCGATGGCGGTGCCGGCGATCACTGAGATGAAGGAGCTGTCCAACCAGTGAGTGGGCGTAGCGAGCGAGCCGGCTGGCTCGGGTGATCTACCTGGAGCCGGACGTCTATTACGCTGATGCGGGACCGGCGGAGACGTCCGGCCAACGGGAGAGCTGACCGGTGGAACTGCTGTATGGACCGATCAAGGACTACGCCTGGGGTTCCCGCTCGGCGATCGCCGAACTCCAGGGACGGCCGGTGCCGAGCGACGGGCCGGAGGCCGAGCTGTGGCTGGGCGCGCACCCGGGCGCGCCGGCCACCGTCGCGCGCGAGGACGGTCCGGCCACGCTGGCCGACGTGCTGACCGTCGACCCGGGGCGGTGGCTCGGCCAGCCGGCGATCGACCGGTTCGGGGTACGGCTGCCGTTCCTGCTCAAGGTGCTGGCGGCAGAGGCGCCGCTGAGTCTCCAGGCGCACCCGGACGCGGAACAGGCGCGGGCCGGTTACGCCGCCGAGTACGCCCAGAGCGGTGGCGCGCGCAACTACGTCGACCCGTTCCACAAGCCGGAGTTGCTGGTGGCGCTCGGGCCGATGGAGGCGCTGTGCGGGTTCCGGGATCCGGCGATCTCGGCGAAGGTGCTGGCCGGGTTGGGCGTACCGGAGCTGCGGCCGGTGCTGGACGCGTTGAGTGCCGGGCCGACGGGCCTGGCCGAGGCGGTCCGTACGCTGCTGACCTGGCCGGACGCGGAGCGGGCGGGGCTGGTGACGGCGGCCCGTACGGCGGCGGTGACCGGGCCGGACGCCGACCTGGTGGCGATGCTGGCACAGACCTATCCGGCCGATCCGGGAGTACTGGTCGCGCTGCTGCTCAACCGGGTACGGCTGGCCGAGGGCGAGGCGATCTGGATGCCCGCCGGCAACCTGCACGCCTACCTGCGCGGCACCGGCGTGGAGGTGATGGCGGCCAGCGACAACGTGTTGCGCGGCGGTCTCACCCGCAAGCACGTCGACGTGGCCGAACTGCTCCGGGTGCTCCGGTTCGAGGTGCTCGACCAGCCGGTGGTGTCGTCCCACCCGGTCGCCGACGGGGTGGTGACGTGGCCGGTGCCGGTGCCGGACTTCGCGTTGCACCGGGTGACCGTGGGGGGCGACCGGCCCGAGGTGAGGCTCACCGTGCCGGGACCGCGCGTACTGCTCTGCACCACCGGAGAGGTGACCGTCGCCGACGGCGTCGCGCCGGTGACGCTGGGGCGGGGGCGGGCCGCGGTGGGGCCGGCTGATGGCGGTGCACTTACGGTGACCGGTGAGGGCGACATCTACGTCGCCTCGACCGGATCACTCTGATCCCGGTGGACCGCGATCCACCCTCGCACTCGAACCGGCAAGTCCGACTTTCCCGAAATCGCTTGACTCGCATCTGGCTCAGTGTGACTCTATGAGTGCGCAGCGTTATCGCGACGAAGGTCCGAGAACGCGCGGGGGAACCAAACCGGGGGGATGCACGGGGCGGGCGGGACTGGGCGGCACACGTCCACGACCGGCCGCCCCGTGTGCTGTCCGCAACCAGGCCGTCCCGCATCGGTCAGCGCGCGTAAGGTGGGTGGTCGCGCAGCACCATCGTCCGACAGGAGCATTCATGACCAGCACCCTCCCGGCGTCCGGCAGCGGAACGTCGTCCGAGGCCCGCCCGCGCACCCTCGCCGAGGGCGACTACAAGGTGGCGGACCTGTCGCTCGCCGAGTTCGGGCGCAAGGAGATCCGTCTCGCGGAGCACGAGATGCCCGGCCTGATGGCGATCCGTCGTGAGTTCGCCGAGGCGCAGCCGCTCGCGGGCGCACGGATCACCGGCTCGCTGCACATGACGATCCAGACCGCCGTCCTGATCGAGACCCTGGTCGCGCTCGGCGCGGAGGTCCGCTGGGCGTCCTGCAACATCTTCTCCACCCAGGACCACGCCGCCGCCGCGATCGTGGTCGGCCCGGACGGCACCCCCGACGCCCCGTCCGGCGTCCCGGTCTACGCCTGGAAGGGCGAGACGCTGGAGGAGTACTGGTGGTGCACCGAGCAGGTGCTCACGTGGCCCGACGGGCACGGCCCCAACATGATCCTCGACGACGGCGGTGACGCCACCCTGCTGGTGCACAAGGGCGCAGAGTTCTCCAAGGCCGGCACCGTGCCGCCGGTCGAGTCCGCCGACTCCGAGGAGTACGCGGTCATCCTCGGTCTGCTGCACCGCACGATCGCCGAGGACGGCGGACGCTGGACCCGGATCGCGGCCGACATCAAGGGCGTGACCGAGGAGACCACCACCGGTGTGCACCGGCTCTACGAGATGCACCGCAACGGCACGCTGCTCTTCCCGGCCATCAACGTCAACGACTCGGTGACCAAGAGCAAGTTCGACAACAAGTACGGCTGCCGGCACTCGCTGATCGACGGCATCAACCGCGCCACCGACGTGCTGATCGGCGGCAAGATGGCGGTCGTGCTCGGCTACGGCGACGTCGGCAAGGGATGCGCCGAGTCGCTGCGCGGCCAGGGCGCCCGGGTCGTGGTGACCGAGGTCGACCCGATCTGCGCACTCCAGGCGGCGATGGACGGCTACCAGGTCGCCACCCTGGAGGACGTGGTCGAGCAGGCGGACATCTTCATCACCGCCACCGGCTGCTTCGACGTCATCACCAACGAGCACATGGCCCGGATGAAGCACCAGGCCATCGTCGGCAACATCGGCCACTTCGACAACGAGATCGACATGGCCGGTCTGGCCAAGCGCTCGGACGTCACCCGGGAGAACATCAAGCCGCAGGTCGACGTCTGGCGCTTCGACGACGGCCACGCCATCATCGTGCTCTCCGAGGGCCGTCTGCTTAACCTGGGCAACGCCACCGGCCACCCGAGCTTCGTGATGTCGAACTCGTTCGCCAACCAGACGATCGCCCAGATCGAGCTGTTCACCAAGACCGACGAGTACCCGATCGGCGTGTACGTGCTGCCCAAGCACCTGGACGAGAAGGTCGCGCGGCTGCACCTGGACGCGCTCGGCGCCAAGCTGACCACGCTCACCAAGGTGCAGGCCGAGTACCTCGGCATCAGCCAGGAGGGGCCGTTCAAACCGGAGCACTACCGCTACTGACCGGCACGTACCGGGCCGGGTCGACCTGAGGTCGACCCGGCCCGGTCGTTCACGGTCGGTGCCCCGAGCGAGCGCGCTCGGGCCGGGTCAGCGGGGCCGGCGGGTCAGCGGGGCCGGTCCTGGCGGCGGGCGGGCCGGACCCAGGTCCAGAGGCACCAGGCCAGCCAGGTCAGCGAGACCACCGCCGCCAGGGTGCGCAGGCGCAGCGCACTGAGCAGCAGCACCAGCCCGAGCACAGCCAGCCATGGCAACAGACCTCTCATCACGGCCTCCCAGGTGTGTGCTCGACATCGGGCACCGGAGTCCGGTCGGACCCGGCGACCGTCGACGGTCGTACCGCCGGTCGGCTCTGGGCCGGCACCGGCGCTGGCGGCGGTTCCGGCGCCACGGCGCCCGGATGCCCGGGGGCGGCGGGCCGAGGCCACGGTACGCCGAGCGGCGCGCTCGCCGGGCCGACTGGCCGGTCGGCCTCCGGCAGCAGGCCGAGCCGAGGCCAGAGCGCGGCGGTGAGCACCCGCTCCTCGGCGAGCCGGTGCCGGGCCCGCCGGTGCCGTTCGCCCAGTACGGCGGCCAGATAGACCGCCGCCGGCAGTCCGCCCGGTGGCGGCGGGGTGACCGCCGTGGCGACCTCCCGCCACAAGCGCAGCGCCAGGTCGTCGGCGGCCGGACCGGTGAACAGGTGGGCTCGCGCCAGGTACTGCCGGGTGGCCAGCGCCAGCTTCGGATCGAGCCGGCTCAGGTCCAGGGTGTACGCCCAGTCCCGCAACGCCGGCACGGGGGCCGGGACCGGCCGCCAGCGCGTCGCGGTGCGGGTGTGTACGACCATGGTGCCCGCCACCAGGTCACCGAGACGCCGACCCCGGGTGTCGCTGAGCATCACCGTCATCCCGGCCACCCAGGACAGCAGCGGCAGCACCAGACCGGGCCACTCCACGGCCACCCCGGCCAGCGCCCGGGCCAGCGACTGGCGTATCCCGACGGGGGCACCGTCGACGCCGACCACCCGCAACCCCACCGCCGCCTTGCCGGGAGTGCGGCCGTGGTTGAACCGCTCGAACAGCACCGGGTAGCCCACCAGCAGCAGCACCACCCCGATGGTGAGCAGCGCCCGCTCCGAGGCCGCGTCGATCGCACCGTCCGGCAGGGCGGCCAGCCCCAACCCGACCAGCGCGGCCAGCAGCAGGCCGAACAACAGTTGGATTCCGACGTCGAGCAGCAACGCGAGCACCCGGGAGCCGATCCGGGCGGCCCGTACGTCCAACTCCACCGCCTCACCGCTGACCAACTCGGCGTCGCCCCAGGCCGGGGCGCTCCAGGGTCGCGGTGCTGCTGTGCTCACCCGCACAGTGAACACTATGATCGCGCGGACGGGGGTGGGCGGTGGATCTCGACGCGTACGTCGCCGAGCACGGCGGGGAGTGGCGCCGGCTGGATCAGCTCTCCGGCCGCCGACGGTTGACCGTCGACGAGGTCGACGAACTGGTCGCGCTCTACCAGCGGGCCACCACCCAGCTCTCCATGCTGCGCAGTCGCTCGCCAGATCCGGCCCTGGTCGGCGAGCTCTCCCAGGTGGTGCTCCGGGCCCGGGCCCGGCTCACCGTCCGGCCCCGTCCCTCGTGGGCGGTCGTCCGGCGGTTCGTACTGGTCGACTTTCCCGGGGCGGTCTGGCGCGCGGCGCCCTGGTGGTGCGCGGTGGCGACCGCCTTCACCCTGCTCACCTTCACCCTGATCGCGTTCGTGGCGGACAACCCGGAGACTGCCGCGGCGTTCGTCGGTGAGGCGGAGGCCGCCCACCTGGTGGAGTCCGGCTTCGCCGGCTACTACACCGAGTTCTCCGCGCCGACGTTCGCCTTCCACCTGTGGACGCACAACGCCTGGCTGGCCGCCAAGTGCCTGGCGGCGGGCGTGCTGATCGTCCCGGTGGCGTACCTGCTGTGGCAGAACGTGGTGAACATCGGTGTGGTCGGCGGCGTCATGGTCGGGTACGGCCGGGCGGACGTCTTCTTCGGCCTGATCACCCCGCACGGGCTGCTGGAGCTGACCGGGGTGTTCGTGGCCGCCGGGGTGGGGCTGCGCATCGGATGGGCGTGGATCGCGCCGCCGGAGCACCTCACCCGGGGGCAGGCGGTCGCCCGGGCGGGCCGCGACGGCGTCGTGGTCGCCCTCGGCCTGGTGGTGGTCTTCGCGATCTCGGCGGTGATCGAGGCGTTCGTGACCCCCGCGCCGGTGCCGGTGGCTCTGCGAATCGCCGTCGGCGTCACGGCCTGGCTCGCCTTCCTGGCGTACGTCCTCGTCCTCGGCTCCCGGACCAGGGGCGACGGTGACGAGACTCCAGCGATGCGGAACTGAGGCGCTTGTCGGCGGGTGCCGGCCGAATCAGAGTTGACCAGTGGATTTGAGTCGCAGGTATGCGTCCGTCAGCGCGGGGGCGAGGCGTGGCGCGGGGACGTCGATGACGGTGACGTCGTGGTTGGCCAGGGCTGCCGTGAGCCGGTCACGTTCGGCGAACGTACGCCAGGCGGCGGCCGCCGCGTAGGCGTCCTCGACCTGCCGGGGCGGCCCGGTGGCGAGCGTGGACAGCACCGGGTCCTGTGCCGCCGCCACCACCACCCGGTGCCGGGCGGCCAGCCGGGGCAGCACCGGCAGCAGACCTTCGCCGAGGGCGCCGGGCTCCAGCGCGGTGAGCAGGACGACCAGGCTGCGCGGGCGATGCCGGCGCAGCAGTTCGCCAGCGATCAGGCGGAAGTCGGTCTCCACCAGGGCTGGTTGGAGCGGCGCCAGCGCGTGCGCCAGCCGGCTCCACTGCGCCGGCCGCTCCGCGCCGGTGACCCTCGCCCGGGGCTCGGTGTCGGCAGCGAACACGTCGACCCGGTCACCCGCCCGGGTGGCGAGCGCGGTGAGCAGCAGTGCCGCCTCGATCGAGGCGTCCAACCGGGGCTCGTCGCCGAGGCGTACCGCCGACGTACGCCCGGTGTCCAGCACACAGACCACTCGTCGGTCCCGCTCGGGGCGCCAGGTCCGTACCAGCACCTCACCCCGCCGGGCGGTGGCCCGCCAGTCGACGGAGCGCACGTCGTCGCCGGGCACGTACTCGCGCAGGGTGTCGAACTCGGTGCCCGCGCCGCGTCCCCGGCCGACCTGCCGGCCGTCGATGACCCGCAGCCGGGACAGCTTCTCGGGCAGGTGTCGACGCGAGTCGAAGCGGGGCAGCACACGCAGGGTCCACGGCGGTGTCACCGGTCGGCCGCCCCACTGCCGGAACGCCAGCCCGAGCGGCCCGAGCGAGCGGACGGTCAGTGCCACGGCGGGCCGGTCGCCCCGGCGGGTCGGGGTCAGTCGGCTGGGCAGCGCCACCGCCGTGCCGGGGGCGACCCGCACCACGCGGCTCGGCGGCACGTCGGGCCGAGCCCCGGCCGAGGGCACCCAGGCGTCGCGGACCTGGGCGCGCAGCGGCCGACCGGAGAGGTTGCCCAGGTGCAGCACGACGGTGGCGGTGCCGCCGAGCCGGACGGCCCGTTCGCCGTCGCGCCGGGCGGTGAGGGATCGTAGCGGCGCGGCGAGCGCGAGGTCCACGACGAGCAGCAGCAGGACCGCGCCGGCCATCACCGCCACCCCGACGAACGGGGCCGGCCACAGCGGCAGGGTCAGCGCACCCGCCGCGAGCAGCGCCGCCGCCCGCCAGGTCATCGCGGGGTCGGCACGGTGGCGAGCACCGTGTCCAGCACGGAGTCCACCGCGACGCCCTCCAACTCGGCCTCGGGACGCAGCCGGAGCCGGTGCCGCAGGGTCGGCCGGGCCATCGCCTTGACGTCGTCGGGCACCACGTGGTCGTGGCCACTGAGCCAGGCCCACGCCTTGGCGGCGCCGAGCAGGCCGGTGGCGCCACGGGGCGAGGCACCCAGTTCCAGCGCGGGTACGGCACGGGTGGCCCGGCACAGGTCGACGACGTAGCCGAGCAGCGGTTCGGCGATGTGTACCCGGCTCACCGCCGCCCGGGCCGTGGCGAGGTCGGCGGCACCGGCCACCGGGCCCACACCGGCACCGGCCAGGTCGCTGGGGTCGAAGCCGGCGTGATGCGCGCGGAGCACCCCCAGTTCCTCGTCCCGGTTGGGCAGCGGCACGGTCAGCTTGAGCAGGAAACGGTCCAGTTGGGCTTCCGGCAGCGGGTAGGTGCCCTCGTACTCCACCGGGTTCTGGGTCGCCACGACGATGAACGGGTCGGGCAGGCCGCGGCGCTCGCCCTCGACGGTGACCTGCCGTTCCTCCATCACTTCGAGCAGCGCGGACTGGGTCTTCGGCGGGGTCCGGTTGATCTCGTCGGCGAGCAGCAGATTCGTGAAGACCGGCCCTTCGCGGAAGGTGAACGCCGCGGTGCGCGAGTCGAAGACCATCGAGCCGGTGACGTCACCGGGCATCAGGTCCGGGGTGAACTGCACCCGCCGGGCCGTCAGGTCCAGCGCGGCGGCGAGCGTACGCACCAGCAGCGTCTTGGCCACCCCCGGTACGCCCTCCAGCAGCACGTGGCCCCGACAGAGCAGCGCGACGACGAGGCCGGCCACGACGGCGTCCTGCCCGACGACCGCCTTGGCCACCTCGGCGCGCAACCGGTGCAGCGTGGCCCGGGCGGGGTCGGCGGCGAGTGGGTCGGCGATGGCGGCGGGTCGGGTCACCGGTGGTCTCCTTCGGATCGGGGCTGCGGTACGGGGGGTGACGGGCGGGGCTCGGCCGGACCGTCGGCGGACGCCGCCCGGTCCAGGCCGGTGGCCAGGTCCAGGAGCTCCTGGTCGGTGGCCGGCGCCGCGCCGTGCAGCAGGCGGTCGACGGTCTCCCGGGGGGTGCCGGTACGGGTCGCCACCGCGGCGGTCAGTCCCTCGCGTTCAGTGTCTGCGGACAGGTGCAGGCGGCGGGCCAGCCGGGCCCGGGCGGCGGCCCGCAGCGTCTCGGCGGCGCTCTCGCGGGCCTGCGCCCGCTGGTACAGGTGGGCCCGTCCACGTACCGTCTCGGCGGCGGGGACGGTCACCGGCAGCGGCTCCGGCGTCGGCGGGCCGAGTCGGCGGGCTCGCCCGGCGCCGACGAGCAGGGCGGCCAGGAGCAGTTGCAGCAGCAGCGCCCAGAACCAGGGCGGGAAGGCGGACCAGAGCGGGTTGGTCGAGTCGTCCTGCCCGGAGCGGGCGGGACCGGAGGCGTCCTGCCCGGACCGGTCGCCGGGGGCGTTCTCCTCGCCGTGGCCGGTGCCCGCGTCCGGGTGATCGTGCTCGCCGTACCCGGAGTCGGTCCGGTCCGGCGGCGGGGAGGCCGGGCCCGGAGGCGGTTCGGGCGGCGGTGGGGCGGGACCGTCCAGGTTGAGCCAGACCACCCGGCCGGTGCCGGCGAGCAGTCGGGTGGCGAAGGCGCGGTTCCCCCACTCGTCGATGCGACTGTTGCGGAAGGGGTCGCTGGCACCCACCACCAGGCTCTCACTGTGCCCCCGCAGTCGGGCCAGGCCGGCGGCGAAGCAGAGTTCGACGGGTTCCACGGCCCCGGTCGGCGCGTACCGCGCTCGGGTGACGGCGGCGGCACCGACGCCGGTCATCTCGGGAAGCGGGCAGGGCCGTCCCTCGTGGTGTGGTGCGACGGCGCGCGTCGCCCAGCGCCGTGCGGTGGGCCGCAGCGGCAGGCCGGCGGCGTCCAGCACCCGCCGGGGCGGGTCGACCAGCACCAGCCGGGTGCCGGCGGGCAGCAGACCGAGGGCGTCGACGGTACGCGGGTGCAGCAGTTCGGGCGCCGGGACGAACAGGGTGGCCGGGGCGCCACGGGTGGCCCGCAACGCCCGGACGGTGTCGGTCTCCCGCTGCACCAGGACGCCGTTGCTGGTCAGGCTCGCCGCGAGCCGGCTGCCGCCGTCGTCCCCGGTGGACACCGGGGAGAGGAAACCCCGGTCGGTCTGGTCGGGTTGGTCGATCTCGCGGCTGACCAGGGTGACGGTGAGCACCAGCGCACCGAGGACGACCGGGATCACCACCCGGTGCCGGCGGCGGGGGGTCCGGGGCGTCACCACGTGGTCTCCTTCGACGTGGGCCCTGGCCCGTCGGCCGGGCCTGGTGCGTCGACTGGGCCCGGTTCGTGGGCCGGGCCGGATCCGCCGGTCGGGTCGGTCGGTCGGGTCGTGGCGGCCACGGGTGGCGGTGCCTGGCCGTCGGCGGCGAGCAGGTGCCGCAGCCGGGCGGCGTGCTCGCGCATTCGATGGTCGTGGTCGACGGTGGCGCCGCGTTGGGCGTACCAGAGCTCGGAGAAGATGGCCGCCGCGGCGGACAGCGGCGGACCGACGGGCGGGCGGTTGGTGCTGGCGGCGGTGACGACCTCGGCGACGGTCATGCCCGGCCGGATCCCCACCACGCGCCGGTCCGTGAGCTCGTGGAGCATGGCGCGCAGCCGTTCCCGGACCGCCTCGGCGTAGCGGCCGTCAGCGGACAGCCGGTCGGCCAGGTCGAGCACGGCGACCGGCGGCACGTCGACGACGGCGGGCGCTGGCGCCTCGCGGACCGTCTCGGTGCGCTCCGGTCGACTTCGGGTACGGCGACGCAGTCGGGGAATCCGCCGGGGCACCCAGCTGGGCCAGGCGTACCAGCCGACCGCGACCAGGGCCGTGACCAGCACCAGCGACAGTGTGGCCAGCGGCAGCGGGACGTGGTCGCCGAGCGCCGCCGTGGCCTCGGTCCACCACCGGCTGAAGCTCATCCGCGCACCGCCAGGGTGGCCGCCGCCGCGTCGGCCGGTACCCGGGACAACCGGATGTCCAGCCCTTCGGTGCGGATCCGGGTCTCCAGATGGAGGACGGCGTCCAAGCAGGCCAGGGCGGCGTACGCGACCGTGTTGACCGCTGCCCAGAGCAGGGTCGCGGCGACGATCAGGGCGTCCTCGCCCTCGATCAGGCCGAGTGTGGACAGCCCGAGGAACAGGCCCCAGCCGAGTCCGACCCGGATGATCCACCAGACCAGGTAGCCGAGTACCCGTAGGGCGGCGGCGCGACCGTCGACCCGCGACGCGAGCGAGGCGGAGCGGGTGAGCGCGCGCGGCGGCGTGACCCGATCGAGCACGAGTGCCGGGGCCACCGCGCCGAGCAGGGCCCACCCGAGGAACCACGCCGGGCCGAGCAGGGACAGGAACAGCATCGCGGCACCCACCAGCACGGCGAGCAGCAGGGTCGCGCCCCAGCGGCCACCGGTGGGACTCATCAGGCGCCGGGCGGTGTGGTGGTGACCGAGCAGCGCGCCACCGGCGGCCCGGGCGGCCGGGTTGCCGAGCAGCACGATGATCGTCGCCTCGGTCGCCGCGCCCAACGCGAGCAGAAGCCAGAACCCCGCGAGGCCGTTGAGGTTCGGCAGCCACCACAGTGGCGGGCCGACACCGAGGGCGGTACGCAGGGGCAGCAGGAGAAGTTGTTCGCCGAGGGCCAGCACGGCGGCGAGGGGGAGCAGCGTCGAGGCGTGGTGGCGCAGCAGGAGCACGGCGGAGTCGAGGAGTTCACCGACGGTGAGCGGGCGGCCGGGGAGCACGGCGGTGGGGCCTGCTTCGGGCACGCGCGGCTCCTGGGAGGCGTGGGTGGTGGCGCGCGGCGGCGCACCCGGGGATCATGTTGACACGCGCGGTCGGCCCGGGTGCAGGCCCGGCCCGGGGTGGCTCGCGCGAGCGGTGCAACCGGCCGGTGCTGGGCACTGCGCGTCCCTCGGCAGTAGCGTGCCGGGGTGACGCCGAGCCCACCGAACTGACGGGATGGAAACATTAACCCCATGAGAGCCCGGGTACTGGTGGTCGACGACGACCCCGCGCTCGCCGAGATGCTCGGCATCGTGCTGCGGAGTGAAGGTTTCATGCCCTCCTTCGTGGCCGACGGGGAACGGGCATTGGCCGCGTTCCGCGACAACCGACCCGATATCGTCCTACTCGACCTCATGCTGCCTGGAATGAGCGGAATCGACGTGGCGCGGGCGATCCGGACGGAGTCCGGCGTACCGATCGTCATGCTCACCGCCAAGAGCGACACGGTCGACGTCGTGCTCGGCCTGGAGTCCGGGGCGGACGACTACGTGGTGAAGCCGTTCAAGCCCAAGGAGTTGGTCGCCCGGATGCGGGCCCGGCTGCGACGGGGCGAGGACGCCGCACCGGAACTGCTCACCATCGGACCGCCCGGCAACCAGATCGCCATCGACGTGCCGGCGCACACCGTCAGCCGCAACGGCGAGGAGGTGAAGCTCACGCCGCTGGAGTTCGACCTGCTGGTCGCGCTCGCCCGCAAGCCGCGGCAGGTCTTCACTCGCGAGGTGCTGCTGGAACAGGTGTGGGGATACCGGCACGCGGCGGACACCCGGTTGGTGAACGTGCACGTCCAGCGGCTACGTGCCAAGATCGAACCGGATCCGGAGCGCCCGGAAATCATCCTCACCGTGCGCGGCGTGGGTTACAAGGCGGGTACCGGATAGCCTGGTCGCACTGTGACCAACTCCCCGCTCCCGGATCTCGACACGACGTCCCACCGGCGAGGTGCCGCGTGGGAGTTGTGGCGTGGGCTCAGCGGCCGTGCCTCGCGGTTGTTCGGCGGTCTGCACCAGACCTGGCGGCGCTCGTTGCAGGTGCGCGTGGTGACCATCACCCTGGTGGTCTCCAGCCTGCTGGTGGGCGGGTTCGCGTACCTCATCGCCGACAAGATCACCAGCATCCTGCTGGACAACGCCAAGGCCGACGTCCAGCTCCGGCTGATGAACGGCGCCGAGTACGCGGCCAAGCAGTTCAGCCTCTACGGCCAGCCACAGGAGGCCCAGCTCCAGGAGACGATCGACGGCACGGTCAACTACCTGGCCGGCGGTGATCCCCAGCAGAACAGCGGCGTCGTGGTGGCCCTCACCGCGGACAACTACCCCGGTGTGATCGAGCCCCGCACCTCGCCGTCGGCGAACGTCCGGCCGCTGATCAGCCCCGAGCTGCGCACCGCGGTCACCGACGGCAACGTGGCCAACCAGATCGTCACCGGCCGCCTCACCAGTGACGACGACACGAAGTACCTGGTCTACGGCACGCCGGTGCCGACCCAGTTCGGCCAGGTGGAGCTCTACTACTTCGTACCGCTGACGGTGCAGGACGTGACGTCCGGCCAGGCGCGGGCCACGGTGGCTGCCACCGGGGTCGCCCTGGTGCTGCTGCTCGGGGTGCTCGCCGCGCTGGTGACCCGCCTCGTGGTGCTGCCGGTGCGGGTCGCCGCCCGGACCGCCCAGCGGCTCTCCGCCGGCCTGCTCGACCAGCGGATGGCGGTCAACGGCGAGGACGACCTGGCCCTGCTCGCCGCCTCGTTCAACCAGATGGCCACCAACCTGCAACGACAGATCCTGCGGCTGGAGGAGATGTCCCGGCTGCAACGCCGGTTCACCTCGGACGTCTCGCACGAGCTGCGTACCCCGCTGACCACGGTCCGGATGGCCGCCGACCTGATCTTCGCCGAGCGGGACGGGTTCGACCCGGCGGTGGCCCGCAGCGCCGAGCTGCTCCAGGCCGAGCTGGACCGGTTCGAGGAACTGCTGACCGACCTGCTGGAGATCAGCCGGTTCGACGCCGGCTTCGCGGTGCTCGACGCCGAGCCCACCGACCTGGTGCCGGTGGTGCACCGGGTGGTGGACCGGCTCTCCGGGCTGGCCGAGCGGGTCGGGGTGACGATCGAGCTGGACGTGCCGTCCGCTCCGGTGATCGCCGAGATCGACCCGCGCCGGGTCGAGCGGGTGCTGCGCAACCTGGTCGGCAACGCCGTGGAGCACGGTGAGGGCCGCCCGGTGCGGATCACGCTGGGGATGGACGAGACCGCCGTGGCGCTCACCGTCCGGGACCACGGCGTCGGGCTCAAACCCGGCGAGGAGAAGCTGGTGTTCAACCGGTTCTGGCGGGCCGACCCGTCGCGGGCCCGGCAGACCGGCGGCACCGGGCTGGGGCTGTCGATCAGCCTGGAGGACGCCCGGCTGCACGGCGGCTGGCTGGAGGCGTGGGGCGCGCCCGGGCAGGGCGCCCAGTTCCGGCTCACCCTGCCGGCGCGGGCCGGTGACCGGTTGACCACCTCGCCGCTGCGTCTGGTGCCGGCCGACGCGACGCTGCCGTTCGGCGGTGCGCCCGCCGGAAGTCTGCTGGCCATCGGCCCGGGACCGGCCGGCGGGCTCACCGTGGCGCCGGCGACCGGCGCCGGTGCCACGCCACCCGCACCCGAGCAGCGCGCGGAGGTGGGATCGTGAGGCGTCGGGTGGCCCGTGGCGTGCTCGGTGCCGCCCTGGCACTGACCCTCACCGCAGGCTGCGGCATCCCCGACCACTCCGAGGTGCAGGTCGAGCAGCGGGGACCGGCAGCGGAGGCGAGCTGGTCGCTGGGACGCGGCACCGAACCGCCGACCCGGACCGCGAGCGGGAGCGACGCCGAGACGTTCGTGCGCAACTTCCTGGCCGCCGCCGCAGGCGAGCCGGACCGGGCGTACGAGCGGGTGAAGCAGTTCATCGCGGCAGCCGACAAGCCCAGCCTGCAGGAGCGGCAGGGCAGCGAGGTGGCGCTGTCGGTGGTACGCCTGACCGACGACCCGGTGATCGAGCCGGACGTCGACAGCATGAAGGTCACCATCACCGTGCAGCAGGTCGGCCTGCTGCGGGCCAACGGCATGCTGGTGCCGCCGCTGGCCACCGAGTCGACCTACGAGTTCCGGCTGGTCAGTGCCGGTCCGGTGGGCCAGGACGACGCCGGCTTCTATGTCAGCGACCCGCCCAACGTGCTGCTGCTCAGTGATGAGGCGCTGCGCCGGTACTACCAGGCCCAGTCGATCTACTTCTGGAACTCCGACCGCACCCGGCTGGTGCCCGACCAGCGGTACCTCTCCTCGGTGGTGCCCGCCGAACGTCGGGTCAGCGAGGTCGTCCGCTGGCTGACCGCAGGGCCCTCGGAGTGGCTGCGGGCCGGCGCCTCCGGACTGCCCGACCGGACCGAGATGATCAACAATGCCACCGGCGCCGACGGCCGGTGGGAGGTCAACCTGGACATGCCCGGTGCCGACGACGGCCGTCTGGAGCAGCTCGCCACCCAACTGGCCTGGTCCCTGCCGGAGCTGGAAGGCACCGTGGAGATCAAGATTCTGAACCAGTCCCGCAAGGTGGTCGACCTGGGTGGGCAGCGGTCGTCGAACCCGCTGTACACGCTCGACGGCACCGCCCGGTACTGCGTCTACGACGGGGCGATCCACGGGCTGGCCGTCACCAGCGAGCCGAACCGGCCGGTCCCGGTGGCCGCCGAGGCGAACCGCGGCATCGTCTCCGCCGGGCTGCGCCGGGCCGGCCCCGACGTGCTGGCCGCGCTGGTCGTGGCCGGCGAGGACGGGAAGCAACGGCTGAGCGTCGGGCGGGGCCGGGACGTGGTGGAGAACTTCGTGACCGGGCCGACCCGAGGCCACACCGCGATCAGCCGGCCGGTGTGGCTCCGCAGCGACCACGGCCGCCCGTACGGGCTGGTGGTCGCCGACGGCCGGCTGTATCGCTTCGACGACCAGGCGGCGCTGCGGCCGGTGCAACTGGGCCTGCCGGGCCAGGTCAGCGCGGTCGCGGCGGCACTGGACGGACACCGGGTCGCGCTGATCGTCGACGGCGCCCTCTACGTGGCGGCGATCAGCTGGGAGGGCGGGGTGCCCACGGTCGGCCCGGCGCGGCGACTGGTCACCTCGTTGACCCGGTCGACGGCGGTCGACTGGGGCGCGGAGAACAGGCTGCTGGTGGCCGGCTCGGCGGGTCGGCCGGCGATCTACGACGTCAGTGTGGACGGCGCACTGGAGACCCCGCTACGGGAGGACGCCGGTGCCGAGGTGAGCCACCTGGCCGCGTACCCCACCATGCCACTCTCCCCGTACCCGGGCTCGTTCATGTACGAGGCCAACGGCGTCGCGTACCGCAGCAACCCGTTCGAGCGGATCGTGCGGGACCAGGTCCAGGACGTCACCCCACCGCCCGCCGGGGTGCGTCCGGGCAACCCCACCGCGCCCTTCTTCCTCTACTAGGCGTCGCCGTGCTGGGCGGGCTCTGGGCGGACCTGACCGACCTGGTGCTGCCCGCCGACTGCGCCGGGTGCCGGGAACGCCGGTCGGGGCTGCGGCACGGGGTGTGTCCGGAGTGCGTCGCCACGCTACGCGCGCTGCGTCCCGGGCCGGTACGGCCGGTACCCGCCCCACCCGGACTGCCGTCCTGTCACGCCCTGGGCCCGTACGGCGGGCCGTTGCGGGAGACCCTGCTGGCGTACAAGGACCACGGCCGGCACGGCCTGGCGCGACCGCTCGGCGCCCTGCTGGCCGAGGTCGTGGCGGCGGCCCTCGGCCAGGTACGCCCGGTGCTGCTGGTGCCCGTGCCGGACACCCCGGCCGCCGCCCGGGCCCGGTACGGCGACCATCTCGGCCGGTTGACCCGGCACTGTGCCCACCGGTTGCGCGAGGCGGACTGGCCGGTGCGGGTCCGCCGGGCGCTGCGCGCCGCGCCGCGTCCGGACTCGGTCACGCTGGACAGTGCCGGGCGGGCGGCCGCCGCCGAGGCGGCGTTCCGGGCGCGACCCGGCCTCGGTCCGGCACCGGACGGGGCGAGCGTGGTGCTGCTGGACGACATCGTCACCACCGGGGCCACCCTGGCGGCGGTCAGCCGGGTGCTGGCCGTGCACGGGTTGTCGCCGTCGGTGGCGGTGGTGCTCGCCGCGACCGAGCGAAGGCGCCAACCGTAACCGATTGTGTTTCCGTTTCACCCCTTCGTGTATGAGCTGTGGAAATCACCCGGTGGTCTTGGCGACGGGGGGTGACTGCCGGGGAAACAGGAGTTAGCGTTTGGCTGTCGGGGGTAGGAAGGCGATTCCACCCACCCCCGGCGGTGAGAGGAGGCGTAGCCGTATTGACCGGTCGACGCCGACTGGGGCCGTCCCCGCCACGCGCGACCGGGGTTTTCGGATCGAAGACCATCCGATCAAGGAGGTCACGTGGACATCGTGGTCAAGGGCCGTAACGTCGAAGTGCCGGATCACTATCGGGTGCACGTAGCAGACAAGCTCGCGAAGATCGAACGCTACGACCACAAGCTCATTCGTGTTGATGTGGAACTGTTCCACGAGCGCAATCCGCGTCAGGCCGATCACTGCCAGCGGGTGGAGATCACCTGCTATTCCCGGGGCCCGGTGATCCGGGCGGAGGCGGGCACCGACGACTTCTACAGCGCGCTCGACGCGGCCATCGCCAAGCTCGACGCCCGGCTGCGCCGCGCCGCCGACCGGCGTCGCGTACACCGTGGCCGGCACACGCCGATCTCGGTCGCCGCCGCCACCGCCGGCCTGCCGGTGACCGACCTGCCCGCGCTCGCCGCGCCTGCGGAGTCCGGCACCGCCACCGCGGTGGCCGAGCGGCCGGAGGAGGAGCACGAGGAGGACCAGCCCTGGCACATCGCCCGGGAGAAGGTCCACCCCGCCGAGCCGATGACCGTCGACGACGCCCTCTTCCAGATGGAACTGGTCGGTCACGACTTCTACCTGTTCCAGGACAAGGAGTCCGGCCGCCCGAGCGTGGTCTACCGGCGGCACGCCTACGACTACGGCATCATCTCGCTGGACATCTGAGCGGCCCGCCGTCGCCTCCGGATCGGGCAGCGTCCGATTCCGGGGGCGGCGCGGCAGGTCCGGAGGCGGCGTGACCGGTCACCACCCGCGGGCTCAGTCCGCCGGGTCGGTGCGGAGCAGCCCGTACACCGTGGAGTCGGCCCGGGTGCCCTCCGAGGCGGGCAGCCGCCCGCGCAGCAGACCCTCGCGCCGGAAGCCGGCCTTCTGCAGGACCCGCTGGGAGGCGAGGTTCTCCGGAAGAGTGCCCGCCCAGAGCCGGGCCAGCCCGACGCGGTCGAACCCCCACCGGGTGAGCAGCCGGACGGCCCGGGTGGCGTACCCGCGCCCGTACCACGCCGGCAGCAGGCTGTAACCGATCATGGCCTGGCTCGCGGGCTGTTCGTGGATCAGTGTGCAGCCGCCGACGAACTCGTCGGTGGCCGCGTCCCGGATGACCATGGCAGCGGACCGTCCGACCAGCCACTGACTCTGCGCCCCGGCGCACCGGCGGTCGACGTCGTCCCGCGTGGGCCGCTCGGGCGGCACCATGCTGGCCACCACCTCCGGCGCGGAGTGCAGACGGTACATGTCGTCCGCGTCGTCGGGACCGAGCGGGCGCAGCACGACCACCCCGTCGGTGAGCCGGCCGTCGGGCAGGTCCGGCAGCGGACGCGGGGACGGTCCGGGCGGATCGTCGGCGAGGCGTACCCAGACGGTCAGGTCCCGGCGGCCACCGCCGCGCACCGGCCCGCCGCTGCGGCGTACCCCCTCGGGTTGGAAGCCGGCGGCCAGCGCGACCCGCTGGCTGGCCGTGTTCTCGACGTGGGTGACCAGCTCCAGGCGGGCGACGCCGGTGGCGAAGGCCCGCCGCGCCAGGGCCCGGGTGGCGGCGGTGGCGACACCCCGGCCGCGCGCCCACGGCGCCACCCAGTAGCCGATCTCGGCCTGGGCGCGCTGCGGCATCGCATGACTCAGCCCGACCGTGCCGAGCAGCCGGTCGTCGCCGGGATCCGCGATGGCGTACGCGGCGCCGCCGGTGGCGAAGGCGGCGGGGGCGCCTTCGGTGACCCACCAGCGGGCGTCGGCCTCGGTGTACGGGCTGGGCAGCCCGTCGAGGTAGCGCTGGACCAGCGGGTCGGCGCACCCGGCGACGATGTCGGCGACGTCGTCCGGACGGAACGGGCGCAGTCGGACGTCCGCCGTCTCGATGCTCCCCGGCGTCATGCCAGGTCCTCCGCGATCAGGCCGCCGACCCAGGCGTCGACCCGGGTGCCGCGATGGGTGAGGGCCCGTCGGGCGGTGCCCTCGACGGTGAAGCCGACCTTCTCGGCGACCCGTCGCGAGGCTACGTTGCCGACGGTGGCCCGCCACTCCACGCGGGCCAGGCCGAGCACGGCGAAGCCCCAGGCGCAGAGCGCGGCCAGCGCCGCGGTCTGGTGGCCCCGGCCACGGGCGTACGGCGCGGTCATGTAGCCGACATCGGCCAGCAGCGGGTCGGTGGGGGAGAGCCGCAGGTCGATCGTGCCGACGTAGCGGTCCTGCGGGTCGGCGATCACGTAACCGGCGGCGGTGCCCCCGGCCCACGCCTGACGGCAGTACTCCAGGAACGACTCGGCGTCCCGCCGCCGGTAGTCCGTCGGGAGGCTGGTCCAGCGCCGGGTCTCCGGATCGCGGCAGGTGGCCTCGATCGCGTCGAGGTCGTCCTCCTCCATCGCCCGCAGCCGCAGCTCGTGGTCGCCGCTGGTGGCGAACAGGACGGGCGGTGGCCGGCCGAAGACCGCCGCCCGCCGGGCCGACAGGGTGCCCGGCCCGGCCGGACCCGTCTCACCTGGCGCCGGGATCTCGTCGGGCGAGAGCGAGCCGATCCAGCCCTCCGGTCGGCCCCCGGGTGCCGGATCGGCCAGCCGCAGCCGACCGTCGATGCGGAAACCGGCCCGTAGCGCGACCAGCCGGGAGGCGTGGTTGCCCAGTTCCGCCTGCCAGATCAGGCGGCGTAGCGGCACCGCGTCGAAGGCCCAGCGGGCGACCGCCCGGGTGGCGCGTACCGCCACGCCTCGTCGACTGGCCCACGGGGCGGTCCAGTAGCCGACCTCGCCGGTGCCACGGTCGATCGAGACGAGACCGCAGGAGCCGAGCAGCGTACCGGTGATGGCGTCGCAGACGGCGAAGGGCGCTCCGGTGCCGGCCGCCCAGGCCGCCGGGGCGAGTTCGGCGACGAACCGGTGGGCGTCCACCGGCCGGTACGGGCGGGGTACGGTGGTCCAGCGCTGGATGTCCGGATCCTGGCAGGCGCGGTACACGTCGGCGGCGTCCTCGGGTTGCCACGGACGCAGCAGCACTCCGTCCTCGGCGATCTCCACGGGCTCCATCCGAGACATCGTGCCGGATCGTTCGCCCACGGCGTAACCGGATGACCGAGGGGCGGGCGGCCCGTCGGTGCGTTATGTCGGGTTTCATGGCGGCCGACCACCGCCACCAGTGACCATCGGCCCGTGGGAACGCCTACGATGGTTCGAGACTGTCTAGGGGAGCGTTGATCCGTGTCGATTCTGGAAAAGGTCCTTCGCGCGGGCGAGGGGCGCATGGTCCGCCGTCTCAAGGCGATCGCCGCCGCCGTCAACTCGATCGAGGACGACTACGTCAACCTCACCGACGAAGAGCTGAGCGGCATGACCGAGCAGTTCAGGGAGCGCCTCGCCGACGGGCAGACCCTGGACGACCTGCTGCCCGAGGCCTTCGCGGTCTGCCGGGAGGCGGCGGCGCGCGTGCTCGGCCAGCGGCCGTACGACGTGCAGGTGATGGGTGGCGCGGCGCTGCACTTCGGCAACATCGCCGAGATGAAGACCGGTGAGGGCAAGACCCTGACCTCGGTGATGCCGGTCTATCTCAACGCGTTGTCCGGCGAGGGCGTGCACGTGGTCACGGTGAACGACTACCTGGCCCAGCGGGACGCCGCCTGGATGGGCCGGGTGCACGAGTTCCTCGGCCTCACCGTCGGTGTGGTGCTGCCGAACCGTCCGGCCGCCGAGCACCGCGCGGCCTACGAGTGCGACATCACCTACGGCACGAACAACGAGTTCGGCTTCGACTACCTGCGCGACAACATGGCGTGGTCGAGGGACGAGCTGGTCCAGCGCGGCCACAACTTCGCCGTGGTCGACGAGGTCGACTCGATCCTGATCGACGAGGCCCGGACCCCGCTGATCATCTCCGGCCCGGCCGAGCACTCCGCCCGCTGGTACGGCGAGTTCGCCGCCGTGGTGGCCCGCCTCCAGGTGGGCAAGGACGGCGAGGGTGACTACGAGGTCGACTTCTCCAAGCGCACCATCGCGGTCACCGAGCGCGGTGTGGCCAAGGTCGAGGACCGGCTCGGCATCGACAACCTCTACGAGTCGGTGAACACCCCGCTCGTCGGCTATTTGAACAACGCCATCAAGGCCAAGGAGCTGTACAAGCGCGACAAGGACTACATCGTCAGCGACGGAGAGGTCCTGATCGTCGACGAGTTCACCGGCCGCATCCTGCACGGTCGGCGTTACAACGAGGGCATGCACCAGGCGATCGAGGCCAAGGAGGGGGTGGAGATCAAGCAGGAGAACCAGACCCTGGCCACCATCACCCTCCAGAACTACTTCCGTCTCTACGACAAGCTCTCCGGCATGACCGGTACGGCCCAGACCGAGGCGGGCGAGTTCAACAAGGTCTACAAGGTCGGCGTGGTGACCATCCCGACCCACCGGCCGATGGTCCGCGAGGACCGCGCCGACGTCATCTACAAGACCGAGAAGGCCAAGTTCAACGCGGTCATCGAGGACATCGCCGAGCGGCACCAGGCCGGGCAGCCCGTGCTGGTCGGCACCGTCTCGGTGGAGAACTCCGAGATCCTGTCCCAGCTGCTGCGCCGCCGGGGCATCCCGCACTCGGTGCTGAACGCGAAGTTCCACGCCCGCGAGGCGGAGATCGTCGCCCAGGCGGGTCGCAAGGGCGCGGTCACGGTCGCCACCAACATGGCCGGTCGAGGCACCGACATCCTACTCGGCGGCAACCCCGAGTTCCTCGCCGCGAGCGAGCTGCGCCAGCGTGGCCTCGACCCGGCGGAGAACGCCGAGGAGTACGACAAGGCGCTCGAAGAGGTCATGCCGAAGTGGAAGCAGGCATGCGACGCCGAGGCGGAGGAGGTCGCCGGTGCCGGCGGGCTCTACGTCCTGGGCACCGAGCGGCACGAGTCCCGACGGATCGACAACCAGCTGCGTGGCCGGTCCGGTCGGCAGGGCGACCCGGGTGAGTCGCGGTTCTACCTGTCCCTCCAGGACGACCTGATGAAGCGGTTCCGCTCCGGCGCGGTCGAGGCGGTGATGGAGCGCTTCAACATCCCGGAGGACGTGCCCATCGAGTCGAAGATGGTCACCCGCCAGATCAAGGGCGCGCAGGCCCAGATCGAGGGGCAGAACGCCGAGATCCGGAAGAACGTCCTCAAGTACGACGAGGTCATGAACAAGCAGCGCCAGGTGATCTACGCCGAGCGGCTGCGCGTACTCAACGGCGAGGACCTCTCCGACCAGGTCCGCAACATGATCAACGATGTGGTCGAGGCGTACGTGGTGGGGGCCACCTCCGAGGGGTACGTCGAGGACTGGGACCTCGAGCAGCTCTGGACCAACCTCAAGCAGCTCTACCCGGTCGGCATCACCATCGAGGAACTCGAGGAGGAGGCCGGCGGCTCGCGCGCCAGCGTCGACGCCGATTTCCTGGTCGCGCAGCTCAGGGACGACGCCAACGCCGCGTACGACCGGCGTGAGGAGCAGCTCGGCGAGGAGGGCACCCGGCAGCTCGAACGGATGGTGCTGCTCCAGGTGATCGACCGCAAGTGGCGTGAGCACCTATACGAGATGGACTACCTCCAGGAGGGCATCTCGCTGCGCGCCTACGCCCAGCGTGACCCGGTGGTGGAGTACCAGCGCGAGGGCTTCGCCATGTTCACCACCATGATGGAAGGCATCAAGGAGGAGACGGTCGGTTTCCTCTACAACCTGGACGTCCAGGTCAACGAGCCGGAGCCGGAGGCTGAGGAGGTCCAGCTGCTGGACAAGCCGGTGGAGGTCCGGGCCAAGGGCCTGGGTCGGGCACCGCAGCAGCAGGGCCTGCAGTACTCCGCGCCGACCATCGACGGGGAGGCCGGAGCCGGTGCGGTCGCCGTGCAGCGCGACGACCAGCGTGCCCCCGCGCTCGGCATCGGTGGCCCGGCGCCGACGGCTCCGGCGGCGCCGGGTCGGACGGCTCCCTCGGCACCGCAGCGCTCGGCTGCCAGCCGGGGCGCCGGTGTGGCCGCCAGCACGGCCCGCCAGGCGGCACCGACCGGGCAGGCGAGTGCCGGCAACGGGCCGTCCCGCAACGCGCCGTGCCCCTGCGGTTCGGGTCGTAAGTACAAGCGCTGCCACGGTGCCCCCGGGGGCCCCTCGGCGGGTTGACGCCGGAGCTCAGAGGACGCGGAGGTCGGTGCAGAGCCAGGTGCCGCGCCGGTGTTCCAGGCGGAGCGCCATCGCCCAGGTGCGGCCGGCGGCTCCGGCGAGGACCGCGGCGACCTCGATGGCGGCGGGACGCGGCTCGCAGACGCGTAGTCGGCGCAGCCGGAGGCCGGGTCGGGTCGACCGGCGTCGGGCCGGGGCACCTCGCGCGGTGGCCCGGGCCAGCTCGGGCAGCAGGTGGGCGGCGCGGGCCGGGTCGAGATGACGCCGTAACTGCACCGGCGGCCGGAAGCCGTTGAACACCTCCAGGCAGGTCGCGACGAACCGGTGGGCCACCCGGGTGGCCGCCGGAGTGGCCGTGACCAGGGCGTCGGGCGGCAGTCGTCGGGCTCGGTCAGCCCTCGGCCCCGACGGTGCCGGGCGGGTGTGCGGGCCGGCGTCGCCGGCCGGCGAGGTGGGACCGAGGGCGGGGCGTCGGGTGGGTGGCCGGTCGGGCTCACGGCGGACGGGCCACGCTGGGGCGTCGGCGAAGAGGTCGAGGGCGAGCTGGCCGTGCACCGGGCCGGGCCAGCCGGTGGCGTCCTCGTCCAGGAACGGCGGGTCGAACGCGGGGGCGGGCCGCAGCCGTACGGGCGGACGGGTCGGCCCGGGTCGCCGGAGGTCGGTCATCGCACTGCGCCCCTCGGATGTCAGCGGTCGTTGATTGCGTTTTCCTTCGTTTGCCTTCGACAGCTCCCATCTTCGGGCATAGATCAGGGGCGGTCAATGGCGGGGCGGGATTGTGTGGCTACTCGGGTTCGCGGTCGGTGAGCGGATTGCCCCGGACCCACTCGGCGGTCTCCGCATACTTACGCTGGATGTACTCCTCCAGCCGGGCCCGCTCCACCCGCCACTGGCCCCGGCCACCTATCTTGATCGCGGGTAGCTCTCCGCTGCGTACCATGTGGTAGACCTGCGAGTCCGACACGTTCAGCTCGGCGGCCACGTCGGACAGGAGCAGGAACCTCGGCTCCACGAAAACTCCCCGGGTTGGCGTCGTTTGCGTCAGTTTGCCATTGTCGACCTGGTGCAGCCCAGTCGCTGCGCGGTGTTCCGGCCCTCGACCCGGACACACCCGGGTCGGTCGGAACTTCCGCCGGAGCGGGTGCGGAGTGTATGACGGTCTGGGCGTACGTACGGGAGAGACCGGCGGGGCCGGTTCACGAGCAGAGCGGGGGAGACCACCGGTGACCGACGAGCTAGTGCGGGTCTATGTGCCGGCGACCGTGCCGATGCTGGCCAGGCTCTCCGAGGACGGCCTCAAGGTGACCCAGGCGCACGCGGTGACGCCGATGTTGCGCGAGTGGTACGCCGAGGGCGACGAGGAGGAGTTGGAGTACGTCGCCTTCACCCGGGCCGCCCAGGACGCCCTGCAACTGATCCGGCACGACCCCGCCGCCCCGCGCCGCCGGGTGGTGGTCTCGGCGGACCTGCCCGCCACGACGATCGGCCGAGGTGACGGCGATCTCGGGTCCAGCGTCGTCGAGCTGGGCGGCGTGGTCCCGGCCGCCGCGGTCGCGGCCATCCACGTGGACGGCGCGGACGCCGCCGCAGACGTCGCCGCCGCCGCGGAGGTGGTGGCGGAGGCGCTGGCCGGCGACCCGGACGCGCAGTTCACCGTCGACAGCGCCGAGGACCACGAACTCGAGTGGTACGACCCGAGCGAGCTGGAACTGCTGCTGCGCGCGGCCTCCGGCGGAAGCTGAGCCAGCGGGTGCCTCAGCGGCCGGCGGTGGTCGAACCCTCGGCGGGGGTGGTCTCGGTGCCGCTCTCCGGCTCGTCGTCCGAGGCCGGGCCGAGCGTGCGGCCGAACGCGACCAGCGCGGTCAGCGCGCCGACGAACAGCACCCAGATGCCGTTGTCCACCCGGGAGGTGCCCAGCGAGGTCTGCGCCACCGCGTCCGCCTCGCTGAGCGCGGCGGCCAGGTCGATCAACGAGCGCCCGCCGATGCGGATGATCACCTCGGCGAGCAGCAGGAGGAGCCCCGGACCGGCCCCGGCGACGAGGTACGCCGGCCAACGTTGCCCGGTGACGCCCTGTTCGGCCCGGGCGGCCCGCCGCCGGGCCCAGGTGAGGTAGCCGAAGGCCAGGGCGCCGGCGATCAGCCCGGCGAGCAGCGATTCGGTACGGGAGACCCAGGCGGCCGCGCTGACCAGCGACTGCTGGCTGTCGCCCGCGCCGAACAGATCGAACAGCGGGTCCCGGGCCGCGCTGAAGGCCACCACGAACAGCAACGTGCCCAGCGTGGCGGAGGCCACCGCCCCGACGACGGCGCCGTTGCGCGCACCGGCCAGCGCGCCGCCGATGACCGCTGCGGCGGCCGTGGTGCTGGCGATCGTGCGGGTGGTCGTGTTGCCGACGTAGGTCAGGTCGATCACGAGTGCGGCGGCGATCCCGACCAGCAGGCCGGCACCGACCGCCACCGCGAATCGCAGGGTCACCCGGTCCCGGTGGCGGGTCACCGGCTCGGCGGCGGCCAGCCCGACCGCGGCACCGGCCACCAGGGCGGCCGAGATCACCCCGGGCAGCGCGAACGCCGACAGGCTGACCGCGGTGACCCCGGCGGTGGCCGAGCTGATCGCCTCCCGGGTGGACCAGAGCATCGCCGCCAGCCAGCCCAACGCCAGCAGCGCCAGCACCGGGCCGCCCGGAGCGCGCAGGGGCCGCCCGGCGGTCGCCCCGGTGGCGGCGGGGTCGCCGGTCTCGGCCTGATCGGGCTGCGCAGCGGTCGAACCGCCGGGCTGGTCGCTCATCGTCTCCCCTTCAGCGCCGGGCCCGACGACCTGGCCCGGGTACGTCACCGGCAACCCAGCGTACGCGTCCCGTCCGGGTGCAGGCCCGAACCCTGAGCGCCACTCCCGGAACCTGGGTTCCTTCGGCTACACGCGTCAGCCTGGTACGAATCCATGCCGGATCGGCGAATACGCCTCGTGATCATCGGTGATCACCTGGTCGAGATGTGATCGACCGGCGGTGGGCGTGGGAGGATTGGTCGAGGTCCCGCCACCGTGGGACGGTTGCGCCACCGCCTCCCGCCGCCGCGGGACGGTTTCGCCACTGCCGTCGAGATCGCCAGGAGCCCTGATGGACGCCGTGTTCTCCGTACCCGAGCCACACAACGAGCCGGTACGCGCCTATGCGCCGGGCAGCACCGACCGGGAACGGCTCCAACGGCGGCTCACCGAACTGGCCGCCGAGCGTATCGACCTGCCGATGACCATCGCGGGCGCGCAGCGGATGGCCGGCGGTGAACCGATCGACGTGGTGCAGCCGCACCGGCACGCCCACGTGCTCGGGGTGACCGGCCACGCCACCCGGGACGACGCGCGGGCCGCCGTCATGGCGGCCAAGGAGGCCGCACCCGGCTGGCGTGCGCTGCCCTTCGAGGAGCGCGCGGCGATCTTCCTCCGCGCCGCCGAGCTGCTCTCCGGTCCGTGGCGCGACACCCTCAACGCGGCCACCATGCTCGGCCAGTCGAAGACCGCCGTGCAGGCCGAGATCGACGCCGCCTGCGAGTTCATCGACTTCCTGCGGTTCAACGTGTACTTCGCCCGCAAGCTGCTCGCCGAGCAGCCGATGTCCTCGCCCGGGGTGTGGAACCGGTTCGACCACCGGCCGCTGGAGGGCTTTGTCTACGCGGTCACCCCGTTCAACTTCACCGCGATCGCCGGGAACCTGCCCTCCGCGCCGGCCCTGCTCGGCAACACCGTGGTCTGGAAGCCGGGCCCGACCCAGCAGTTCGCGGCGCACTTCACCATGCGGCTGTTCGAGGCGGCCGGGCTGCCGCCCGGAGTGATCAACATGGTCACCGGGCGGGGCGAGGAGGTCTCCGACGTGGTGCTGGCCGACCCCGACCTGGCCGGCATCCACTTCACCGGCTCCACGAAGGTGTTCCAGCACCTGTGGCGCACCGTCGGGGAGAACATCGCGGGCTATCGCGGCTATCCGAGACTGGTCGGTGAGACCGGCGGCAAGGACTTCGTGGTGGCGCACTCCAGCGCCGACGTCGACGCCCTGCACACCGCGCTGATCCGGGGCGCCTTCGAGTACCAGGGCCAGAAGTGTTCGGCGGCCTCCCGCGCGTACGTGCCGCGGTCGATCTGGGAGGGCGGCCTGCGCGACCGGCTGGCCGCCACCGCGGACGGTCTGACCTACGGCGACGTCACCGACTTCGGCAACTTCGGCGGCGCGGTCATCGACGACAAGGCGTTCGCCCGGCACACCGCCGCGCTGGAGCTGATCTCCGGCGACGACAGCTGCCGGGTCATCGCGGGCGGTACCGCCGACGACTCGGTCGGCTGGTTCGTCCGCCCGACGATCTTCGAGTGCGGGGATTCCGCCCACGAGACCTTCACCACCGAGTACTTCGGCCCGATCCTCGGTGTGCACGTCTTCGACGACGCCCGCTTCGACGAGGTGGTCGCCCAGGCCGAGTCGATCGCCCCGTACGCCCTGACCGGGGCGATCTTCGCCACCGACCGCCGGGTGGTCGAGGCGGTGGCCGAGAAGATGCGGTACGCGGCCGGCAACTTCTATGTCAACGACAAGCCGACCGGCGCGGTGGTCGGGCAGCAGCCCTTCGGCGGCGCCCGGGCCAGCGGCACCAACGACAAGGCCGGCTCCTGGCACAACCTGGTCCGCTGGATGTCGCCCCGGACGATCAAGGAGACCTTCGTGCCGCCCACCGACCACACATACCCCCACATGGGCTGAGAGGTAGCACGACGTAACCGGATGTAAGGAAGGGTCCCCTTCTAACGCCTCGTGCATAGGAGGGGACCCTTCCTAACATCTGGGCCCTGGAATCGGGGTGGGTGCCGGGGGTGTGGGTGGCCGGAACGGTGCAGGTGGGGCGGCTGCGGGGCACCGTCGTGCGCCGACAGTGCACATAGGAAACCCCAATGGGTGGCGAAACGGTGAAATCCTGGACGCCGGCTCAGCAAAGTGGCAGCGTAAGCGGCATGGCGGAATCCGGAGTCAACCCCACGGCGGCGGCCCTACTCGGGCTGCTCCACGAGGGACCCATGACAGGTGGCCAGTTGATGGCCGCCGCCGAGCGCCGACTGGCGCCGTACTGGTCGATGACCCGCAGTCAGGTCTACCGGGAGTTGCCGGTGCTGGCCGAGCGGGGCTTCGTCCGGCTGGGCAAACCCGGGCCGCGGATGAGTCAACCGTACGCGATCACGGCCGCCGGCAAGCGGACATTCTCCCGCTGGCTCGCGGAGGACCCCGGGCGGGACACCATCCGCAACCCGATCGCCCTGCGTATCGCCTTCGGGCAGTTGCACTCGTCGATCCAGCTCAAGAACCTCCAGGTGGCGGCCAACGAGTACCACACCGAGGCCCTGGCCAGGGTCCGTGAGCAGGTCAAGAGCGCCAAGAAGGAAGGCGACAACTTCGACGCCAGCGCGTTGGAGTTCGCCGTGGCCTACCACAAAGCCGCCCTGACCTGGCTCAAGAGCGCCCCCGTCGGCTGACGACCCGCCCGGGCAGGTTGGATTTGGCCCGGGACTGCGGGGCTCGCAAGCTCACTCCTCGCCCGAGCAGTAGTCTTGTCTGTCGTGACCGCTGCCGACTACGCCGAACAGCTCAAGGACCTCGACGCCACCCTGCGCAACATCGAGGCGGTGCTCGACCTCGATCGCCTGCGCGCGGACAAGGCCCGCCTGGAGCAGGAGGCGTCCGCCCCGGACCTGTGGGACGACCAGGCCCGGGCACAGCAGGTGACCTCCCAGCTCTCCTACGTCAACGGGGAGATCGACAAGCTCGGCAGCCTGCGCTCGCGGCTCGACGACGCGAACGTGCTGCTGGAGCTCGCCGAAGCCGAGTCCGACTCCGGTGTGCTCACCGAGGTCGAGACGGAGATCGCCGGGCTGGGCAAGGCCATCCAGGAGATGGAGGTCCGCACCCTGCTCTCCGGGGAGTACGACTCCCGGGAGGCGCTGGTGGCCATCCGAGCCGGCGCCGGTGGTGTGGACGCGGCGGACTTCGCCGAGATGCTGCTGCGGATGTACCTGCGCTGGGCCGAACGGCACGGCTACCCGACGGAGGTCTACGAGACCTCCTACGCCGAGGAGGCGGGCCTGAAGTCGGCCACCTTCACGGTCAAGGTGCCGTACGCGTACGGCACGCTCAGCGTGGAGTCCGGTACCCACCGGCTGGTGCGGATCAGCCCGTTCGACAATCAGGGCCGGCGGCAGACCAGCTTCGCCGGGGTCGAGGTGCTGCCGGTGGTGGAGCAGACCGACCACATCGACATCCCCGAGAACGAGATGCGGATCGACGTCTACCGGTCGTCCGGACCGGGTGGACAGAGCGTCAACACCACCGACTCCGCGGTGCGGATCACGCACGTACCGACCGGCATCGTGGTGACCTGCCAGAACGAGAAGTCGCAGCTCCAGAACAAGGCCTCGGCGTTGCGGGTGCTCCAGGCCCGACTGCTGGAGCGCAAGCGTCAGGAGGAGCAGGCCAAGCTCCAGGGTCTGAAGACCGACGCGGCGGGCTCCTGGGGCGACCAGATGCGCTCGTACGTTCTGCACCCCTATCAGATGGTGAAGGACCTGCGTACCGAGCAGGAGACCGGCAACCCGACCTCGGTCTTCGACGGTGAGCTGGACTCCTTCATCGAGGCGGGCATCCGCTGGCGTAAGCAGCAGCAACTGGCCGGCGACAGTGCGTGATCGATCGTGGGCGGACCGCAGCATCGATCTCCACCTGACGTGCTGATTAGATGACATGGCCCGCAACGGCGGGGCGTGGGACTTGGCACGACAGTTACACCGCGTAGACTCACCACCCGTGATTCAGCTTGAGCAAGTGACGAAGACGTACCCGAAGGCGTCGCGGCCTTCGCTCGACAACGTGTCCGTGTCGATCGACAAGGGCGAGTTCGTCTTCTTCATCGGCCCATCCGGCTCCGGCAAGTCCACGATCATCAAGATGCTGCTCCACGAGGTGGCCCCCAACAAGGGCCGTGTCGTGGTGAACGGCAAGGACGTCACGTCGATGCGGTCCTGGAAGCGCCCACACTTCCGCCGCTCGATCGGCTGCGTCTTCCAGGACTTCCGGCTGCTGCCGAACCGCACCGCGTACGAGAACGTGGCTTTCGCGCTCGAGGTGATCGGCAAGACCAAGGCGGTGGCCCGCCGGGTCGTGCCGGAGGTGCTGGAGTTGGTCGGCCTCGGCGGCAAGGAGCACCGCTACCCGCACGAACTCTCCGGTGGTGAGCAGCAGCGTGTGGCGGTGGCCCGGGCGTTCGTGAACCGCCCGCTGATCCTGCTGGCGGACGAGCCGACCGGAAACCTGGACCCGGACACCTCCATCGAGATCATGCGCCTGCTGGACCGGATCAACCGCACCGGCACGACCGTCGTGATGGTCACGCACGACTCCAACATCGTGAATCAGATGCGTCGCCGCGTCATCGAGATCGAGAGTGGGCGCATCGTTCGCGACCAGGCACGCGGCGTCTACGGGTGACGAGCGCAACCCACCGCACCCCGATCTGACGACTAACACCTCACGCCGGAGAGCCGGAGGAAATCCCGATGCGGATGAAATACGTCCTGTCCGAGGTACTGGTCGGACTGTGGCGCAACGTGACCATGACCATCGCGATGATCATCACGATGGGGGTCTCGCTGACCATGCTCGGCGCCAGCGGCCTGATCTACACCAAGGTCGCCGACATGAAGCAGTTGTACTTCGAGAACATCGAGGTCTCGATCTTCCTCGAGGCCGATGTCACCGACGAGCAGCGGACCGCGCTCGCCGGCCAGCTTGAGGCCGACCCGCTGATCTCGCAGGTCACCTACGTCAACAAGGACGAGGCGTTCCAGCGCTTCCAGGAGATGTTCCGCGACTCGCCGGACCTGCTCAGCGCGGTCCAGGCGGACCAACTGCCCGAGTCGTACCGGCTCAGGCTGGTGGACCCGGAGCAGTACCGGACCATCGCCGACCAGTACACCGGGGCCGAGGGCGTCGACCAGGTGGTCGACCAGAGCCAGGTACTCGACAAGATCTTCAATCTGTTCACCGCCGGGCAGAACATCGCGCTCGTCGCCGCGATCGCGATGGCTGTCGCGGCGCTGCTGCTGGTGGCCAACACGATCCAGGTGGCGGCGTACAGCAAGCGGCGCGAGGTCGCGGTCATGAAGCTGGTCGGCGCCTCCAACTGGTTCATCCAGGCACCGTTCGTGCTGGAGGCGGTGGTGGCCGGCCTGATCGGCTCGATCCTGGGTCTCGGGGCGTTGGTCGCCTTGAAGGTGTTCCTCTTCGACGGTGCGCTCAGCGCTCTCCAGGGACTGTTCGCGCCGGTGAGCTGGGGCGAGATCCTGTTGACCTTCCCGATCATGGCCGGTGTCGGCGGCCTGATCAGTGCGGTCACCGCCTGGGTCACCCTCCGGTTCTACCTGCGGGTCTAGTTTCCGTCGGCAGGGCCCGTCGGTGCCGGAACAAACGGCGCGGGCGGGCTCTTGTCGTTCGGGTAGCATGATCTCCGCTCAGCGGCGGGCCGCGCCGCCAGCCGGGGGGCGTTCACGAGAGAGGGGGCCGGCGATGCCACGGGAAAAGGGACGCAAGGTCGTCGCCTCCAACAAGAAGGCCCGACACGACTACGCCATCCTCGACACGTACGAGGCGGGCATGGCGTTGACCGGCACCGAGGTGAAGTCGCTGCGGGCCGGGCGGGCGTCGCTGGTCGACGCGTTCGCCCAGGAGCGTGACGGCGAGCTGTATCTGCACGGGATGCACATCCCCGAGTACACCCAGGGCACCTGGACCAACCACGAGCCCCGGCGGACCCGCAAGCTGCTGCTCAAGCGGCTGGAGATCGACCGGCTGATCGGCAAGACCCGGGAGAGCGGTCTGACCATGGTGCCGTTGCAGGTCTACTTCTCGGACGGCTGGGCCAAGGTGGAGATCGGCCTCGCCAAGGGCAAGAAGGCGTACGACAAGCGCCAGGACCTCGCGAAGCGGGACGCGGATCGGGAGATCATGCGGGCCGTCGGTCGGCGAGGCAAAGGGATGGATGGCTGATTTGTCCGGATCGTCCGGTCTCAGGTCGGTCGACCCAGGCTCGGGATGAATCCGGTTGCGGCAGGCGTTAGGCTTGTCAGAGTCGCCGGATCTCCGGCGGCACGTCGAGGGGGTGACTGGTTTCGACTTCGTGTGTTGCGGCAGGGGAAGCGAGCCGAGGAAGCCGACGTCGTCTCGAGAATCGTTCGTCGGAAACCAATAAGCGCCAAGAACAATCGCGCTGACTTCGCTCTCGCCGCCTGAGGCGAGTAGCAAGTCTGTCGGCCTGGGAGCGCCTTCGACCCAGATAGCCGGCATCAGCTAGAAGGCTGGCCAACCGGACCCGGTCGCGGGGTCCGTGCGGCGAGATCAATCAGCGACTGGGCCCGTCACACCGACTCGCTCGCGTGATCGGAGGGGCCAAGTAGAGGCACAGCGAGCTGCGCTCGGAGAAGCCCTGACAAGGCAGCGAAGGACCCGGGTTCGAATCCCGGCACCTCCACCCCCGTACTGCGCGCCCCGGTCATCACGACCGGGGCGCGCAGTCGTTTCGATCTCGGGCGGGAACCCCGTCGGGCGGTCACCCGTCGAACCGGGTATGCGCCGATCAGTCGCCCTGTTGAGCCTGTCCCTGATGATGATCGTGGCCGGGTGTGCCCCGGTGGGCACCGAGCCGGACGAGTCCGGTGCCGCGTCCGGCCAGCCGGGCGGGCCGGAGGACCGGCAGGGGGCGTTCACACAGCGGGCGGCGGCCGTGGCCGAGGCGTGGCGGCCCGACGGTGCCTGGACCACGGGCTACGTACCGTTGCAGGAACCCACCGTGCTCGTCGGCGAACCCGACTTCACCCCGCAGACCAAGACCGCCTTCCAGGCCGGGTGGTACCGCGCCACCGTGGACCTGCCCGACCGTAAGCCGGCCGAGGGCACCGTACGCTTCCCGGACGGGTCGGCGCGGGTTCCGCTGGTCAGCGCGGCGCAGGCGTACCGTGAGCTGCGCCAGAGCGACCCGGGCGCCTGTCCGGGGCCGACGGACCCGGCCATCCCGCCGGCGCCCGCGCCGGGCGACGGACCGGACAGCGCGGTCGGCAGCCGGCCGCAGGGTGACTGCGTCGCGCTCACCGTCACCAAGGTCGAGTTGGGTGTCGCGCCGGTGCACACCACCCGGGGAGCGGCGCAGGTGCCGGCCTGGCTGTTCACCGTGCCGGAGATCGGCGCGGTGGTGGCCCGGGTCGCGGTCGCGCCCGAGGCGGTCGCCACCCCGCCCACGCCCTCCCCGCCGTCCGGGACGCCCGCACCGGGACTGGTGGGCGCACAGGAGATCGAGACGGCCGACGGTACGACGCTGAGGTTCCGGCTCGGTGTGGGCAGCTGCGACACCGAGATCACTCCGCTGGTCCTGGAGCAGGACCAGGTGATCGTGGTCGGCGGTACGGTCGTGCCGCCGACCGGCGGGTGCGACGAGAGGCTCAACCTGCACCCGGCGGAGGTGACGCTAAAGGCCCCGGTGGGCGCGCGTCCCGTTCTGGACGTGCTCAGCGGCACCCCGCTACGCCTCGCCGCCGGCTGACGTGTGTGTGTTAGGAAGGGTCCCTTCCTATACACGAGGCGTTAGTAGGGGGCCCTTCCTTTCACATCACAGGATCGGGGGGATGTCGGTGCGGATGGGGACGGGCAACACGGTCGGGCCGTCGGCGCGTAGCGCGGTGCCGAGTGCCTCGCCGAGCCGGTCCGGGGTGTCGACGACGGTGGCGGCGCAGCCGTAGCCACGGGCGATCGCGGCGATGTCCAACCCGGGCAGGTCCAGTCCGGGTACGCCGGGCGTCTGCTTGAGGTCGGCGAACGCCTTGAGGATGGCGTACTGCTGGTTCACCGGCACCACGACGGCCAGCGGCAGCCGCAGCCGGGCAGCGGTCCACAGCGCCTGCACGGAGTAGTGGAACGAGCCGTCGCCGATCACCGCGACCACCGGTCGGTGCCGGCCGGTGTCGCGTTGCGCCAGCGCGATGCCGACCGCCGCCGGCAGGCCGTAGCCGAGCCCGCCGCTGGCCATGGTGAAGTACGACCCGGGTCGGGTGAACCGCAGCCGTCGCCGTAGTGCGGACAGGTTCGACGGCGACTCCTGCACCAGCACCGCGTCCTCGGGCCAGTGCGCGGCCAGCGCGGCGAAGAGTGCGTCGGCGCTGAGCGGGACGGTGTCCTCCACCGCCGGGGATTCGGAGCGGACCGGTGGCGGAGGCCGGTCGGCCGGCGGCACCCGGTCGGCCAGCGCGGCGAGGGTGAGGCCGGCGTCGCCGAGCAGGCTGTCACCGACCGGGGCCCGGGCTGCCTCCTCCGGGTCGTCGGTGACGTGCAGCAGCCGTACGCCGCCGGGCAGCGTCTCGCCCGGTACGTGCGGGTAGTAGCGGAACACCGGGGCACCGACCACCAGCACGGTGTCGTGCCCACGTAGGCGCTCGGCCAACGGGGCGATCGCGAAGGGCAGGACGCCCTGGAAATGCGGATGGTCCTCGGGGAAGGCGGTCCGCTCCGGTGCTGGCGCCGTCCAGACCGGGGCGGCCAGCCGCTCGGCCAGGGCGACCGCGTGCTCCCACGCGCCGGCCCGGTCCACCGCCGCACCGAGGACGATCGCCGGTGACCGGCTGCCCGCCAACGCCGTGGCGAACTCGGCGAGCCGCCGCGGGTCGGGAGCGAACCGGGTGGCCACCGTACGGGCCTGGGGTGGCGGGTCGGCGGGCTGGGCCCAGTCGTCCAGCGGCAGGGAGAGGAAGACCGGCCCGGCGGGCGGCTGGACGGCGGTGGCGTACGCCCGCATGAGCGCCGCCGGAACGTCCTGCGCGCGGACCGGTTCGTGGGCCCACTTGACGTACGGCTGGGGCAGTTCGGTGGGGTGCCGGGCGGCGAGCCGGGGTTCGAGCAGCAGCATCTCCCGGGTCTGCTGGCCGGCGGTGACGATCAGCGGAGTCCGGTTGTGCCAGGCGGTGACGATGTTGCCCATGGCGTTGCCGGTGCCGGGCGCGGTGTGCAGGTTGACGTGCGCGGGCCCGCCGGTGGCCTGGGCGTACCCGTCGGCGATGCCCACCGCGGACGCCTCCTGAAGGGCGAGCACGTAGTGGAAGTCGGCGGGAAAATCCTGGAGGAAGGGTTCCTCGGTGGAGCCGGGGTTACCGAAGACGGTGGTCATGCCGAGGACGCGGAGCAGTTCGTAGGTGGTGTCCCGGACCGTTGCCATCGCCTTCGAATCTATCCGGGCGACCCGGTTCCATAGGGCTTTTCGCCTTTGCGCGGCGGTCCGTTCCGACCGCTGCCCCGGCCGTCGGCGCGGTTTCGCCCCTGCCTGCCAACACCGGTGTCGATCACCCGACGATCAGACCTACGCGACCGCCGTGGACGCAGGCTATGGTGCCAGGCATGGCTAAGACAGCGTGGATGGTGCCGATCGGGTCCGCCGTCCCGATGTGCGATCGCTTCCGCCGCCCGGTTCACGGTTGACGGGTGCGGTGATGCAGGAAGAGGGGCAGGCGATCGGCGGACGGGCGACGGAGTCGATGGCGGGGAAACTGATGGTGGCGACGCCGGCGCTGAAGGACCCGAACTTCGACCGCACAGTCGTGTTGCTGGTCGCGCACGAACCCGGCGGCGCGCTCGGCGTGGTGCTCAACCGGGCGACCGAGGTGACGGTGGCCGACGTGCTGCGCGACTGGGGCGACCTGGCCCGCCATCCGGCGGTGTTGTTCGAGGGTGGCCCGGTGCAGCCCGACTCGGCGATCTGCCTCGCCCGGATGCGGCAGCCGGTCCGTCGGTTCAAGGGCTTTCACCAGGTCTCCGGGGCGGTCGGCACCCTCGACCTCTCGGTCGACCCGCAGCGGCTGCGGGAGAGCGTGGAGAGCATCCGGGTCTTCGCCGGGTACGCGGGCTGGGGCGCGGGACAGTTGGAGCAGGAGATCGAGGACGGCTCCTGGTTCGTGCTGGACGCGCTGCCCGGTGACGCGTTCGTCGACCGCCCGGACGACCTGTGGCCGATGGTGCTGCGCCGGCAGGGCGGCATGATGGCCGCGGTGGCGCACTTCCCCCCGGACGTGGCACTGAACTGAACCCGCTCGCGACGCCGTCGCGCGGGAGACCCCCGAGAGATGACCATGCCAGCGAGCGCGTGTATAGTTCTCCCAGTGCCCGGGCGACCGGGTACGACAGCAAGGGGCCGTGGCGCAGCTGGTAGCGCACCACACTGGCAGTGTGGGGGTCAGGGGTTCGAGTCCCCTCGGCTCCACCATTTTCCACCGCAGGTGGAAGGGTGGAATTCATCGGCAGAGGCCGATCTACCGTGATCTTGTGCTCACAGCTGTGCTCACAATGATCCGTTACGCTGACTCCCATGGCGCTCGGCTGTGAGCACGGGAGGAAAGATGGCGGTCCGCGATTCAGGTGTGGGGCTAGTTCCTGACGCCCTGCCGTACCCAAGGCGTAGCACCTTGACGGTCCGACGCTCGTCAACGATGAGTGGGGCCGCAGCGAGGTCAGACTTCCGTCTGTCTCTCCGGAACGCCTCTGCACGCCGCTTCTTCTGCGGTGCCTGCGTGGGACAGCCTTCTCAGCCGTAGCGCTCCCGATAACCCTGGCCGCTCACGATGAGCGCGGTGAGATCACCGTGCTCCGGATCGTCGCGCCCAGGTATGGATGGCGGTCCCGGCCACGTGCTCCACCACTTGACCGGGACCTTGATTGGACGCAGGAGGTCCAACCCATGAACCACCCTAAGACCCGACGATCGCAGCCTGCCCGGCCGGTGGCGCTAGCGATCGTCCCAGCGAGCCGTCTCGCCAGAGGCGAGGCCACGAGCCCTGTGCGCCGATCGTATGCGAAGGGCCGGTCGTTGCCTGCCGGGCAAGCGCGGATGCGCATTTCTGCGCCCCGAATCCCGCTGAACGGCGTCCGGCGATGAGCGTCCGACAAGACCCGAAACGGAACACCTGGTACTACGTCATCGATCTGCCGCGTGGAGATGACGGCAAGCGTAAGCAAAAGTTCGTTCGCGGGTTCGAGACGGAGAAGGAGGCCCTAAAGGCCGAGGAACTGGCTCGCAAGCAGTTCGGCCAAAGCGAGTTGGCGGCAGACGGCACGATGGCCGCTGAACTGGTGAAGTGGCTGGAAGAGCGCGAACTGGATGTTGCGGTGACAACGCTGAGCAACTACCGCAACGCGATCATGAAGTACATCATTCCGCGGCTGGGTGCTCGGCGACTGTATGACCTGGACAGGCAAACGATCAACGACTTCTACCGTCATCTGTTGAGGAAGGGCGGCCGGAGGGGTACGGGGCTTTCGGCGGAGACGGTCAGGCACGTCCACCGGACACTGATGAAGGCGCTCAAGGACCTTGGCGTCGTCATCGATGGCGTCCGGCAGCCACGCCCCGACGAACGTGAGGAACATGGCCGAAAGGGGATTTGGACGGCGAAGCAGTGTGCTCAATTCTTGGCGCACATCGCCGATGACCGCCTCTACGCGGCCTGGGTGCTCGTCGTCGTGTGCGGCTTGCGTCGCGGCGAGGTGGCCGGGTTGAAGTGGTCGAAGATCGATCTGGATCGCAAGATCCTCCACGTCCACTGGCAACGCGCTGTTGCATCCGGCGAAGTCGAGGGCGGCGTCGTCGAGAAGGCGCCGAAGGGCAAGAGCAAGAGGTCCATCCTCTTCGGCTCCGCTTTGGGCACGGTGTTGTCGGAGCACCAGCGCCGACAGCAGAAGGAAATGGCCGAAGCTGGCCTGCTGTACAAGGAGCTCGGCTACGTCTTCTGTAAGGAGGACGGTACGCCGTACCATCCGAAATACTTCACGGACCGGTTCCGGGCTCTCTGTATCGGGACTGTAAAAACAACGGTGTAACTCCGATCAAGGGAGTAGCACCTGATGACGATCACGACCGATGCGGTGGACACTGCCGCTGTGCCCGGTGACGAGAAGGCCAAGCGGCCGCGTACGAAGACGACGCCAGGGGGTGTCGACCCGGCGCTGGTGTCACAGCTGGTGACCCAGGCTCGTGAGCAGGGGCTGCAGCTGTCCGGTGAGGGTGGGCTGCTGCAGCAGCTGACGAAGATCGTGCTGGAGTCGGCCCTCGATGGTGAGATCACCGACCACCTCGGCTACGACAAACACGACCAGGCCGGCGCGAACTCCGGCAACTCCCGCAACGGCAACCGGTCCAAGACGGTGCTCACCGATGTCGGGCCGGTGCAGATCGACGTGCCACGCGATCGAGCGGGCTCGTTCGAACCGGCCATCGTCAAGAAGCGTCAGCGCAGGTTGTCCGGGGTGGAGGACCTGGTGCTGTCGCTGTCGGCGAAGGGCCTGACCACCGGCGAGATCTCCGCGCATCTGGCCGAGGTCTACGGCGCCGAGGTCTCCCGCCAGACGATCTCCACCATCACCGACAAGGTGATGGACGGTATGACCGAGTGGCAGAACCGGCCCCTCGATCCGGTCTACCCGGTGGTCTTCCTCGACGCCATCAACGTCAAGATCAGGGACGGGAAGGTCGCCAACCGGCCGATCTACGTCGCTCTCGCGGTCACCGCCGACGGCCACCGAGACATCCTCGGCCTGTGGGCCGGCGACGGCGGGGAGGGCGCCAAGTTCTGGCTGCAGATCTGCACCGAACTGAAGAACCGGGGCGTCGACGACGTGCTCATGGCCGTCTGTGACGGACTGACCGGCCTGCCGGATGCCATCGGAGAGGTCTGGCCCCGCACCGTGGTCCAGACCTGCGTGGTGCACCTGCTCAGGAACTCGTTCCGCTACGCGGCCCGCCAGCACTGGGACGCGATTGCCAAGGCACTCAAACCGGTCTACACCGCACCGACCGAGGCCGCCGCTACCGAACGATTCCTCGAGTTCGCCGAGGCATGGAGCAGCCGCTACCCGGCGATCGTGAAGCTGTGGGAGAACGCCTGGGCCGAGTTCGTGCCGTTCCTGGCCTTCGACGCCGAGACGGAACGTGTCAAGGGTTTGAGGCCAACGGGAGTTAAGCGGCTTGTTGTTGCGGCTGGGGCTGGGGTTGGTTGATCCAGACCTGTTCGGGCAGGTCGAGGATCTTTGGTGTGGTCCGGGTGGTGGCGCCGAACCGTTCCGGATGCGCGGCGCGGGCTGCGGCGAGAGTGTCGAGGCGTGCGGCGTGGACTTGGTGGTGGCGGCCGTGGTGGACGTCGGCGGGGGTGTGCAGGCCGATTCCGGAGTGCCGGTGGGCGTGGTTGTACCAGGTGACGAAGTCGTTCATGAACGCTCGGGAGTGGGCGAGCGACGCGAACCGGTTGGGGAAGACCGGCGCGTACTTCAACGTCTTGAACCATGCTTCGCTGTACGGGTTGTCGTTGGACGTCTTGGGCCGCGAGTGCGAGCGGGCTACCTGAAGGTCTTCGAGCAGGTCAGCGACCGATTTCGAGGTCATAGACGTGCCCCGGTCGGCGTGGACCACGTGGGGGACGCCGTGGACGTCGAACACCTCGCGCATCATGTTCTCGGCAAGCGGGCCGGACTCGCGGGCGTGCACGCGGACGCCGACGATGTACCGGGAGTAGACGTCGATCATCACGTACGCGTCGTAGTAGATCCCTTTCACGGGGCCAGCGAGTTTCGTGATGTCCCACGTGTAGACCTGCCGCGGCGCGTCGGCGACCAGCTCCGGGCGCTGCCGGGCCGGGCGCCGGGCCTGCCGGCGACGCTCGCGGACCTGCTCGTGTTCGCGCAAGATCCGGTACATGGTGGCGATCGAGCCGACGTACACACCCTGATCCAGCAGCGCCGCGTAGATCTGCGCCGGGGCCGCGTCGACGAACTCCGGGCTGTTCACCAGCCGCAGCACATGCTCCCGCTCGGCCAGGGTGAGCGCGTTCGCTGGCGTGCGTCGCATCGGCCGGGCCGGTGTCGGACGCCGCCGGTCCCGATCCGCGCTGGACCGAGCGATCCCGGTCAGCCGCTTCGCCTCCCGCGTCGGGACCTTCGCGCTGGTCAGCTGGTGGTAGGTGTCCATCAGCGTCTGCCGAGCCCGAACACGTCCGGACCGTCCGGCTCGCTCCTGGAGATGTCCTCCAAGAGCTCGCGCGCTTTTCCCATGATCGTCAACGCCGTCTCCGTCCGCGCCAACTTCGCCTGCGCCAGTTCCAGCTCACGGCGCAACCGGGCGATCTCCGCCTGCTCCGCCGACGGCCGCCCTACCGTCTGCCCAGCCGGCTTGCCCTGCAACAACCCGGCGTCACGGGCCCGGCGCCACTCCGACATCAACGACGAGTACAAGCCCTCACGCCGCAGGAACGCCCCACCGTCACCGGCCGCGACGGCCTTCTCGTATCCGGCCAGTAGCTCCAACTTCTGACCCGGGGTGAACGACCGGCGGGCACGCGGACCACCCGAACGCGGTCCCTTCTTACGACTCATGACCCCATCCTCGGCCACGGCCATGTCAACAGCAGTAGTCAACGCTTCTCAATCCTCAACTCGCCCTGTCCGGCGGACTTGCTATGAACCGCTGGCCTCAACTCACCCTGGCAGACAGGGTATCGCCGCCGGCGCTTGCCTGCCCACCATCGCCGTCACCGAACCCGGATCCGGCAGCCACGTGCTCGGCATGACCACCACCGCCGTCCGCGACGGCGACGACTACCTCATCACCGGCACCAAAACCTTCGTCGGCAACAGCCACATCGGCGACCTGCACGGCGTCGTGGCCCGCACCGGACCCGGCTCCCGTGGCCTGTCCGCGTTCCTGATCGAAGCCGACCGCCCCGGCGTACACCTCACCCCACATCAACCCGCCATGGGACTGCACGGCTTCAGCTTCGGCGAGATCGTCTTCGACAACTGCCGCGTCCCCGCGGCCAACCGGCTCGGCGCCGACGGCGACGGTCTCGACGTCGCTTACTCCTCCAGCATCCTGTACGGCAGACCCAACCTCGCCGCCGTCGCCCTCGGCCTGCACCAGGCGATCCTCGACACGACCATCGCCTACACCGCCAGCCAGCACCGATACGGCGATCCGCTGGCCCACCTACCAGTCGTCACACAGCGCCTCGGCGCCATCCAATCCCGGCTGATGACCGCCCGACTGGCCGTCTACCACGCCGCCCACCTGCTCGACACCGGACAACCCTGCGACGCCGAACTCATCAACGCCAAACTCATCAACGCCGAGTACGCCATCGACTCCGCCCGCACCGCCATGGAGATCCACGCCGCGCACGGCCTACACCCCCAGCAGTCATCCTTGGAGCGCTACCTCCGAGACGCCCTGCACATCTTCGCCCCGGCCGGTACCTCCGACATCCAACTCCTCCGGCTCGCCGAACACGCCCTCGGCACGACCGCCCCACCCTGGTCCGCCCGCTTCAAAACCCCCGTACCCCGCCGAGCCGCAGTGAGCGTGGGGCGATGACACCCACGCTAGCGACGAGAGCGTGTCACCTGTTTACACCCACCCACGACCTCGGGCGTTCCACGGATACGCTGCCGGTGCTGGCCGACTACCTTCGCACGCGACTCGGTTCGTCGCCGCTGCGCCCGCCCGTGGCCGTCAGCTTCGATGTCGACGACACCCTCGTCGACACCAGCACGAGCCTCGCCCACGGTGTCAGAGCAGGCAGCCAACTCGCAGCTCAATTGTCCTCGCAGGTCGATCCGGACGAGCTGACCGCTGCCTACTACCAGGCGTTCGGAACCTTCTGGACGCATCCCGCCGACACCGGCACCCACAGCCTGCACGACCTGCGTCGACGGTTCTGGGGCACAGCGCTGCGGAGCATCGGCGTCACGCTCGACAGCACCGACCTCGACCGGCTGGCGCACACGTGCGCCGCCACCCAGCTCGCCAAAATTGAGCCGGACCCGGAACTCCACCGCCTTATACGGACGTTGGCAGACCGCGTACCGCTCGCGGTCTGCAGCAACGGGCCGCGCGCTTCGATCCGGCAGAAGCTGAGCAGGGCCGGCCTCACCCAATTCGTCACCGCCGTCATCTGCGCTCCGGACAGCGGGATTGCGAAACCCCACGCCGCTCCCTTCCACGCCTGCAGCCGGGCACTGAACGTCGACCCCACACGATGCCTGCACATCGGCGACAACTGGCGGACCGACATCCAAGGCGCTCAAACAGCCGGCCTGATTCCGATCTGGATCTCCCACCAGCCGACGGACATCCCACCGCACCCGTCGACCGTGCCCCGGTACCCCACCGTCACCCACGCCATCGGCGACCTACTTCACCTCCTACCGCCCACCCCTCTCGAACGACGCGGCCGACTGACAACGCCTGCCACAACAGCAGCGAGCCACCACTCCCATAAGCACGACCGAGAACAACGATGAGGAACACCCCGTGACTCCGCTCCGTACGCCAGCCTCGCAACGACGACCGCGGACCTCCCGAACGGTACGACTGACGGCGGCGTTGGTCTCCCTCACCATCGCCATGACGCCAGTTCTCACCTATCCGATCCACACCGGCCCGCACCATCGCACCGCTGACGCGACGCAAATCCCCGCAGGCTGGGACGCGGCCTCCGACCGCGCGGACATTGCCGCTCCGTCGCCGATGCCCCCGCCCCCGACCAGCACGCCATGGGTTCCGGCAGGCCCGGTGCTGACCCGCTTAGCCAGCAGCCTTAGCACCGCAACCGCCGACACCACCAGCGGCAGGTACCAGTACGTCGAACGCCGCACCTGGTACCGCGACATCACCGGCCCACCTGGACCGGCTGGATGGCCGCAGCGCATCCGCGTCGACCAACTCTGGCGCACCGACGACGCCGCGAACGGTCGGCAGGTCAGCACCCGGATCAGCACCACCGGCTGCACCCCGGACGGTCCCGACCACAGATGGACAGGCCAGAGCGGGGGCGACCGGTTCGACCAGCCACCACCGACCAGGGCCGCCGACCTGCGGTCCCACCTGCTCATCACCGCCGGCCCTGACCGGGACCGCCCGGGGCACCTTATCGGCGGCGTCGCGATGCTCTACGAACGTCACGCCCTCACCCGCCCGGTCCGTGCCGCGCTCCTCCGGCTCCTCGCCGAGCACCCCGGCCTCCTCGTCCAAACCGGCGTCACCGACCGCGTCGGGCGGACCGGCATCGACATCGCCCTGCCGTACACCGACCGTTCCGGCGTGCCACGACGCGACGTCCTCACCATCGATCCGAACACCGGCCAGATCCTCGCCGCCTTCACCACCATCACCGGTCCCGTCCCCTCCACGGATCCGCTCCTTGGGCCCCACGCCCGGGACGCGATCGTCGCTGAGGCCGACGGCTACCGGCTCTACACCGACAGCCGCCGCACCCCGGACACCGACACCCCGCCGGCCGGCTGCCAACACCCCGCCGTCACACGCTGCCTCACCAGCCCTTGCTCGCGGCACACCCGCTCCGACCGCGCCTGAGCATGGACGATAGGGCGATGTCGTCCCCGCGTCCGTTGAAGCGCGACCAGCATCCGTCATGGGGTGACCTGGTCAGCCGGGCCGAGCGAGCGAGTGTGAAGGTAAGCGAGATCGTTCACGACACCGACAAGGCACTCGTCGCCATCGGGACCCGCTGCGGGCACCGGGTGGTCGTGAAACTGCTGACCAGCCGCGACCCGTACTGGATCAGCCGGCGCGACCACGAACTCGATATGTACTCCCGGTTCGAGGTTGATCCTCCCGGCGTCGACGTGCCCAGGCTGCTGTGGGCCGACCAGCAGCTCACCGTCTTGACCGCGCTACCCGGACAGCGGCTTTACCACGAGCGGCACCTCACCCACGACATCCCGCCAGCACAGGCCGAACTGGTCGCAGACACTGTCCAGCAGGTCACGCGGTGGGCACCACGGCACCCGCTGCCCGAACCCGTCGACTACCACCAGCGCATCGACGACGAGCACGCGGCGCAGCTTCTCGACGACCGCGACCAGGCAACCCTGCATACCCTTGTCGATCGCGCCGGACCTGCCCGTACATCCCAACACGGAGATCCCCTTCCCGCCAACCTCCTCATTCACGACCGCGGCTGCGGACTGATCGACTGGGAACACGCCGGTGCCTACCTGCCCGGATACGATCTTGCGCTTCTACGCGTCATCGCCACGGTCGCCAGCCCGACCCTCACTCGTGTGATCGCCCGCCGGGTCGCCGCCGCCGACATCACCGTCCCTCACACGGTGAACTACCTGCTACTGGTCTGCCGCGAGATCCGCATCCACCTGTCCCTGCCGCCCGGCGCGGTGATCGCCGCCCGGCTGCCCTTGCTGCGGACCCTGCACGTTCAGGCCCACCGCGAGCTGCACGCCCTCACGTCGTAGCTGATGTGCTCGCCGACAGCTTTCATGGCCCGGCAATTCCCTCGGTTTCGGCAGTCAGTGCAGCCCAGCTTGGCGTAGCAGGTCCCGCAGTCCGTACCCGTCGTCAACGACGACATCCGGCTCGAACCCCGACGTGGGCACCGTCCGTGCGGTGCGCGACGAGCGCATGAGGATCGCTGCCCCGGCTCCGGCGTGGCGGGCGCAGGCGATGTCGCGGTCGATCATGTCGCCGACGAACCAGCACTTCCCGATCGGTACGCCGATCGTGTCCGCCGCGCGCCAGGCCAACTCGGGGTTCGGCTTGCGTACCCCGACCTCATCGCTGTACAGCTCGGCCGCCAACAGCGCACCGAGTCCGGCGGAGGCGAGGAAGTCCCGGTGCGCGGCGCCGCTGATCGCGTTGCTCACCACGACCATCGGAATCCCACCGGCCTCCGCTGCCTGTAGTGCTTCGGTGATGCCGTCGCGTACGGTCCAGTTGTCGCCCCACGCCCACGCGTAGCTCAACGGCACCGCCTCCGCCCGCACGGCAGCCCGCGCCGCCTCCGGCCAGCCCACGGTGATGAACTCGTCCCAGACCTGGTCGTGGCTCGCCTCTCGGGGACCCCGTTCGCGGCTGGTGTCATCGCGCCATCGCGAATACCGACGGGCTCCGTCGGTGATGTCCCGGACAATCGTGTCGACCGGGACGGCGTGTCCCGTGAGGGTGTGCAGCCGCTGAACCAGGTCGGGTGGAAGGGTCCGCTGGTGGCGGGGCGACTCGACGAGAACGCCACCGAAGTCCAGCAGCAGTGCCGCAGGCGGAAACAGCATCATGCGTCCATCGTCGCCGCAACGGGCGCCGTGTGCGGGCAGAAGACACGGAGATCACGGACGGTCACGGTGCTCCGGCGTACGTAAGCGCTGCGTCCATCGGATGTGGGCCCGGCCTGGTGGCCGGGCCCACACCCGATGGGTTACTCCTCCTCTGGGTCCTGTTGGTCCTCGTTGCGGTCGACGGCCCGATCGGCGCGGTCGGGGAATCCGTCCTGCGCAGTCGGCGAGTGCGGGTCTCGCTCGGCCGCCTCGCGGATCCGGTCGGCCGCCTCGCGGGTCATCGGGGTCTCCTTCGGCATGGTGTGCACCTCCCTCCGGGAAGCACCGGCATGCGCGCACGCCAGCCGCTACCGACAGAGGTTCAGGGGCGTGCGCGCACGTCAGGGACGCGAGTGAGCGGCGTTTCTCGGCGCGGTGACCACGTCGCACGCGGGTACACCGCAGGCCCTCGAACTTCCCGTCCGGGGAAGTGGCCGCGCCCCGCCCCAGCACGGGGTTCGGGACGACACGTCTCATTGATAGGTCCGCGGTCGAGGCGGGCCCGGCCGCTGTCGGGCGTTCCACCTTGCCGCCGGGGAGTGCCGGCCAGCGCGCGGACCATCACCTCGCTGGCTCCCGGCACGGTCCGATGCGTGGACCGCACCCCTGATGCTCACCCCGCCGCTGGCCGCCGTCAAGGACCTGACCTGCGAGTTTCCTGAGCCGTCCGCTTCGGCTACCGGCCAGGTTGGGCCGTTGGCGTGCCGGAACCGGGTGCTCTTGCCCCCGCGCCAGGTCCGGCTACAGCGTCAGGTCAACTCCGGTGGAGGATCGCGTCGGCGGACAGGACAAGGGCGGCCAAACCGAACGCGGGCGGGTCTGCGTCGTTCTCGGGGGTGAACCGGAAATACAGCAGCGGCAGCAGATGGGCGGCCAGGCGCTCCCGATCCACCGGAAACCCGGCGAGCCGGTCCAGCAGCCACGCCATGCTCAGCACCCGGCGGGCGAGCGGATGCGCGAGGCGGGTGGTGAGATGCAGATGATCGTGAGTGGTCGCGGCGTGGGCGGTGAGCAGCCCCGTGTGCTTGACACACGAGGTGATTAGTTTCGCCAGGAGGTATTCGAGATCGTGCAGCCCGGCGTACTCGTAATCGATCAGCCACCATCGGCGCCCGTCGCGAGCGACGAGCACGTTGTTGAGATGCAGGTCGCCGCTGGCGTGGACGACCCACAGCGGCGGCTGCCTGAGCTTGTGGTGGGTGAGGTCGAAGAGATCGGCGAGGGTAGCGTCGAGCGGGTCACCGTCGATAGTGATCCGGTGCCGGGCCCACGGACGGAGTCGGGCGACGAGCTCGGCCGCCCAGGCCGCGAGGACGACCGGGGTCTCCTCGGTGTGATCCGGCGGCCCGTCGAGGTCACAGGCCGGCATGAGGGTGTTCTGCGCGGCGGTGGCCAGGTGGTCGGCAATGTCGCCCAGTACGGTCTCGAACCGGTCGGGATCGGTGGCGGCCAGCCCGGCAAGGGGTACCCCGTCGAGGTGCTCCATGACCAGTGCGGCCCGGCCCTGCCGATAGTGCAGTGTCGCCGCAGGGACCGGGTAGAAGCGGGCAAGGGTCTGCAGGCCGGAGAACTCCCGCTCGGCGCTCGCCCGGTCCCGGCCGAGTTTCACCACACCTGCGGGGTGCCCGTGCCCGTCTCGAACGGCGAACACCGGGCTGGTGCTGGGTCGCAGCTGCTCGACCCGGCCGTCCGGCGACCTGTAGACCAGAGCGGGCCGGTGATAGTCGGGCTCGACCAGGTAATCGGCGGTGACAGCAGAGCGGATGTGGGTGATCGCGGCATCGACCGCTGTGGCCAGGGGGAGAGGGCTGGGCCGGGAGGCCAGCGCCGCGAGGTCGACCCGGCCGGTGGTGAGAATACTCCAGCGGCCACGATCGTCCTGCCCTGCGTAGAGCAAGTCAGCCGTGTCCGGCCTGGTGGGCAGCCACACCGGGTACCAGATACAGCGGGAGTCCGGACCGGTGAGCCGGCGGTGCAGAATCGGACCGAGCTTGCGCCAGGTGACACCGTCACGAGAGACCGCCGCCGCGACGCTGCGCGAGCTGCATGCACCGTAGGCCATGACCAAGCTGCCGCCACTGGTGCCGACAACCGCTGGGCAGTCGACTCCGTCGGCGTCAGCGCTGCCAGGTTCGCCAAGGTCGAGGGCCACCCCAAGACGCTGCCACACCAGCCCGTCGTCGGAGCCGGCTACGAACACACGTCGCCCTCGACTGCCGTGGATGACGTACCACATCCACCAGCCGTCCCGCCGTCGCAGCACCGAAAGCGAGAGCCCTTGACCAGCTAGAGGCTCCAGACCGACGACGGTGTTGGGCGGGGACCACGTGGCGCCGCTGTCGGCGCTGACCGCGTGATGAAGTCGCCGATGCCCCTCGGCGCTGACGCCGCTGAACCAGACATGCAAGTCCTCGCCGTCGCTGGCCAGGCTCGCGCCGGGCACCGCATCCACGCCAGGCGGAATCGGCATCCGCACGCCGGCGTCGACGGCGCATGCCGCGGTGCTCGTCATAGTCATGATTCGTAACCCGGTTGAGTCGCCACCACGACCTCTACGACTCTCCAGCGCGTCGGCGGTGTCATCGGTGACCACCAGCAGGATGCGACCGCGATGCTGAGCCGCGCCCACCGCCATCGGGCTTCGGCCAGCGGCAACTGTTCGCCGCTGGCGGCCTACGACGTTCAGTTGAGGGCAGACAGGTACTTGGCTCGACGGCTGCTGCTTAACTCCTCGGACTGCCGCGTCCGGCAGTATCCGCGTCCACCGTTGATCGCCGGGCGGTTCGGCCACCATCCCAGCCACCTTCCTTCCGGCCGACCCTGTCGTTGAGAGCCGGAGACTTTCTCCAGCGCAGTCGATGAGTCCTGTGTCGAGCAGGTCCGACAGCGAATCCCGACACCAAGCCGGATGGTGAGTTCGATGTGATCTTGGGAGCGGCGACAGGATGCGGGCCGGGCACGAGGCGGATGGACGTAGCTCTGCGGGCTGGCGGAGCCGCAGCTGGTGAGGACGAAGAATGGGGTTCACATTCGCATACGCTTGGCGATCACCTTCGGCGTTCTGTCGGTGGCTTTCTGTAGCTTCCGGTCATGTCCGCGTTGACGTATGAGGTGAAGGACGCCCGGAGTCCGGTGGCCGTGTGGCTGCGGACGAGGTTCCCGGCGTACAAGGAAATCCAGGCAGAGTTCCGAGTCGCGGCTGGCCCGCAGCGACTGGCCATGCCGCCCGGAGTCGCACCAGGCACTCAGGGCGCGGCGATCGACTTCTGGCTGCGGATGCTCGTCGACCCGAACCCGTCGATCGCCCTGCCGCTGATGGGGCTGTTGTCGGGGCGGGCACCGTGCGTGCGGGCCGGTCGGGAACTGCTTGGCGAACTCGCGGCCGGAGACGCACCCCGCCGCGTTGAAGGGGGCGGGGTGGAACTGCGGATGCGGCCGGCAGGGTTCGCTGACCGTGGTGATGAATGGTGGGCGCGGGTGTGCTACGCGCTGGCGCTTCTCGTGGAGCTGTATCGAGCGGCGTCGGTGGAATACTCCCGCCTGATGCGCCTCAGCGAGTCGAGCAGGGCGGCGGACCTGCTGGGGCTGGCCATCGACGCGGAGGTGACCGACCTGGTCGCGATGCGGGATTTGGCGGCCGAGCGGCTGCTGTCGGGGTTGCCGTCAGGGCCGGTGACGACCGGCATGACCTTCGACGGCAGTGCCGACCTGAATGCCGACGCGGACCTGATCGCCGGTGGGATGCTGGTCGATATCAAGTCCGGCCAGGGAGGCAAACCTCGGGCGGACGGCACTCGTGCTGCCTCGCTGGCGCGAACCGACCTCGACCAGCTACTTGGGTACACGCTGATGGACTACTCGGACCGGTACGGGCTGCACACCCTCGCGGTATACGCGGCGAGGTTCGGCCACCTCGCGACATGGCCGATCGCCGAGCTGGGCGAGCGCATGGCCGGACGCCCGATCGACCTGACGAGACTGCGGGCAGAGTTCGCGCAGGTGCTCCGCGGCCAGCTACCGCCCTACCAGGCCCAGCGAGGCTGGTAACCCTCATGCCAGGCAGTTGGGGCGGGCAGACCTGGCAACGGCCCGCTTCGGCCGCGGCGGTGAGGGCTCGCCCATCGCTAACGGCGGGCTCCCGCGCAGCGATCGCCTCACGCATACTTCTCGCATGTCCTATTCGGAGCGCGATGTAGCCGGCTGGTCCGAGGCCGTAGCGAACCTCCACGGCAATACCGCTCAAGGCGCGGGCGACGTGCGGCGGGCCTACGAGGCGATGGCCAACGTCTGGTCGGCTTACGGCTACCAGGACGCGCCGACCGAGGTTCTGAGGATGCTTATCGACGCCACCGAGGTCGGATACATGGCTGCCCTGAACGACATCCGCAGCGGCGACCTCGACGGCGAGATCACGATGTGGCGTCCGGACCTGGCTGAGTGATAGCCGCAGGCTCGCGCCTCCGTGATCCTGTCGGCAGGAGAACCCTGTCTGCCAGGGTGAGTTGAGGCCAGCGGTTCATAGCAAGTCCGCCGGACAGGGCGAGTTGAGGATTGAGAAGCGTTGACTACTGCTGTTGACATGGCCGTGGCCGAGGATGGGGTCATGAGTCGTAAGAAGGGACCGCGTTCGGGTGGTCCGCGTGCCCGCCGGTCGTTCACCCCGGGTCAGAAGTTGGAGCTACTGGCCGGATACGAGAAGGCCGTCGCGGCCGGTGACGGTGGGGCGTTCCTGCGGCGTGAGGGCTTGTACTCGTCGTTGATGTCGGAGTGGCGCCGGGCCCGTGACGCCGGGTTGTTGCAGGGCAAGCCGGCTGGGCAGACGGTAGGGCGGCCGTCGGCGGAGCAGGCGGAGATCGCCCGGTTGCGCCGTGAGCTGGAACTGGCGCAGGCGAAGTTGGCGCGGACGGAGACGGCGTTGACGATCATGGGAAAAGCGCGCGAGCTCTTGGAGGACATCTCCAGGAGCGAGCCGGACGGTCCGGACGTGTTCGGGCTCGGCAGACGCTGATGGACACCTACCACCAGCTGACCAGCGCGAAGGTCCCGACGCGGGAGGCGAAGCGGCTGACCGGGATCGCTCGGTCCAGCGCGGATCGGGACCGGCGGCGTCCGACACCGGCCCGGCCGATGCGACGCACGCCAGCGAACGCGCTCACCCTGGCCGAGCGGGAGCATGTGCTGCGGCTGGTGAACAGCCCGGAGTTCGTCGACGCGGCCCCGGCGCAGATCTACGCGGCGCTGCTGGATCAGGGTGTGTACGTCGGCTCGATCGCCACCATGTACCGGATCTTGCGCGAACACGAGCAGGTCCGCGAGCGTCGCCGGCAGGCCCGGCGCCCGGCCCGGCAGCGCCCGGAGCTGGTCGCCGACGCGCCGCGGCAGGTCTACACGTGGGACATCACGAAACTCGCTGGCCCCGTGAAAGGGATCTACTACGACGCGTACGTGATGATCGACGTCTACTCCCGGTACATCGTCGGCGTCCGCGTGCACGCCCGCGAGTCCGGCCCGCTTGCCGAGAACATGATGCGCGAGGTGTTCGACGTCCACGGCGTCCCCCACGTGGTCCACGCCGACCGGGGCACGTCTATGACCTCGAAATCGGTCGCTGACCTGCTCGAAGACCTTCAGGTAGCCCGCTCGCACTCGCGGCCCAAGACGTCCAACGACAACCCGTACAGCGAAGCATGGTTCAAGACGTTGAAGTACGCGCCGGTCTTCCCCAACCGGTTCGCGTCGCTCGCCCACTCCCGAGCGTTCATGAACGACTTCGTCACCTGGTACAACCACGCCCACCGGCACTCCGGAATCGGCCTGCACACCCCCGCCGACGTCCACCACGGCCGCCACCACCAAGTCCACGCCGCACGCCTCGACACTCTCGCCGCAGCCCGCGCCGCGCATCCGGAACGGTTCGGCGCCACCACCCGGACCACACCAAAGATCCTCGACCTGCCCGAACAGGTCTGGATCAACCAACCCCAGCCCCAGCCGCAACAACAAGCCGCTTAACTCCCGTTGGCCTCAAACCCTTGACACGTTCCGGAACGGCGGTGGTCGTCCGGGATCACGGGCGGTGCAGGATGCAGACGACCTTGCCGATGATCGTGGCGTGATCGCCGGGCAGTATTGGGTAGCGCGGGTTGCGGGGCACGAGTTCGATGCGGCCGTCGCGGGTTCGGTATTGCTTGACGGTGGCTTCCCCGTCGATCATGGCGGCGACGAGGTCGCCGTTGTCGGCGACCGGCTGTTGACGGACCACGATGATGTCGCCGTCGGTGATGGCCGCGTCGATCATGGAATCGCCTCGTACCCGCAGCGCGAACAGCGTGCCCCGGCCGACCAGCTCGGCGGGTAGGGCAAGCATCTCCTCGACGTGCTCATCGGCAAGGATCGGCGTGCCGGCGGCGATGGCTCCCAACAGAGGCACAAGCGCCCCGCGCTGGGCTTCTGACTTCACCGGCGGGTCATCGTCGTCGACCAGAGGGCGGGCGTCGACCGCGCGCGGCCCGCCAGGAGCCCGCCGGATCAGGCCGTGGTGCGCGAGGGTCTTCAGGTGATGCGCCACCGACGAGGGGGACCCAAGTCCGACGGCCGCGCCGATCTCCCGCACCGTCGGCGGGTAGCCATGCCGCTGCACCCAGGCACGGATCACGGCGAGGATCTGCCGCTGCCGGTCAGTCAACGACACCGGACCGGGCGGCACATCGGGAGCGGCCATCCCAGGACGATACCGCAAACTTAGAACGAATGTACTAACTTGGTGCGTGCGGACGGTTCTGCATCGGTCTTCGAGGCATGGCCGGTGCTTGGCGCATCCTTGATGGAGATGTTATCCCCGTGAGGGTTTCTGTCACGTCCTGGCTGCAGCGGCCCCCAAGAGGGGCGCGAACGACGTAGGGCTTAGTCCCGCCCTGTCGGCGGTCGTGGATCCGCAGTGGCATCCCGGCGCGGTTGGGTCTTGATCATGATGTGGCCTGTCACTATCGAGTTCACGTGCTGGAGAGGTGGCAGTGGGCCGTCGGCGGTTACTGGCCGGGTTTATTGTGATCGGCTAGGGTGACGTCGCTTCCCGTCAATGTGGCTGTCGTGCCTGTGCGGCGTTGTGGAGGGGCGGGATTGGTGATCGATCCGCAGCGGGTGGACGATGCGAGACGGGCGCTGGGCGCGAGGCTCGCGGGGTGGCGGAACGCGCGTGGGGTGACCCAGTTGGCCTTGGCTCGGCGGGTGCCGGTTTCTCGGACCACGATCGCTGGGGTGGAGACTGGGCGGCAGTGCCCGGACCGGGTCTTCTGGCAGCGTTGTGAGTCGGCCCTGGAAGCTGGCGGAGAGTTGCTGGCCGGCTATGACGATTACCGTCGCCTCAAGCAGCAGCTTGATCAAGAGAGAGTGGACGCGGCGCAGCGTGCGCGGTGGGGCGAGGTCGAGGACCGCATGCCTTCGCCTGGTGCTTTTGGTGTTCCGGCTGGTGAGGCGGAAAGGCCGCTGGGCGATGTCGGTGCCGTGGATGGGGCTGACGGCTGGGGTGGTCTGAGAGACCGTCGGGTAACCAGGTGACTACGTGGCGATAAGTCGTTCAGCGTTGATACGTCGGGCGGCTTCGCGTTCGGTAGTGTTGCTCCACCGGACCGCCTGCCCGGCCAGACGTATCGTCATGAGTCGAATCATCGCTACCTTGATCATGGCCTCAGAGTTGACGGTCAACCGCTCGTAGTCCCGGGCCAGACGCCGATTACGTACCAGCCAGCCGAACGTCCTCTCCACCACCCACCTACGCGGCAGGACCTTGAAGCCCTTGACATCGTCGGTGCGCTTGACGATCTCCAGCAGGATTCCGAGCTTGTCCTTTGCCCAGCTCAACAGGCTGGAGTCGATGCTGTTGGCGTAGCCGCCGTCGGCCCACACCAGTGCGACGGTGGCGAATGCCTCGGCCAGTCGTTGCAGGATCCGCCGGCCTCCAGGACGGTCGTTGACGGAGGCGGAGGTGACCATCACCACCAGGATCAACCCCATCGTGTCGACAACCAGATGCCGCTTACGGCCTGTCGTCTTCTTGCCCATATCGAACCCACGGCATTCGCCACCCTCGCTGGATTTGATCGACTGGGCGTCCAACACCGCCGCGGTCGGCTCCGGCCCACGACCCGCCGCCACCCGTACCTGCCGGCGAAGCTCGTCGTGGATCGCATCCCACGTCCCGTTTCTACGCCAAGCGGTGAACCAGCGATGCGCCGCATCCGGCGGCGCCAGATCACGCGGCATCATTCGCCACGCACAGCCCGACCGCAGCACGTAGAAGATCGAGTCGAGGATCAGCCGGTCGTCCCACTTACGGGGCCGGCCGCCTCTACGCAGGTCACGCACCGGCATGAGAGGGGCCAGGATCGCCCACATCGCGTCGGTCAAGCTCGACGGATAGCATGAGCGGGCGTCATCCCCGCCAAGGTCTACGTTGCACACACAACCCGATCATGGCGGGGATGACCTATTTGTCGAGCGTCCCGCATCGACGTGTCTCGCCGTCACACAACGCCCCGAGCCGGTTACCCGACGGTCTCTGACTGCGGCGGTGCAGCTTGCTGGCGTCGTGGCGGCTGACGGTAACGGCGTCGGCGATGAGGACGTCGTTACCCTTGCGGCAATGTCCGATGGGCGGGTGGTGTCGTTGCGGGTGAGTCGAAGGGCTCTGCTGGAACTCGCCGCCGGGGTGGTGACGCTGCCGGCTGTCACCGCCGTGGACGTGCCTCGTTCGTCGGTTGTCGATCCCGCCATCGTGGACTACTTCGCGCAGCTGCGCGCATGCCTCGTGCGAGCCGACGACCAGCTCGGCGGCCTCACTGTCCTGTCGACAGTCGAGCAGCAGATCGCGCTGATCGCCGCTCTGCGCAGGCAGGCGCGTGGGGAGCTTCGGGACCGGTTGGTCGGCACGCAGGCGCGGTGGAGCGAGTTCGCGGGGTGGCTCGCCGACGACCTGGGAGATCGGGCGGCCGGCGAGCGGTGGCTGGACCGTGCGGGAAGCCTCGCACAGGAGGCCGATGACCAGGACTTCTGGGCCTATGTGCTGGCCCGCAAGGCGCAGCGGATGGTCCGCACCAGTGATGAGGACCGGGTCGCCGCTCTGGCCCGTGCGGCGTTGCGCCTACCTGGTACGCCTGCACTCGTGCGTGCCTTCGCCGCGGTCCAGCAGGCGCATGGCAGCGTCGCTCAGGGAGACGTCACCGGCTTCCAGACGGCGATCGAGCGCGCGCGTTCACTCGTCGCGGACGCCTCACCGACCAGCGGCGATGACTCCCTCGGATCGTTCTGCACCCGCCCCTACCTGGCGGCGCAGGAAGGCGAGGGGTGGCTGCGTCTCCAGCAGGCCGACAAGGCCATCGGAAGTTTCACGGCGGCCGTCAACGAGTGGCCCGAGCGTTACCGGCGCGAGCGGGGTGTATACCTCTCCCGCACCGCGCACGCGTACCTAGCGGCCTCGGAGCCCGGCCACGCCGCCACGGTAGCCGCTGAAGCGTTGACGGTGGCGACCACCACGGGCTCGGCGCGGGTCCGCCGCGACGTCGCCGCCCTGGCCCGGCAGCTCGAACCCTTCCGCGGCCAACGGGATGTACGACATCTGCTCGACCAGCTGGCCACGGCCGGATGAGCCACTCGCCCGAGCCGGCGCAGGTGTCGGCTGTGCCGCGTGTCGCCGTCGTGGGCCGCGCCAACATCGACATCACTGTGCGGATCCCCGGGCCGCCGGTTCCTGGCCGCACGACGTTCGCCTCGTCGCCGGCGACGACCACCGCCGGCGGCAAGAGCCTCAACCAGGCCCTGGCCGCCAGCCGGACGGGCGTGCACGCCAGCCTGATCGCCAACGCCGGCGACGACCACTGGGGCACCTTCCTGTACCGAACCCTTACCGACGCGACCGTTGACGTGTCCGGCTTCCACCTCGTGCCGTCGGCGCCGACCGGAATCGCGCTCATCGAAGTCGACCCGGACGGCGAGAACCGCATCATCCTTGCGCGGACCCCGAACACCGAACTCACCGGCGAGCAGGTAAGCAGCAGACTCGCAGGGCCGCGCGCGTCGGTCGTGGTGACCCAACTCGATCTCCCGCCCGACGCCGTCGACGCCGTCTTCCGACACCACCGTGCACCGATGCTCATCGGCAACCTGGTACCGCATCCCACGCTCGGACCAGCTGCGTTGGCCCCACTGGACCTGTTCGTGGCGAACGAAGCCGAGGCAGCGGCGATACTCGGCCGCCACCACGACGACCCGACGGTCGCCGCACGGGAACTCCGCGAACTGGGCCCCAGCGCAGCTGTGGTGACCGCAGGCCCACGGGGTGCCGCCTACAGCGACGCCCACGACACCGCGCTCGTGCCCGCACACCACGTCACCGCGATCAACACCAGCGGAGCAGGCGACACCTTCCTCGGCACTCTCGCCGCGCGGCTCGCTCACCAGATCCCGCTCTCCCACGCGGTCGCCGACGGAGTGGCCGCCGCGACGACCTTCGTGAGCAGCGGCGTGCAGCGGTAGCAACGCGCGAAGCGTCCCGAACTCTCAAGGTTAAGACCGACAGAAAGATGCACGTCGTGAGCAGGGTCATAGCCCGTCCGTGTCGATGCGATCGCCGCACTTCTTAAGCGTTGGCGGGCGCCAGTGAGCCCGTCAGGTTGGGGTGCCCGCAGTTGCGGTCAGATGCCCGCGCATCAGGATTCCGTCTCGGCGCAGTCCTGCCTTGATGTCCCGTGCGGGGTAGTGGGCAACACCCGCGTCGTTAAGGATCTGCATCACCGTCGGATGCGGTTGCACGTCGTCGACCGCTGCCTGGAGCACGCCGTCCACGTGATGCCCGCCGGCCGTCACTTGGGTCGCGGTGCCGGCGTGGAAGGCGAACATCAGGAAGTGGTATGAGCCGTTCTCGGCGCGAATCTCGTACATACCGGTCAGTGTCAGCTCGCCGGCCTCGAAGCCGGCTTCTTCCACCGCTTCCCGGCGGGCTGCGTCCTGCGCCGACTCTCCGAACTCGATCTTGCCGCCGGGCAGCAGTAGCCATCCCGCGTACGGGCCGCGCTGCTGCCGGACGAACACCACCTCACCAGCAGCGGTGGAAATGATCGCCAGCGCGGCGACGGTCGGCTTCGTAATCACAATCACCTGTCCTCGGCACTTGGGCCAACGGTGCCCGTATCAGCGGGTCGCCGACTGGGCGGCGGGCGTTTGTGGCGCCCTGCCGGCGACGGTAAACCTTCAGCCACGCCTGTCCGCCAGCCGAACGCGGCGTGTGTGAACACTCGTTTGATCGACAACGGTGGTGACGACTGCCGGGACTCCTTCTGCATCAGGCGATCCCGCTCCGGCCGCGTCTGCGGACGCTGCAGCCCGGCGAGAGCCCCGGCGCATCCGCGACCGGGTCGCCCCGAATTCCCTTGCCAGGTGTCGTCGTGCCTTCGACGTCCGGATTATGGCCAGCCGTCCAGAGCGAGGGGTCGGCCGTCGCGGAAGGCTTGGACGCAGGCTGTGGTGTACGGGTAGGTGTTCATGGGCAGCAGCGATGTCGGGAACCATTCGATCTTGGCGCATTTGTGTGGTTCCGCATTGATAGGTTCGCCCTGCTGGCGAGGGTTGTGGGTGGCGGTGAAGACGAGGCCGACGCGGGCGTGTCCGGAGGGGTTGCGGTGGTGCACCGTGGTGACGAGCCGTAGTTCGTCCGAGGAGAGCCGCAAGTCGACTTCTTCGCGGGCCTCGCGGATAACGGCGCTGATCGCGTCCTCGTCGGGTTCGAGTTTGCCGCTGGGCAGGTTCCATTGTCCGTCGGCGTAGCCGGTGCCGTCGCGGAGTGCGAGGAGGACGTGGTCGGCGTCGGTGAGCAGGAGTAGTACGTCAACGGGGTGGGTCGGTGGTGCGGTCACGCTGGCGGAGGATAGCTGGCTGACCAGCGAGAAGCGGGTCGACCCGCCGGGCGATCCAGTCGATGCGTTCGGGGGTGCCAAGCCCACCTGGCACCTCCACCAGTGTCAGCCCGACCTCGGCGTGGGTTCGCCGTACCGCCTCGGCGGTTTGGTCTTGCAGGTGGGTGACCTTGGCGCGGAAGGGATCGGCAGGGTCGGGGTAGCGGTCCGGGAGGTAGAACACTGCGTCGTACGTGGGGGCCCAGGCCCGGCAGAAGTGAGCCATCGCGTCGAGTACGTCGGCGTCGTGGCTGGCTTCGGTGGCGGGTAGGACCATGCGGGCGTAGGCGAGCACGTTGACGACGGTTTTGTCGCAGATCAGGAGTTTGTTGTGGCGGGCGGTGCGCAGTGTCATCGAGAGCTGTTGCGCGAACAGGTCGACCTCGGTTGCCAGGTCGAAGGTGCCCTTGCCGTGGATGACGATTTCTTCGATGAACGGGCTGGTGCGGGCCGGCTCGCCGGTGCAGTCGACCTGTACTCCGCGCTGCCGGTAGTGGGCGGTCAGGGCGTGTACCAGGGTGGTCTTCCCCGCGGCGTGTGTGCCCTCGATTCCGATGAGTACGCAGTCCCGGACGCTCATTCGCGTCCCCCGTTGGTGAGCGCTCGGAAGGTGGGGTGTTGGAGCCAGCCGACCCGTCCAGCGAGCCTGTCGGCCAGCATGGTGTTGACGTTCAACGGAGTTTGCCAGGTCAGTGTGCCGGTCGCGCGGAGCGCGACGTACGCGGTGGACAGGCTGTGTCGCAGGTTCAGCACGGTGATTCGTTCGCGCGCTTCGGTGTCGGCGTTGTGGAGCCAGTCGCGGTTGAGCGCGGTCATGGATTTGCGCGCCAGCTCGGGTTGCGTCACGTCGAGGTTCATCTCGCCGCACACGTCGACCAGCCGTCGTGAGGTGTGGGACAGGACGCCTGCGGCGTCGAAGCGGGTGTCGAGCACCCGCTGGTCGCGTACGGCCGCGTGTCGGCGGTCGCGCCATGCCTGCCGGGCGGCGGCGAGGGCAGCCGGCACCGCCGTACCTGCGTTCGCGGCCAGCACCGCCAGGTCGCTGCACAGCTGGTGACCGACGACCAGATCCGCGGCGTCGGCCGCTGTGCCGATGTCACTGGCCGCTGCCTGCACCAGGTCCGGCCGTTCGTCCTCGCGGTCGAGGTACACGCTCGTCGCCCAAAACGGCAGCCCGGATGTCACGACCAGCGGCTCACCGGCGAGCGGTACGGCGAGCCAGACGACCGAGTAGCAGAACGCCTGGTTGCCGTTCTTGATCCGGTAGTTCTTGCTCCACTCGACGTCGATCGAGGCGATCAGGCGCGTGCCCGGCGGCCGGTCGGGAATCCTGCCCGGCCCGCCGATGTCGCTGATCACTCGCACCAGACCTGCATCCCTTCATCTGAGACGTACCGGTCACGGGCAGGCTGACCGCCGTCTGCAGGTACGTCGCGGGTGACGGCCATCGAGGCTAGCGGTCGTCACTGTGCTGCGCGGGCATCCTTTGGATGGGCCGTGTCGTGTGCGTGGTGCTCGGTCCCGCTGACTTCCAGTACGTCCCACGCCGCCCTGTCGACGGCATCGGTGACGCGAAAGGCCCCCTCCCAGCGGTAACGGCCAGCGTGCACTGCCGCTGTCAACCCGATCGCCAGGCCCCGGCCCAGCACGTACCGCCCCGTCTCGGCGGCGCACGCCGGGCATTGCGGCAGCGGGCGGTGCAGTGGTTCAAGCGGCATGTCCAGATCGGCGCCGGTGTCGCTGGCTTCGACCGAGGTGTCCACCATGAGCGCCATGCCCCGCTGCTTCGCGGCGCGGTTCACCCACGTGGCGAGCACCCCGGCCGCACCGCGCAGCGGCACTGCGGACAGCGTGGCCATGCGGGACAGGTCGTCGCCGAGACGGTGACCGGCCAGGATCGCCGCGTGCCGGCGGGCCCGGGTCAACGCCCGATCGGTTAACCTGAGAAGTTCGGGTATCTCGGTCCTGTCCTCGACGACATCGGCCCGGAATCCGATCGACAGACTCTCCTCACCCACCTCGTAGGCGCTGCCGTGCCGACGGACCCCGAGGTAGACGGTCGCTGCCGCGACCGGGAGCGGCCCCTCGTCTGGCTGGTTCGCCCAGGCCAGTGCGAAGGCGGCCAGCATGTCGCGCTGCCGGCCGAATGGACGCTGGTCGGCGCCGAACGGTGCCTCCGGCCACTGCAGGTTCGTGTACTCACGCACGGGCGTGTCCACCCGACCCGGCCGGGCCGGCGTTGGACACGGTACGGATGCTGGCACCGAGATACTTGGCGAAGTGGTTGCGCTTGAACCGGTACCGTGCCCAGATCTCCGACACCGGCTCGTCCAGGAGGTTGCCGAGAGGTTCCAGCAGGTCCGGGGCGTCGTACACCGGCCATGCGCTTGCCTTGCCGGTCACCTCCACCAGGATCATGTGCCCCTCGGTGTCCGGGGTCCACGTCGTCATCCGCAGCGCTGGCCGCCAGTCGTGCACTGCCCGCGACTCGGTCAGCCGATCGAAGGTCTGCCCAGCCTCCTCCAGGCTGATGAACTCGTTCTCCTCCAGGTCGAGGGCGTTGCCCTTGCGCAGTGGCAGGATCAGTTTCAGTTTGCCCGCGCCGATGACGTCCGCGATCTGATAGGTGAACGGCAAGGCGTGCAGCGTCGACCGGTATACCACGGCCGACAGCGACAGCGGCAGGCCCGCCTCCAGGAACCCCCGAACGCCTGCCAGCACCTCGTCGTAGTCGCCGCGAACCCGGTTGGTGGTCGACCGCGGCCCCTCCAAGCCCACGTTGACGAACGCGACCTTCCCCACCATCGACCTGGCGTGCTGCAACCCCCGGGTGGCGTTGGTCGGCACACCGACGATGAAGTCCCCGGTGTACATGTCCACGATCTCCCCGAAATCCCGTCGGAGCAGCGGTTCACCACCGGACAGGAACACCCGCGACACACCCGCCAGATTCCGGCGGATGGTGTCCAACTGCGGCAGCGTCGGATCCGGGAGCTGAAGCGTCTCGGAGCAGAACGAGCAGTCGAAGTTGCACCGTTTCGTCACCTGCAGGATCACCGACAGGGGAACCCTCGCCGCCTTCACCAACTCCTCGATCGACGCGTCACGCGCCGTGAAGTGATGTCCAGCGGTGAAGGCGACCGGACCCGTCTGCTCAAGCGCGACGGACGGCATAGCGGGCATGCCAAGCATGGTCATCATGAGCCTCCTGATGAGTGGTCAACCGCGTCGAGACGCCAACCGAGACAAGGGGCGCTCCGGCCCAGCCGCTGCCGAGGAGCCCGAGCATCACCTCGACACGGAACCTGGCGACCGACGCCATTTCCGGACGCCTGCCGCCATCCGGCAGCCGTCTGGAAATCGAGGCGAGGAGCCTGGTCACGGGGGACACACATCGACTGCTCCAAGTAGATGGTGACGCTGCGGCATGACCAATGAACCCATCGTGCTTTGATGTCGAACACCTTCGACACGAGATCTCGACACCACCGGCGTGAGTGGCCTCCGGTCGAGGAGGTGCGGGCGTCGGTGAGGGCTTGGCGGATGAGTGGGTGACGTGACGTGGCGAGAGTGCTCACTGTCTGTGCCCTTTCGCGGTCTAGCCTGGGCGGGTGGATGGTCCGCTGCCCGCGTGGTGCGAGCGCACCTGCGTGGTGTGCCCAGCGCAGGAGTTGGGTCCGGGCGGCTTCGACGTGGTCGACCGGCCAGGCCCGGAGTTCGCGTACGACCGGGCAGCGGGCTGGCGGGTCGACCCGGGCGGGCATCCGGTGTGCGTGCACCCCTACCGCGTCGGTATGCCGCCGGGCCGGTACGCCTCGGCCGGTGTGCCGTTGCCGGAACTGGGCGCGGCGATTCCGACGCCGACCCCGGCGGCGTTGGAGTTGCCGACTGAGGTGGACGACCTGGAGGGGTGGTTGGTCGCCACGCTGCGGGTCGCGGCGCCGGAACAGCTGTTCGCAGCGGTCGCGAGGGCGGAACGGCAGGCCGGTGAACGGTTCGCACCCGGCGTGGTCGTGCAGACCCTACGCCGGGTGCTCTCCACCGAACACGCCAACCAGTAGGCCAGACCGCTGCGGGGGAGGGCTCGGTGTGGAAGGCGATGGTGTGGCTTCGCCCGCCTCGGTCGAATCCGGCGGGAACGCTGTCGCCCGCCTCGGCGATAACCGTCACGCGTCAGCCGTTCGTGGGCCTCAGATCCTGTCGACTATCGGGAGGTGCGGTGTTTCCGGCGCAGCGATGGTGGCGCGGCTCCGTTCGACGGGGGGTCCGGTATCGGACGAGCAGGCCGATGCCTTCGACCGGCACGAGACGAGAGCCAGTCTGTCTCCCAGCTTGCGGTCACCGGGGCTGCGACTCCGCTGAGTCCAGGGCTTCGGCCCGCATCGTTTCCAGCAGTTGGCGGGCCTGTTTGCCGGTCGCGGAATCTGCGAGGAGCGAGTCGTATACCTGTGAGTAGACGCGGATCTCTTCTGGGTCGGTGAGGGTCAGTTCGCGGGTGTAGGTCTCGATCGTGGTGAGTTGGGAGCCATCGGGCAGGGTGTAGATCACGAAGGGATGGGCGTGTACCGCTGAGGGGCGGACGCCGGTCGGCAGGATTGACAGGCTCACGCTCGGTAGCGTGGCGACTGACAGGATCTTGTCGTATTGGGCGGCGAGCGCGTCGTGGGGTACGGGGCGGAACCGCAGCGCGGCTTCGGTGATGAGGAAGTCGAACTGTCGGCCCTTCTCGTAGAGGGCTGTCTGCCGTTCGACTCGTGCGGCTGCTGCCCTCGTGGTGTCGCTGACGCCGAACACGTCGGCGAGGGCGAGGACGCTGCGGGCGTACTCCGCGGTCTGGAAGAGTCCGGGTACTGCGGCGTGCTGGAAGACCTGCACCCGGGTTGCCTCGGCGAGGGTCCGGCCGATCCGGCGTTGGTGCGCGGCTCGGCCGCCGGTCAGCGTCCGGTCCCAGATGATCGATGCGACCTGGATGGACTCCGCGGCGTTCGCGAGTTCGGCGGTGACCTCGGCGCTGGCGCCTGTGGCGGCGGACCATGACCGGACGTCGTCGACGGACGGTTTCGTGCGACGGTTTTCGATCTTCGAGACCTTTGACTGTGACCAGCCCAGAGCGGCGGCGAGTCGCGTGGTCGACAGACCTGCGTCCTCTCGGAGTTCACGCAGCCTGGTCGCGAGCGCCGTCCGGTCGTTCGCAGGTCTATTCACCAGGATCTACGCAATTCGTCCTGAACTGTCGGCAGGTAGTCCCGAAGTGGGATCGAGTGCGTCATCGCGAGGTCCCGTTGTTCGATGAGGCTCCCGACATCTCTGGTGGGCTCCATGGCGAGACGCCGGCCCTCCCCGTCGTACTCGATGATCACGCCGAACTCGTCATCGAGGAGCCAGAAGTCCTGCCTCAGCGCGCCCAGTGCTTCGGGGGCCGTCGCCCGGTCCGCGATCCGAACGTCCTCGCCGGCAGCGACGTTGCCGTGATAGCCCAGCAGCTCGAAGCGCAGGTAGTCCGATAGCGGGCGGTGTAGGACGTGGACACGGCTCCAACGGGTGCCGGCCTGCACGCTGTCGGCCACCATGCGTAGCCAGGGATCGGTTTCGGGTGTGCGGGGTGGCAGCGGGCGTCCCGCGTGGAAGTCGCGCAGCAGGTCGACCTCGCCCGCCGCGTTGTACGCGGTCAGCGTTTCGAGTCGAAACACCGACCGCGCGGCCGTGCTCAGCCTGCGTTGAAGTTCGCCCATCTGCATCAGGTTGTCCCGTTCTGCCGCCACCTTCCGATCAAGTCTAGTCGAGGCTAGAGACTAGTCGCGGTGGGCGCTCTGTGGCAGTCTCGACCCAGACAACGAAGGGAGTCAACGTGTCCGACGCTTCCGGACGCCTGGTATGGCGTAAGAGTTCGGAGAGCCTCAACGGCGACTGCGTGGAGGTCGCGTCGCTGAGCGAGGGGGTTGCCGTACGGGATTCCAAGAATCCCGAGGGCGGGATGCTCCGTTTCTCGCGTTCCGGATGGCAAGCCTTCCTCCGGGGCGCCGACCAGGGAGAGTTCAGCAACCTGTGATCGATTCACCCGGCGCGTGCCGGCGACCTTCCCGCCCAGCTTGCGTCGTGGTGGGAGTGAGAACGCCCGGCCCGCAGGCCCGAGCCGGGCGTCTCAGCCGGCGGGCGACCTCGGTCAGCCGCAGCTGGTCCTTCTAGACAAGGTCGTCGAACTCTCCCTTGGCTGCCCCGTCGAGAAACGCGGCGAACTCTCCGGTCGTGAACGCCAGCACGGGACCGTCAGGGTCCTTGGAGTCCCGCACGCCGATCACCTCACCAACCCTCGCCACCTCCACGCATTGGCCACTCTGCTGGGTTCTGGTGCTCTTGCGCCAGACGGCGCGGCTGAAGTCGATCATGAAAGCTCCCTTGCAGCGTCCCGGATCATCGATGCGGAGTCATCCGGGCTGAGCGCCATCGCCCTCAGTCGGTCGAACGCCTGGGTCACGCTCTGTACCTCGGCGTCGCCTTCAGGGTAGAGATCACCGGCCATCGTCTCGATGTAAACGACTTCGCGGTCGGCGGGGTCGGTGAACCCGAGGATCACGAAGCCTCCGGGGGCGCCGGGATGGGCGCCCGCTTCGAACGGCACGATTTGAACGTCGACGTGCGGCAGGGCCGCGATGGTGGCGAGATGGTTCATCTGCTCGGCCATCGTTGCCGCACCGCCGACCTGCCGGCGGATCGCGGCCTCGTCGAGAACGACCCACAGCGCTGGTGGATTATCGCGGTGCAGCAGCGCCTGTCGACGCAGGCGAATCTCGATTCGCCGCTCGATCTCCTCTTCGGTGAGGCGAGCGACGCCGCCGTGCAGGCTCGATCGGGTGTATCCCTCGGTCTGTAACAGGCCGGGGATCGAGATCAGCTCGAAGTTCCAGATCCTGGTGGCATCGGACTCGAATCCGATGTAGGTCGCGTACTCGTCGGGGATGCTTCCGGCGTACCGATGCCACCATCCACGCTGTGTGGACGCCTGGGCCACATCGAGTAGGTCTGCCGTGGTGGAGGCGTTCGCGCCGTAGGTCTGCAGCAACGCCCGCACCGCCGGCACCCGAACGCCGACGAGCGCACGCTCCACCCGCGAGAGGTGAGACGAGGAGATCCCCGCGCTCGCCGCAGCTTCCTCGATCGTCATGTCGATGGACTCACGCAATTTGCTCAGCTCTCGCGCGAGCCGTCTGCGTCTCAAAGTAGGCCAGTTCGGCACCAGGACAGCATGTCACATCCCACGACAACATCGACCACGCAACTTGTCTGGATCTAGTCCGCCCTGTAAGACTAGGAACGCCTAAGACTAGTCAGCTGTCGGTCGGCGAACGTCTGCCATCAGCGCTCGATCAGGTCGGGGAGGTACACACGGTGGGGTACCTAGTGGGGATCGCGGTGTGTGCGGCGCTGCTGGTGGGCTTCGCGGCGGGATTCGCGTTGTTTAGGCGTGCGCAGCGATGGTGTCCGGGATGCGGCATGCCGATCAACCAGGCGCACTGCCCGCTCGCCTCAAGGTCCTGGGAGGCGGGACAGGTCCCCGCATCCCAGGCGCAAGCGGCGGATCTGGCCACCGGAGGCGGATCGCGATGACGACAGGGCTGGTACCTACCCACGTCTGCGCGATGTCTCGCCCTCAGTGCGGCCTGACACGGACGGTGCCGGGCGCCAGTGAGGTGGTAACCGGCGTCCGCCAGGATGTCGGGCCACCCGGTCTCCTCGCGGTGGTGACCGCCGGACCGATCCGGAAGCCGATTGACCCCAGCGTGGTCAAGCCAGGCAGTCTGACCCCGATCAGTGCGCCGGGGACTGTCGGCGACGCATCGGCTCGTCCGATCGATCAACAGCGGCAGCGGCCATGATCCCTGCTCAGAGTCCGCAGCCCTCACATCTGGCCCGGCACATGCCTCCGGTGCCGCGCCGCTTCGGCACGGAGGGCGGAATCACCCCGACCGACATCGCCGAAGCGCGCAAAGAACTTGGCCGCCACCTCGCCCAGTGGCGTGCCGTCGCCGGGCTGCGACAGGTCGATCTTGCCAAGCTCATTCGCTACTCCCGAAGCCAGATCGCCAACGTCGAAGTCGGCCGGGACAACACCACCCGCGTTTTTTGGCGCAACGCCGACGCTGCCCTGGGCGCACGGGGAGCACTGCTGTCCATGTCTGACCAGGTCCGGGCACTTGTACAGGACTTTCAGGCACAACGAGATCACGCACGCGACCAGGTGCGCCAGCAGGCCGGGACACCGTCGACCCCGCCCATCTCTCCAGTGCTGGCCTGTCCGGCTGCCTGTGCGTGCGGGCCGGCCGTCGTCGGCCGGTGGACCACACGGGAGATCCGCGCGTTACGCGAAGCACTACGTATGAGCCCACGTGCGTTCTCCGAACACCTCGGCATGACCATCGCAACCGTTTCCAGCTGGGAGCACCGGACCACCCCTGCGCTCGACGAGCAGTCGGTGCTGGACCAGGCCCTCACCGCCGCCGACAGCCACTCCAAAGCCCGGTTCTGGTTACTTCTCGACGACCCCGAAGGCCCCATTCCCGGCGCGCATGACCACCCGGCTGCCGCCCGCAGGCCCACCGCCACCCCGATTCACCACGCGAACCGCATACGCCCAGCTTCCTGACAGCCGCCAACCGCCGAGACGAGAGGGAGGGCCGATGCATCGCCCGATCCCCACGCTGCGCGGCACCCTGACTCACACCACCGCCGTCGAGCTGTAAGCGCCATCACCCGACCTCGACCGCAGCATGCGTAAGGTGCGGCAGAACCCCATGCCCCGTACGAACATTCTCCGCATCCGTCATCGCGGCAGCCGGCGAGATCCCTTCCTGGTACGACACCCCGCCTGCACCCGCCGAGACGGCACCCGCCGAACCCCGACAGCCCGAGCGCATACCCGGAAGGACGTCGAAGCCGAGCGAGAGGAGGGCACCGGAGCACTTCGGCCACCCGGTCGGCAGCCGCGACGCATTGGACGCCGAGGGCCTGCTCTACGAGCGGGAGTACTGAGTCGCCGCCGCCTATGTGCGGGCCCCGGCAGCCCTGACGACAACTACCGCGGCACCGGGTCCCCGGCTCGGCAACCCTTGTGCGACGGACCCTGCGGGTCAGCCACGAGCCGCGCCTGTCACCCGTGCCGCCAGTTGCTCTACGGGCAGTGTCCCGTCGAGGGTGACAGTGCCGGCCGGCAGGGTCTGAGCCGCTTGGGCGCACCGATTCACCTGGGCCAGCCGCCAGGTGCGGACCTGCGCGTCTCGGGCTGGATCCTGTGGCTAGAGCGACTGCGCCTCGATCCGCCTCCGGATGACGTCGGTCGGAACGGTGATGAAGTAGTGCGTGACGTCCATGCCGTGGGCACGCAGTCCGGTGAGGATCTCATCGAGGTAGGGCCAGACGACGACGGTCATGGGCACGACCAGTGTCCGCTGGTATTCCTGCGCGAGTGCGACCGCCGTGTCCACGACGCTGCGTCGCCATACCCGCAGGTCCTGGAAGTCCCCGCTGGGCGGTAGCGGCACGATCTCCCGGAGCATGAACCCAGGTAGTTCGGCGTCGAAGAGCAGTAGCTGGGGATCGTCCGCGATCAGCTGCTGCGCCAGCGTCGTTTTCCCCGCGCCGAACGCGCCGTTCACCCAGATCACCCGCACGGACTGTTCTCTCCCGCTGGTTCGAATGCTGGCCTCCCCACCGTAATCGGCGGCGCGGCGTGATGTACCAGCAGCCGGTCGCGGGAGTCGGCGGTAGTTCAGGTCGGCGATGCGGTCGTACTCAGCGATCAGCACACCCCCGGTGCCCAGCACCTGATCGCAGCGGGTCCAGAACGGCCGCTCGGGGAGCTGTCGGCCGGTTTCGGTGTTCGCTATCGAGCTGCGCCCGTACTGCACGAGCCGGGCGAGCCCGTGCTGGGTGCGGCCGGCGTTTTTGCGCAGGTGGGCGAGGCGGCGGCCGAGCGCGCGGCGAGCGGCGGTGATCTCGTCGTGGTCGACCATCGCTGCTGCCACCCCCGGGTTGCTGCGGTCACGATGAGCGAACACCGTAGCCGCACCCGGTGACACTTTTCGGCTGCCACTGACGGCCTTTGCCTGGCTGTCTGCGGTGGTCGTGCGGGCTCTCGACGCCCTGCCGGCAGGCCGGGACGGCAGTGCTGGCGGTGTCGGAGTTGGTGTCGGAATCTGCCGACAATGTCAGCGCACGGCGCTGCGGGCGTGTCGCCCCTGCCCCGTCCTACCGTCTCCGCATGCCTTCCGGACGTCGCGATTTCACCGCCGATCTGCCCCGTAAGCGGATGGCCGCCGGGCTGCTGATCACCGACGCGGACGAGCGGGTTCTGCTGGTCGAACCCGTTTACAAGGCGCAGTGGGAGATCCCCGGCGGGTGCGTCGAGGCTGACGAGTCGCCCTACCAGGCCGCGATCCGAGAGTGCCGGGAAGAGCTCGGTCTGGGCATGTCGCCAGGCCGGTTACTCGTCATGGACTGGGTACCGGCCCGAGAGGGGCGCACCGAGGGCGTCATGGTCATCTACGACGGCGGCACCCTCGATGCCACCACGACGGAACGGATCGTGGTGCCGCCGGAAGAGTTGAAGGGCTGGGCGTGGTCCGACCCGCCACAGACCGCCCAGCGGTTACGGCCGCTGCTGGCCCGCCGGATCGCCGAGGCGCTGCGCGCCCGCGCTGACGGGTGTACCTACTACCTCGAAGACGGCGTCCGGGTCACCTGACCGCAGGCCAACGGGGCCTTCCTGCGGAAGGCGCTGCCTCGGCGGCACCAACCGAGATCACCGACAGCGGCACCTGCGCGGTCCCGCCGTTTTCCACGAGACACCACCACCACCCACCGCAGTTCACCCTGCTTACCTTTCGGGAGGTACCGCCATGCCCAGAATCGACCACCCCGACCGGACGCCGGCCCGTCCCCAACCGCAGCGGGATTCGGTGCTGCCGGAGTTGCGGGAGGTGTGGTGGGAGACCGGTGTGCGGGCGCGGGCGCAGGCCGGTCTGTTCGCCGTGTTCTCGGAGCTGCCGCGGCTGGTCTGGGCCGCGCTCGTGGTGAGCTGGCGCGCCGACCGGCTGCGGACGTCGGTCGTCGGTGTCACGACGGTCGGCGCGGGGGTGATGGCGGCGTTCGGGCTCCTCGCGGCGCAGCGGGTGCTGGTGGAGCTGTTCGCCGGCGGACCGACCGCCGACAAGGTGCTGGCCGCGCTGCCCGCCCTGGCCGCGCTCGCGGCGGTGACGGCCTTGCGCGCCGGCATGGCCGCCGCGATGGGGTACGCGCAGAACGGCCTGACGCCGAAGGTCGATCGGGAGGTGGAACGCGGCCTGTTCGAGGTGACGACGGCCGTGCGGCTGGAGGCGTTCGACGCCGACGCGTTCGCCGACGACATGGAGCGAGCCTCCCGCGGCGCGAACTCCACCACCGGCCTGGTGCAGGCGTCGATGAACCTGCTCGCCGGCCTCGCCGGCGTCCTCGCGGTCGCGGTCGCCGTGGTGGTCGTCCACCCGCTGTTGCTGCTGGCCCTGCTGGTGGCGACGGTGCCGAACGGGTGGGCGTCGCTGCGCGCCGGGCACCTGCGCTACCAGACGTACGCCGCCGGGTCGGTACGCCGACGCCGGCTGTGGCTGCTGCACCGGCTGATGGCCGAACGCGACTCCGCCCCCGAACTACGCTCCTACGGTCTGCGCGGCTTCCTGCTCGACCAGTACGACCGGGTCATGGCCGTCGAGACCGGCATCCAACTCGCCCTCGCCCGGCGGGTCACCACGACGACCACCGTCGGCGCGATGATCGGCGGAGTGGCCACCGCCGTGGTGTACGTCCTGCTCGGCCTGCTGCTCATCGATGGCCAGATCCCCCTCGCCGCCGCCGCGACCTGCGTCATCGCCGTGCAGTCCGCGCAACGGTCCCTGGCGGTGGTCACGTTCCAGGTCGACCGGGTTTACACCGAGGGGCAGCACTTCCGCGACTACACCGGCTTCATGACCCGCGCCGCCGACTACCTGCCACCCCACGCCGAACCGGCCGCCGAGTTGCCGGCACCGGGCCGGCTGGAGGGGATCACCGTCGATGCGGTGAGCCTGCGCTATCCCGACCGTGACACGGCGGCCGTCGACCAGGTCAGCCTGACCATCGAGGCGGGGCAGACGGTGGCGTTCGTCGGGGAGAACGGCTCCGGCAAGTCCACCCTCGCTACCATGATCGTCACCCTGCGCACCCCGACCAGCGGCACCATCCGTTACAACGGCCGACCAGCCGAGGACTGGGGCAGCGACGCGCTACGAGCGCGGATCGGGGTGGTGACGCAGGAGTACCACAAGTGGCCGTTCACCGCCGCCACGAACATCGCCGTCGGCGACATCACCACCCACGCCGAGCGGACCCGCATCGAGGCCGCCGCCGCACGCGCCGTCGCCCACGACATGATCACCGACCTGCCTCACGGCTATGAGACGCTGCTCGACCGCACCTTCGCCGGCGGCCAAGACCTCTCCGGCGGCCAATGGCAGCGCATCACCGCCGCCCGCGGGTTCCTGCGCGACGCCGACGTGCTCGTCATGGACGAACCCTCGTCCGCCCTCGACCCCCGTGCCGAGGACGCCCTCTTCCAGGCCATTCGAGACCGGCAGGGGCGCGGCATCACCATCCTGATCACTCACCGGCTGGCCAACGTTCGCCACGCCGACCGTATCTTCGTCCTGCACCACGGCCGTCTCGTCGAGTCCGGCACCCACGACCACCTGATGAACGCCGACGGGCGGTACGCCGAACTGTTCACCCTCCAAGCCGCCGGCTACGACACCACTGGTCCCGCTGCGGCGGTGCCCCGGCAGACCGCGACCGCCGGACGGAGCACGCCATGACGACGTCGAACCCCACGAAGCTTGCATGTGCAAGTCACCCAGTCCCCTTGGGGAGGACGCCTCGCAAACGTGAAAGCGGGGCAGACAGGTGCATAGTGGGGTCTGCCTTACCGGTCAGATCTGTGAAGGCTTTTGCCAAGCGGTGGCTTCGAGGGTGCGCCAGAGCGCTCGCGGCGCAACTCTGCAGCCGGCTCGGACAAGCCGGCGACCCGACACCCGCGGGGCGGTGAACGTGGCTGACCGGATCCGTATCGCCATCGCGCAGACTCACGTCGCCGCCGACCCGGCCGCCAACGGCACCGCGATCCGGGCCGCCGTGCGGCAGGCCGCCGACGGCGGCGCCCGGCTCGTCCACTTCGCCGAAGGCGCGCTGAGCGGCTACGCGGGTGCGGCCAAGCCGCACTACGCCGGATGGCGCATCGACTGGGCGCCGGTCGCCGAACAACTGGCCGCAACGATGGCACTGGCCGGTGAGCTCGGGGTGTGGGTCGTGGTCGGCGGCAACCATCGGCTCACCGGAGACCACTGGCCCCACAACTCGCTGTGGGTGATCGCCGACAGCGGCGATGTGGTCGACCGGTACGACAAGCGGCTGCTGTCGCACAACGAGGTCAGCGGTTTCTACACCCCGGGTGAGCACGTCTGCACCTTCGCGGTGGACGGGTTCACCTTCGGCTGTCTGCTCTGCATCGAGGTCAACTTCCCTGAGCTGTGGATGCAGCAGGCCGACCTCGGTGTGGACTGCGTGCTGTTCTCCAGCTTCTCCGAGGACCCGATCTTCGAGATCATCGCCCGCGGGCACGCTGCCACCACCGGATGCTGGGTCAGCATGGCCGTGCCCGCCCAATGCGCGCCGGCCGCGTCCTGCGCGCTGATCGGCCCGCACGGCTATCTGCTGCGCCGCGCGAAGTCGGACGGCCCGGACGTCGTCTGCGTCGATCTGGACCGCACCGATGCGGACCTGGATATCGCGCTGAACAAGGCCCGGCCGTGGCGAGCCGCCGCCCGGGCCGGTGACATCTACGCCACCCGCCGGGTCACCGATGCCCGCAGCTTCGACCGCACCCAACCCTGAGCCTCTGTAAAGGGAGCAGCCGTGACCGACCTCGACCGGGCCTTCCACGCCGTACCGGGCCCGATCTACACCCACCATGAGCGGCACGGCGAAACGGTGCACCGCTCGGCACCGGAGTCGATCCGCCGCGAGCTGGCCGCCCTGCAGGTCCACCCCGGGGACCGGGTGCTCGAAATCGGTACGGGCTCCGGGTACAGCGGCGCGCTGCTCGCGCAGTGCTGCCCGGACGGCCAGGTCACCAGCATCGACATCAGCGACGAACTCGTCCGCCGCGCGGCAGCCATCCACGCCGAGCGCGGGGTAACCGGCGTCGACTGCCATGTTGGCGACGGCCTGGCCGGCTATCCAACCGCAGCGCCCTTCCATCGAGTTGTTTCGTGGTGTGCTCCGCCGCGGCTGCCGAAGGCGTGGACGCAGCAGGTCGTGAACGGTGGGGGGATCGTCGCGTGTCTGCCGATCACGGCTCTGCCGTCGGCCACGTTGATCGCCACCATCACCGTCGCGGCCGGGAAACCTCGTATCGAAGCCCTCGCCGGGGGCGGCTACGCCCAGAGCACGCCCGTCGCGGTCGACGATGCCCTGACCGTCCCCGGCCGCTGGGTCGACTACTGCGACCGCCGGCCCGATCCGTCCTGGATCGGCATCTGCTGGCGTTCTGCCGACGACGCCCAGCACACCGGCGCCCGCTCCGCCCTCGGCCAGCTGCTGCATCCCGGGTACACCGACACGTATCGGCAGATGGAGCTGCACTGGCGCTCCTGGTACACCTGGACGTCCGCGCTCGGCGACCCGCAGCTGAGCCTGGTGTCGCTGCGCAACGAGATCCGCGGACTCGGTCACACCACACCACGTTCGGCGGCGGTGATCCTGACCGATGGCAGGGTCATCGCGGACCGGCCGGACTCGCCGTCGCTGCACTCCTTGCGGACCTGGCTGCAACGGTGGGAACACGCCGGCCGTCCGGCACCCGAGTCCTTCGCCCGCACCCTCGTGCCGCACGACGGCCCTGACCTCGCCGGCTGGGACCTGCAGGTCGGCCACGGCTCCGTGACCACCCGACCGGCAGCCGCCGCGGCGCGTCGATGAGCCTCGCCGCCCTTGAGCAGGCCCGCAACCGAGGTGGAAGGGCAACCTATTGACCAGCCGATATCGCACCATCGTCGTCGTGCACGTGCTGCTGCGCCGCGCCGACGGCCAGGTCCTGTTCCTGCAACGCGCCGGCACCGGTGAAGCCGCCGGCCAGCTCTGTCTGCCCGGTAGACACCTCGAAGACGGGGAATCGGTCGTCGTCGGCGCGATACGGGAGACGGCCGAGGAAACCGGTGTCGAGCTGTCCGAGACGAATCTGGAGTTCGTTCATGTCGTGCACCGCCGCCACGGCCACGACGACCCGCGGCTCGGCTTCTTCTTCCTCGCCACCGGCTGGCAAGGCCAGCCGGTCAACCGGGAACCCCACAAATGCGCAGGCCTGATCTGGGCGGACCCGGCGCAGCCACCCGCCACCACGATCGCGTACACCGTGGCCGCCCTGGAACAGATCCACAGCGGGCGCCCCTTCTCCCTGGACGGCTGGGCAGAGCACTCGCCCCCCGACAGCCTGGCCCAACTTCCCCCCCCCCCCCCGGCGACTGACCCGGCGAGTGCAGCCGCTGCCTCAATGCGCCCGACATGCTCGCACTCTCCCCGCTCGGCAGCCACCTCGTGAACGGAGGCCTCCCGTTGACTGTTGTCTTCAAGCCGGACGGCATCGACACCTGCGACCCGCCCCTGGCGGGTACCGGCCGACTGGCCGCTCCCGGCCCTGCCCGACGGCGTGCTCAACACCCACCAGTGACGCGGACGGTAGCGGCTTCGCCGCGCCCGCGCCCGACACCCCGCATCACGCAGATGAACACCTCCGGAAAGGACAGCAGGAGTGGACACCACGGTCGAGAGCACCTCACCGGACCGGCTCCGCGCCGACCTGGTAGCAACCCTGACAGCGAAGAACTGGATCCGCACACCAGCGATCGAGCACGCCTTCCGGACGGTGCCCCGGCACCTGTTCGTGCCGGACACGGTCACCCCACAACAGGCGTACGAGGATACGATCGTCGTGACCAAGCGCGGGCCCGACGGCAAGTCGACCAGCACCGTCTCGGCGCCATATCTCCAGGCATATGCCCTAGAACAGGCCGATCTGCGGCCGGGCGCACGCGCCCTCGAGGTCGGCTCCGGCGGTTTCCAGGCGGCCTTGATGGCCGAACTAGTCGGCCCGGACGGGCACGTGGTCACCGTCGACATCGACGCCGACATCACCGGCCAGGCCCGCACCTACCTCGACCGGGCCGGCTACCCCCAGGTTCAGGTCGTGCACGGCGACGGCAACCTCGGCCACCCACCGGGAGCCCCGTTCGACGCGATCATCGTGTCCGTTGAGGCCGGCGACATCGCCCCGTCCTGGATCGAGCAACTCGCTCCGAGCGGCAGGATCGTCGTTCCGATGCGGATACGGACGCTGACTCGCTACCTCACTCTGCGGCGATCCGGTGATCATCTCGTCGCGACCGCAGCCCTGCAATGTGGCTTCGTCGCGATGCAGGGCAACGGCAGCCAGCTCGCCCGCCGGGTGCCGCTGCGCGGCAACGACATCGTCCTGCTGCTCGACGATCCGACCGAGGTAGATGCCGGCGCTCTCACTGCTGCCCTCGACCAGCCGCGACGGGATGTGTGGTCGCCGGTCACCATAACCATGCACGAGCTTGAGTCGTTCGAACGCTTGCACCTGTGGCTGTCCAGCCAGCCCCGCCCGTTCGGTGCCCTCGCCGTCGACCGGCAACGTACCGAGGGCCTGGTCGACCCGCAGGACCGGTTCACCTGCCCGACCCTGCTCACGTCCGGCAGCCTCGCCTACCTGACCATGCGCAAGATCGGCGATGACCGGTGGCAGTTCGGCGCTCACGGCTTCGGCCCCGACGCGCGTGCGCTCACCGCCGACCTGCTTGACCTCATCGCCGTCTGGGACCGTGACTACCGACATGCACCCGCTCCGGAGATTGCGGTCCACCCGCACGGCACCACCCCACCACCAGCTACCGGGCAGCCACAACTCGTCGTGCCCCGTCGGCACACCGTGATCGCCACGACCTGGCCAATGCCGGGGGGGTGCGCGGTGACCACCGGCTCGTGCATCGAACGCAATTCCCCGGGCTCTCCAACGTTGGTGATCATCCGTGGAAATTCCGGCAGTGGGAAGACCACGACCGCCCGTGAGGTACGACGCCGTTTCGGACGCGGTGCGGCCCTGCTGGAACAGGACTACCTGCGCAGAACCGTGCTCCGGGAACACGACATCGCCCACATCGACCCGGTCGCCCCGACGTTCATCACCGTGACCGCACGCGCCGCCCTCGACCTCGGTTACCACGTCATCCTCGAAGGCATCCTGCACACCGAACGCTACGCCCGCGTACTCCGTCAGCTCATCGACAACCATGCCGGACCGGTCGCCGTGTTCTACCTCGACGTGTCCTTCGACGAGACCGTCCGCCGCCACCTCCGTCGCGACGAACCCATGTCCTTCACCCCCGCACAGATGCGCAGCTGGTACACCGACCGCGACCTGCTCGACGTCCCCGGGGAGACCGTCATCGGCGAGACCAGCACCTTCGAGCAGACGGTCACCACGATCCTGCACGCAAGCGGCCTCACCACCGTCGTCCCGCAGACGCCCTGCCCACGACGATGCCCGCACTGCGCCCGCAAAGCCGACCAGACGACCACCGCGACGGAGGCTCCGTGACGCCGCCTCCGGACCGGAACTCCGCAGATCAGACCCGCTCTTGTCCACCGCAAGCCACTCAAAGGCGTACGCCGGGAAAGAAGGACCGTATCGATGAGAGACATGCCCACGGAATCGCGACAGACAACCGAATTGACCAGCACGTTCGTGATCGATGGTGTTCCGGGACGCCTGGTCACCACCGCTACGTCGAACGGCGAGGTCGGTCACGTCGACCTGCGGGCCGGCACGCACAACTCCACCCTGGCCGGACTCACCGACGCCCTGTCCACCGCGATCACCACCGCACTCCGAGCCGGAGCACCCTCAACCGCGTTCGTCGATGCGTTCCGGCGTACCCGCTACGTTCCAGCCGGCGCGACCGGTGATCCGCACGTGCCGCATGCGACGTCGCTGGGCGACTACCTCGCCCAGCGCCTGCACCACAACCACCCCGACGGGCCGGAACGGCCATGACGACGCTGCCCGCCGGCTGGGCGGACCCGGCAGACGTTAGGCGCGGTAGCGAGTTGCGGGAGTTGGTCAGGGCCAACGTGCCGCTGATGCGGGCGCTGACCGTGGTGCGGGACTCGGGGCTGCCCGACGCGTGGATAGGCGCGGGTGTCCTGCGCGACCTGATCTGGGGACGCCGCTACGGCACCGGGTTTGACCTGCGTACGGTGCAGGATGTCGACGTTGCGTTCTTCGACCCTGCCGACCTGAGCCGGGACAACGACGATCGGGCCACCGCCCGGCTGGCCACGATCGAACCGGGCGTGCCGTGGGAGGCGAAGAACCAGGCCGCCGTGCACACCTGGTACCCGCACCGGTTCGGCGGGCCGCCGGTCCCACCGTTTCGCGGCATCGCCGAGGCGGTCGCGACCTGGCCCGAGTACGCCACCGCCGTCGCGATCCACCTCGACCCCGACAATCACATCGAGGTCTGTGCGCCGCATAGCCTTGATGATCTTCTCGATGGCGTGTGGCGACGCAATCCCACCCGAGTCAGCGAACAAACCTCCTACGAGCGGCTTTCCCGCCACCAGCCGGCGCAGCGGTGGCCGGGAGTCCGCGTCATCACCAGCCCTCCCGCCCACAGGGAGGACCGGTGACCGGGTTGTTCCTCGTCGACGGGCACCAACTGCTCTACCGCGCTTGGTTCGGGTTCCCTGCCCGGATCACCAGCCGCGACAAGACCCGCGACCTGACGGGCGTGTTCGGGTTTCTCGCCCTCATGCGCAAAGCCCACCGCCTTCACGCACCCGACCACGAACTCGTCGTCGTCTTCGACGGCGAACACGCCGCCGCCCGGCGCGCCGCCGCCGTGCCTGGTTACAAGGCGAACCGGGCTGGTGCCGACCACACCCCCATCGCGTCGCTGCCCGACGTCAAGCGGGCGCTCGACGCCGCGGCCGTCCGCTGGACAGAGATCGACCAGATGGAAGCCGACGACGTCATCGCCACCGCCACCACCAGCGCCGTCCATGCGGGCCGATCCGTCGTCTGCTACTCCAGCGACCGGGACTTCTACCAACTCCTACAGCCCACCGTCACTGTCCTCACCCCACGCCGCACCTTCATTACCGCCGCCGACATCCACCACCGCTATTGCATCCACCCCTGCCAATGGCCGGACTGCCGGGCACTCACCGGCGACCCCGCCGACAACATTCCCGGCATCCGCGGCATCGGTCCCACCACCGCTGCCAACCTCCTCACCGACGGCTGGCACCTCGACCAACTCCCCGACAGCCCCCGACTCCGCAACCCACGCTGCCACCCCATCACCCACCAGTGGACCCAGCTGCTCGCTTGGCGCGACGCCATCCGCCTACGTACCGACATCCCACTCCCCGACACGCTGATCACCGGCCAGCCCACCGCGCCCCTGCCCCGCGCAGCCCACCTCCTCGACCAACTCCACCTCTGGTAACGCCCGATCCGGCCGGCCCGAAGTTCTGCGGCAGCCCGGTGGCGGCGTTCGACTACGGCGACACGCTCATCGGCATCAACCTCACCGCCTTGGACGACCAGGACGATCCCCTTCTCGTCCCGGTCAACCAGTCCTTCCGCGACGACGCGGTCACCTGGCTGCCTCAGGTCCCCGACACTCAGCACAGCATCAGCTGATTGTCTGGTACCGGGAGGCAGACAGCACCAGCCCGAAGCCTGGGGGTTCTGCCGGGGGACTGCGGAACGCGTCCACGGCTACCGTGCATTTGCCCGAACATCATCGTGCCAAAGAGGGGCGACGCTCCGACACGCCAAACCCTAATTGGAACACTCGTTCGAGGCGACTAGGTTGGCTGCTGCCCTAGCCACCAGAACGCAGGTGGTGACTCCTCTTGCCTATCGTGGGCGCCCTTGTCGTCGAGAGCCTGGCCCTGAACGCCACGATCGACGTGCCGTTGACGTTGCGGCGTATTCACCGCCTTCCCGCCTGGAACGCCACCGGCGACCAGCCCGCCCAGTGGACACTGATCGACTTCACCTGCCCCGACGACGCAGGCCCCTCCCTGTCACGCTGATGTGAGACAGCCCGTCTACCAGGGGATACTCTTCCTGGACGGCCCTGAGGAGAGCACATCAGCATGACGTCGAGGCCCCATGAGAGTCTGGATCCGGACGCCCGGCCCCAGCGGCGGACATTCACCGCGGAGTTCAAGGCGAGGATTCTGGACGAGTACGAGTCGGCGCCGGATGCGGCGGCTCGCGGGGCGATTCTGCGCCGGGAACGGCTGTACGGTTCACACCTTCTCGACTGGCGCAAGGCGCGGGATGCCGGAGCCGCGGCCGGCCTGACGGACCGGCGGCAATCGGCTGCGCGGGCGGCGAAGAAGGCCGAGAACGCTGAACTTTCCCGTCTTCAGCGGGAGAACGCCCGCCTGCAGGCCGAGTTGAACAAGACCCAGACCGCGTTGTCGATCATGGGAAAAGCTCACGCGCTCTTGGAACTGCTCTCCGAGAGCGCGGATGCCGTGGCGATGCCGAACTCGTCCTCGCCGAGGCGCAGGCGGCGCTGACGCCGTTGTGGGGCATCGCGCCCGCGTGCCGGCTGACCGGCCTGTCCAGGGCGACGCTGTATCGCCGTAGTGCCCCGCCGCTGGTCTCCCGGCCGAGAGCACCGCGTAAGCCGCCGCCGTCCGCGCTGACCGAGCCTGAACGCCGGCAGGTCCTGGACCTGCTCAACAGCCCGCCATACGTGGATCTGGCCCCGGCGCAGGTGTGGGCCCGCGAACTCGACGAGGGCCGCTGGTGGTGCTCGGAGTCCACGATGTACCGGATTCTGCGGGCCGCCGGGCAGACCGGCGAACGCCGCAGCCAGGCCACCCATCCGGCCCGGACCAAACCCGAACTGGTCGCCGACGCCGCGAATCAGGTGTGGTCGTGGGACATCACGAAGCTGCGCGGCCCGGTCAAGGGCGTCTGGTTCCACCTTTACACGGTGATCGACATCTGGTCCCGCTACGTCGTCGGGCACATGGTCGCCGCCCACGAGGACGGCCAACTCGCCGAAGCGCTGATCGCCGACGCCGCCGCCCGCGAACGCGTGAACCCCGATCAGCTGACCGTGCACGCCGACCGCGGCGCCGCGATGACCAGCAAGACCGTCACCCAGCTGCTGACCGATCTCAAAATCGGCCGCAGCCACAGCCGGCCCAAGACCTCCAACGACAACCCGTACATCGAGGCCAGCTTCAAGACACTCAAGTACGACCCCACGTTCCCAGAGCGGTTCGGATCGATCCAGCACGCCCGACAGCACTGCGAAGCGTTCTACAGCTACTACAACCACGAACACCGGCACTCCGGGATCGGCCTGCACACCCCGGCATCGGTCCACCACGGCACCGCCGGACAGATCCGTGAACAGCGGCAACGCACCCTCGACGCCGCCTGGGCCGCACATCCCGAACGGTTCGGACGCCGCCGTCCCCAACCACCCCAGCTACCGGACCGGGCATGGATCAACAAACCCGACAACAGCCACCCGGAACAGGCCGTGACCTCGGCCGGAGCCCCTCTTCCACCAGCACAAAGCTAAACAAAATCAAGAAATTGTCTCAGTTGACTTGACAGGTTCCGGCCAGCGGCGGGCAGGTCACCGGCGGCAGACTGTTGCCCGCTCTTCCCGAAGGCCTCGGATGCCGCTCGGCGTTCTCGAGCGCTGGCTCCGTGGTCCAGTATCCTGAGCGGCCGGTCCGCACGAACAGGTCGTTCCTGGAAGGAGCGTGGGCGGTGCGTCTGATCGCCGGGCGGTATGCCGAGATTGCGAACACACGTCGTGTTGGTGGTCAGGCAGAGGTCTTCGAAGCCGCCGACTTGCATCAGGGCGGCAGGCACGTGGCGGTGAAGCTGGTTCCCGCCACCTCGGATGAGATCTACCGCATCTACTTCGAGCGGGAGACCGCGGCGCACCACAAGCTGGACCACCCGAACATCGTGTCGCTGCTGGACAGCGGCACCGACCACGGCGCCGGCGTGTACTACGTCGTGCTCAGCTGGGTGCCGGTGTCGCTCCAGAATTGGCTGGTGGCAACCGCGCCCGAGACGCCGGGCTGGGACGATGTTGCTGAGGTTGTCGCGCTGCCGTTGGCGTCGGCGTTGGCGCACGCACACTCGATGGCGGTGCTGCACCGCGACATCAAGCCCAGCAACGTGCTGTGGGACGGCGAGAAGCCGCTGATCGCCGACTTTGCCCTGAGCAAGATCAAGGACCAACTCGCGGGCGCAACCGACGCGACGGTTGCCGGGATGACCAGCGCGCCCTGGGCACCACCGGATTTGGCCTCGCGTGGCTCGACCAGGTTCGACGTCTACAGTCTGGCCGCGACGCTGCTGCAATGCGTCACCGGCTGGGAGCTACGTGACCTGCCAGACATCGCCCGCGCGCTCGATGAGGCCGACCTGCCGCCCGCTGTCCTGGCGCTGCTGCGACGCTGCCTGAGCGTCGATGCGGCGAAGCGGCCGGCCGACGGACAGCAGTTCTACCTCGAGCTGCAGGCCATTCAGGCGGCGCGCAGCGAGAACTGGCACGACCAGAAGGTGCTGTCGTTCGAGCTGTCTGGTACAGCGCGCCGATCGCTGGAGGAGGCCGGTGAGGGCCGCTCTGCCGACAACGTCATCGCGGGGCTGCTCGGCGCGGCTACCTACGTACTACCCCGGCTAAAGAACATCGCCGGGCGCATGGTGCTTACCGCCGACGAGTTCCGCCTTGTAGGGGACCAGGTCGAGTTGGTGCTGGTCTTCAAGAATCGCCACCAGCTGCTCTGTACCCGCGCTGAGATCAAGGACTTCGACGAGCTCGAACGCTGGCGCCACAAAGACGAAGCGGTCGTCCTGGACAGCCGCGACCTCACCTGGACGACGCTACGGTCGACAAACCCGCAGAGAGCCGCCGCAGCCGCTGACGAGCTGCGTCTGCTGCTGGAAAAGGCTGTCCAAGACGCGGGTGATCGCCACAGCGACACCTTCAAGCAGGCACGGCTGACCAACTGGTCACAGCTGATCGAGGCCAAGGAAGCGCTGGAGAAGCGCCTTGAGGAACCCATCACCTACACCCGGGTCAGCCGCGACGGCGTCCTGTTCGATGTGCAGACGACGACTCCGCTGACCGGCGCGTTCCTTGACCAGGAGCGCATGGCCCGCCCCGTCGACGAACCCGCGATGCGGGGCGTTGCGGTGACGATCGCCGAGGTCGACGGTACGGACATCACGGTGCGGGCGACCCGACCCGGCGTCGATCTGCCTTTCCACGGGGTGCTGGTGCGAGACCGCACCCCGTCCCAGGCCGCGATCCGCCGGCAGAAGACCGCGCTCGCCGCCCTGCGCGACGGCAGCTCCGCCCGCCCGCACCTGCGCGAGCTGGTGCTGGATCCGTCAGTGGCGAGCGCGCCGGAGCCGGTGGCGTTCGAGCCGCTGCGCCCGGACTTCGACGATGACAAGAAAATCGCCGTCGCGCACGCGCTCGGCTCACCGGACCTGTTTCTCGTCCAAGGTCCCCCCGGCACGGGCAAAACCTCGTTCATCGCCGAACTCGTTCACCAGCACCTCGCCGCACGCCCTGGCGATAAGGTCCTGCTGGTCAGTCAGATGCACGTCGCGATCGACAACGCGGTCACTCGGCTGTACCGCTCCGGCGTCACCTCGGTCGTGCGTCTGTCGAGCCGCGACGACAACGTTGACCCGGACGCCGCCCACCTACTGCTGTCGAACAAGCTGCGCGCATGGGCGGACGAAATTCGCGCTCGCGCCCGCGCCGGCATGGCCGCGTTGGCCGATCGCGAGGGTCTACAGGTCGACCATCTGTCCCTGGCACTTCTTGTCGAGGAAGCCTTGGCCACCCTGCGGCAGAAGACCGAGATCGCCGAGCTGCTTGGCCCGCTTGATGACGACGACCGGCTCGACAACGAAGACCTGTCCGAGGAACGTGCCGAGCTGCTGGCGGACTATCTGCGCGCCGTCGAGCGCGCCGACACCGCCGCCGCTGAAGTCCGCACCGCGGCCAGGGCCCTTGAGGTCACCGTGCCGGACGACTTGGGGGAGCCGGAGCTGGAGAAGCTCGTCGCCGGCCTGCTGGACGCGCCCGGCGCCGGGCCGCGGCTGCGGGAACTGCTGCGGACCCAAGGCGACTGGCTGGCCAGCCTCAACGACCCGCAGACGGCTGAACCGATGTTCCTTCCCACTCAGAGCGTGGTCGCCGGAACGTGCATGGGCTTCTTGGCCAACCCGCACATCCAGAACATGCAGTTCGATCTGTGCATCATCGACGAGGCATCGCGGGCGACCGCCCCTGAACTGCTGGTGCCGATGACCCGGGCCAAGCGGTGGGTGATGGTGGGCGACACCAAGCAGCTCCCGCCCATGGTGGAGGAGGTGTTCGAGCATCGTGACCTGGTCGAGACCTTCGACTTGGACAAGATGTTCCTCACCTCGTCGCTGTTTGACATCCTGCTCGGTGAGGCACCGCCAGCCTGCACGGCCAGTCTGGTCACCCAGCACCGCATGGCCCAACCAATTGGTGAGCTGATCTCTCAGGTCTTCTACAGCGGCACCCTCGTGCACGACCCTGTACCGGTCCTCGCGCCCGAGTCGGTTAACGACAGCGACCGGCTTGTGTGGTTCTCCACCAGCCGACGCACGAATCGCCACGAGGACGCCCGCCACGCCGGAAGCGCGAGCACGTCGAACAAGCTTGAGGCGAAGAAAGTCGCCGGACTCGTCGCGCGCCTCGACACGGACGTCCGCGCCGGCAAGTACGCCCGCACCGACGGCGGCAAGCTGGAAGTACTGATCCTCACCGGATACCGCCGGCAATGCACCGAGATCGAACGCGCGCTCCGGCGCCTCACCCTGCGGCACGTCACCGTGCAGGTCAAAACCGTGGACGCGGTCCAAGGACGCGAAGCCGACGTGGTCATCTTCTCTGTCACCCGCAGCAACCTCAGCGGCGAACTCGGCTTCCTCGCCGATCGATACGAGGGCCGCGTCAACGTGGCCCTGTCCCGCGCCCGGGAACTGCTCTGGATCGTCGGCGACTCCGAGTTCTGCAGCAGCAAACAAGGCCCCCTCAACCGGGTACTCACCCACATCACGACCACCGGAGGAAGGGTGCAGTACCTGTGAGCCGCGACATCTTCGCCGACGCCGCACGCCGCCACGCCCACGCACTGCCGGGACACACCCTGCTCGCCGCGGAGCCGTGCGCCATCCCCGCCTCCGTGCTGACTGTCGACGTTCTGGTTGAGCAGTCCGAAGACCTCGAAGCCGGCCAGAAGTACACCCTGCGCGCCCTGCTCGGCGGCATCGACACCGTCGAAGACCTGCAACTGTTTCTCGGTCTCAACGACGGCGACACCGGCCGCGCCGTCGCCGGACTCCTCCTCGCCGAGTACATCACCTATCAGCCACCCGCCGACGGCGGTCTGCGGCGCCTGCAGCTGCTGCCCGCCGGGCAGGAAGCCGCCCGCGACGCCCAGCTACGCCGCCCGATGTCCACCACCATGCCGGTCGTCTACGACCGCCTCACCGGCACCGTAACCGACTGGCGACGCAACTCCCTACGCCGCTCCAACCAAGCGAAAGCTGATCCCGGGCGCCTCCTGCTGCCACCGGCGAGCAGCATGCCGGTCCGCGTCGTCGACCTCAGCCTCGCCGCGCTTACCAGCACCCTGGACCCGCGCAGCCGCGACGGGGCACGCCTGCTCGGGATCAGCGGCGTTATCGAGAACCGCAACTTCTACCACGACGCCATCCTGCTCGTCTTCACCGACGACGAGACCCGCCAGATACGCCTCGGCGTCGACGTCGACGGCAAGTGGAGCGAACCGCACACCGCCGCGCTGGAGAACATCGGTGCCGTCGAACGCCTGCGGCTATCGGCCGCACCGGTCGAACACCCCCACGCACCCGTCACCGACCCCGGCAAGCGGCTGAGCAAAGCCGAAGTCCTCGCCCTCCAAGCCGCCGGAGACGATCCGGACGGTGACGGTGGGAATGCCGCCTTAAACCAGGCGGCGATTCGCTGGTTGGGCGTGTACGAACACCCGGCCTGGCTCGACGCCGCCCTCGCCACCTCACGGCGCCGGCTGATCATCAGCAGCCCACAGATCCGCACGGCCGTCGCGTCCAGCCGGTGGATCCGTGCGCTGGAAAACCTGGCCCGCACCGTCGACGTGACGATCGTGTGGGGCCCCGGCGACACCGACGGAACCGATCAGGAAGCCCTCGACGCCCTGCACGCCGCCGCCCGCCGCGCCAACCGCCTCGCCGTCGTACGGGTCGCCACCACCCCAGCGAAAATGCTGATCAGCGACAGCTACTACATCACCACCAACTTCAACTGGCTGTCATTCCGCGGCGAACCGTCACGCATCTACCGCCCAGACGACGGCGAACTCGTCCAGGACCAAGCACTCACCGACCGCGCCTACGACACCTACCTGACCGAGGCATGCGCCCACGCGGTCGAGGTGGTCGGCACCCTTCCCGCCAAATACCGCGCCGAGGCCGGGCCCGGCTCTGACGCCACCCAGACGAACCAACACCTCGCACCGAGCAGCGGCACCGAACGGGCGGCCCGCCGGCCGACGGCGCCATCGAGGGCAGAACGACGCCGGGCAGCACTCAGCAAACTCGAAGCAGGCCAGACCATCGCAGGACCGGTGAAGCGCCTGACGCCTTTCGGTGCCTTCGTCACCCTGGGCGAGATCGACGGCTTGATCCACATCTCACAGATGGCAGACCGCCGTGTCGAGCACCCGTCAGAGGTCGTCAACGTGGGTGAGACGGTCACCGTGCAGATCCTCGACGTCGATATCGCGCGCGAGCGGGTATCGCTGTCGCTGAAGGCGGCGACCTCCGCCAGCTCTGAACCGAGCCGGGCGAGACCTAAGTCGCCAGCCTCGCCCTCGAAGACACGTCGTTCCCGCTGATGCAGCCCTGCCCGGCGGCGGACTGCTATCCAGCTCACGCGGAGGCCGACGGCAGAGGGACTGTAAAAACAACGGTGTAACTCCGATCAAGGGAGTAGCACCTGATGACGATCACGACCGATGCGGTGGACACTGCCGCTGTGCCCGGTGACGAGAAGGCCAAGCGGCCGCGTACGAAGACGACGCCAGGGGGTGTCGACCCGGCGCTGGTGTCACAGCTGGTGACCCAGGCTCGTGAGCAGGGGCTGCAGCTGTCCGGTGAGGGTGGGCTGCTGCAGCAGCTGACGAAGATCGTGCTGGAGTCGGCCCTCGATGGTGAGATCACCGACCACCTCGGCTACGACAAACACGACCAGGCCGGCGCGAACTCCGGCAACTCCCGCAACGGCAACCGGTCCAAGACGGTGCTCACCGATGTCGGGCCGGTGCAGATCGACGTGCCACGCGATCGAGCGGGCTCGTTCGAACCGGCCATCGTCAAGAAGCGTCAGCGCAGGTTGTCCGGGGTGGAGGACCTGGTGCTGTCGCTGTCGGCGAAGGGCCTGACCACCGGCGAGATCTCCGCGCATCTGGCCGAGGTCTACGGCGCCGAGGTCTCCCGCCAGACGATCTCCACCATCACCGACAAGGTGATGGACGGTATGACCGAGTGGCAGAACCGGCCCCTCGATCCGGTCTACCCGGTGGTCTTCCTCGACGCCATCAACGTCAAGATCAGGGACGGGAAGGTCGCCAACCGGCCGATCTACGTCGCTCTCGCGGTCACCGCCGACGGCCACCGAGACATCCTCGGCCTGTGGGCCGGCGACGGCGGGGAGGGCGCCAAGTTCTGGCTGCAGATCTGCACCGAACTGAAGAACCGGGGCGTCGACGACGTGCTCATGGCCGTCTGTGACGGACTGACCGGCCTGCCGGATGCCATCGGAGAGGTCTGGCCCCGCACCGTGGTCCAGACCTGCGTGGTGCACCTGCTCAGGAACTCGTTCCGCTACGCGGCCCGCCAGCACTGGGACGCGATTGCCAAGGCACTCAAACCGGTCTACACCGCACCGACCGAGGCCGCCGCTACCGAACGATTCCTCGAGTTCGCCGAGGCATGGAGCAGCCGCTACCCGGCGATCGTGAAGCTGTGGGAGAACGCCTGGGCCGAGTTCGTGCCGTTCCTGGCCTTCGACGCCGAGATCCGCCGGATCATCTGCTCCACCAACGCCATCGAAAGCGTCAACGCCCGCATCCGCCGCGCCGTCCGCGCCCGCGGACACTTCCCCAACGAGCAAGCCGCCCTCAAGTGCGTCTACCTCGCGGTGATGAGCCTCGACCCGACCGGGCAAGGCCGCAAACGCTGGGCCACCCGCTGGAAGAGCGCACTCAACGCCTTCGACATCACCTTCGACGGACGCCTGTCCGCCGGCCGCAAGTAGAAGATCAACCAACCCCAGTTACACCGTTAACTTGACAGACCCACAGGGCAGCGGTCACCGGCCCGGACACCCGTCACCCCGAGGCGAACCGGCGCGACCTTCGTCGCTACTGGTCGGCGTACGGGATCAGCGCGATCGGCAGCGGCGTCGGCGCCGGCGCGCTTCCGCTGGTCGCGATCCTCGTGCTGCACGCCACAGACTGGCAGGTGTCGCTGCTTGCGGCGCTGGCCGGCCTGGCCGGTGTCGCGGTCACCCTGCCACTGGCGACGTGGATCGAGTTCCGCCCCAAACGACCGGCCATGATCAGCGCCGACCTGGCCCGCTTTGCCGCCCTGGCCAGCGTGCCGGCCGCGGCGGCGGCCGGTGCGCTCACCTACGCTCACCTGTGCGCGGTGGCCGTCGTGCAGACCGCCGCAACGATCGTGTCGCTGGCGGCCAGCAACAGCTACCTCAAGACCCTTACCGCAGTCGACCAGCGGGCCACGATGAACAGCCGGTTGGAGAGCACCACCTGGACCGCGAGTACCCTCGGGCCGCCAGTCGGTGGGCTGCTGGTGTCCTGGACCGGCCCACTCGCCTCGGTCCTGGCAGACGCCGCCAGTTTCCTGCTCTCCGCCTTCGGCTGGCGGCGGATCCGCCACCGCGAACCGCCACCACCCCAGCCGCCGAAGGACCGGCGATGGCTGACCGAGACCGTCGGCGGCTGGCGGTACATCCTCACCCGTCCGCCACTGCGGATGCTGTTCGCCAACGCGATGCTCTTCGGCGGCTGCATCACGGCCTCCACCCCGCTGATCGCCGTCTACCTGCTGCGCGACCTGCACTTCACGCCCCTGCAGTACGGGCTCGCCCTCGGCCTGCCCTGCGCCGCTGGAATCCTCGGCTCGCTACTCGCCCCGACGATCATCCGTCGCGCCGGCCTGACCCGCACCCTGCTGATCGCCGGGGCAGCCCGCTGCCTGTGGATGGGCCCGATCCTGCTCGCACCCGGCACCACCGGCGGACTCGTCCTGATCATCGCCGCCGACGGGGCACTGCTGCTGTGCGCCGGCGTGTTCAACCCGGCGTTCGCCACCTACCGGATGAACGTCACCACCGACACCCACCTGTCCCGCGTCGTCGGCGCCTGGGCCATGACCAACAAACTCGTCCAACCCGTCTTCATCGCCGCAGCTGGACTCCTCGCCGCCGCAGCCGGAATCCGCACCGCCATCGTGGTCCTCGCCACCCTGCTACTCGCCACCGCAGCCCTGCTGCCCTGGACCGCTGTACACCACCCCACCGACACCAGTCCAGGCCCCCGGCCGCTCGAGCAATAGCACAGCAGTTGGCCTACCGAGCAGGTGTCCCCGAGCGAGGCGAATTAGGACCGGCAGCGGATGGATGGTCTTGATAGCGCGTCGAACAACCCAACGCAGCGATGGCCGGGTACGGCTGCCCAAGCGCGGTATCAATCGCCCCTCAGACACAAACCATTTCCAACGGTGCGAGGCAAGCCCACACGTTACGCATGCTCTGCCTGATGTTCTGCTGCATCGGACCGGCGTTCAGCGCCCCATGGCTACCTCGCCGGCACACACGGTGAACCCGTTCGAACTGTGATCCTCGGTCACGAGGAGGATGCGGACCGTATGCTTGATCGACTAGCCTCTACTGGCTGTGGGGGCAATGGCTGACGATCCTCGGCTCCAGGCGGAGCAGCGCGCCCGGGTCTTGATCGACCGGCAGCTTCGAGATGCCGGCTGGGTCGTGCAAGACCGATCCGAGATCAACCTCTTCGTGGGCACGGGTGTGGCCGTTCGTGAGGCCATCATGGCGAAGGGCCATGGTCGGGTCGACTACCTGCTGTATGTCGACCAGCGGGTAGTCGGCGTGATTGAGGCCAAGCCGGAAGGGACGCCGTTGTCGGGAGTGGAGTGGCAGTCAGCCATGTACGCCGAGGGCCTGCCGCCCGCGGTGCGGCTGAAGGCGCTGACCCGCGACGGGCGGCTGCCGTTCGTGTTCGAGGCCAGCGGCTCGGAGACCCACTTCACCAACGGCTACGACCCGCAGCCCCGGGCCCGGCGGATCTTCGCCTTTCCGCAGCCCGGCGCCTTGCCTGCGTTCCGCAGCTCGGCGTCGATATAGGCGGCGGATCTGGGCTGTGAGCTGGGCAAACAGCGGTGGGCCCGGTGACGGGGCGTGTCACTAGGCGGCTGTGTTGTCGCAGGTCAGGCGGTTGCGGGTGTGGCGTCGAAGATCCGGGGCGGCTCGGCGATCTTCAGCTTGGTGAGCAGGGCCTTCTGGGGTTGGGACAGCTCGGTGCGCTGGGCGAACGTGCCGGCGGGGCCGGTGAACACGCCCAGGTGCAGCCGGTCGATCTCGGTGCGGATCGCGGTCCAGGTGCGGCCGGTCTCGGTCTCGGCGACCCGGATCAGCAGCAGGGCCAGCCAGCAGAGCAGGATGTGAGCGCGGATGCGGTCCTCGCGGCGGTGGAACACCGGGCGCAGGTCGAGGGTGGTCTTCATGTCGCGCCAGCCGCGTTCGACTTCGAGGAGCTGCTTGTAGCCCAGGGCGATGTCCTCGGCCGACAGTGTCGGGTCGGAGCAGCGCAGCAGGTACTTGCCGTCCAGGCGCTGTTCGGCCTTGACCTTGGCCTGGTCGAGGCGCAGCAGGCCCTTGGGGGTGACGCGCAGGAACCGGTTCAGGCCGGGCTTGGTGGAGATCACGCCGCGTAGCTCGGCGCGTTTGGTGGCCGGCAGCCGGTCGGTGTCGTCGATCAGGTCCGTGAGCTGGGCGATCAGCCGTTGGCGGACAGCGGCGTCCCGGTCGGCGGCCTCGGGGTTGTAGCAGATGACGAACCGGTCGTCGGTGTCGATGTTGACTTCCTTGACCTGCAGGTTCTCCGCGACGGTGGCGTAGCGGCCCTGCCGGGCGAGCGCAGCGTCGGCTTCGCTGGTGCCGGCACGCAGCTTCTCACCCAGGATGTAGTGCCCGCCGCCCTGTTGCAGGAAGCGGCGGTTCTCGGCGGAGGCGAAGCCGCGGTCGGCGACCCAGACGACGCGAGCCAGGCTCCACTCGCGCATGTCGGTCTTGACCTGCCGGATCAGGGCGGAGTCGCTGGTGTTGCCGGGCCAGCACCACACCCGCACGGGAATGCCGGTGCGGGTGACGGCCATCCCGACCACGACCTGGGGCAGGTCGTCGCGGGAGTCCTTGCTCTTGCCATGGGTGCGGAACCCTGCCTGCTTGACCGCCGCCGGATCGTCCTCGGCCACGACCCGGCCCTGCTGGTCACGCCACAGCGGTTCGTCGGCCTCATCGAGTTCGAAGTAGGTGCTGGTGGTGTCGAAGAACAACAGGTCGACCTCAAGGTTGAGCAGGTCGGCGATCTGGTCGTAGACCCCGCGGGTCAACGCGGGCTCGACCTCGATCAACTGGTCCATCGCCCGGTAGCAGGTGTCGTCGGTGACGTGCGGCAGGTCGGGCAGGTACACGTCCTGGCAGACCCAGTCGGCGGCGGCCAGCTTGCTCGACGGGGCCAGGGCCCGGTTGGCGACCAGCGCGAACAGCACCCGTTCGACGTCGACCTCCCGGCGGGACGAGCCGACCAGCGGCCGCAGGACGGTGTCGATGCGCAGCCGGCGCCACAACCCGTCGAGCAGCCACGCCCCGCCCAGCGAACGGGACTCCACAAACGACAGGCCGGCCGGCGCGGCCGCGGCCAGGGCGTCGGCCGGGGCGAGCAACCGCGACAACGCGTCGACCAAGCGGCGGATACCGGCCACGTCGAGCTGGTCTTCGCGGCCGAACGAGTACAACACCCGGGTCTTGGACGCCTTCGCGGCCGGGTCCCACTCGTTGTGAGCCAGTTGCAGGTAGCGGATCGTCTGCCCGTCGCGGGTCTTGCGGGTCGACGCTTTCACGTACACGAGGCACGACCGTACACCGACTATGAGACCAGCAACAGATCAGCAGCTCAACAAAGTTATCCACAGGCAGGCGTGTCACTAGGCGTTTTCGCCGTTCCCGCCAGGCCGCAACGCCCTGAACTGCACCTTCACACCGCGACGCCGACTATATCGACGCTGAGCTGCGGAACGCAGGCCTTGGCGAGGATCGTCCGTGGTGCGGAGGCCGATCCGAAACGGCCGACGTGGCGGGCGAAGGTTCGTCACCTGCCACCGCTGAACGTCGCTCCACTTCGGCCGGCGCAGATCACCGCGATTGAGGGTGTGGAGCGCTCGCTGGCCGAGCAGCGGTTCGATCGGTCATTGGTGCAGATGGCCACTGGTGCGGGTAAGACCTACACGGCGGTGACCGAGTGCTACCGGCTGCTCAAGCACGGCGGGTTCACCCGAGTACTGTTTTTGGTCGACCGCAACAACCTGGCCGACCAGACCCTGGCCGAGTTCCAGAACTACCGCACCCCGGACGACGGGCGGCGGTTCACCGAGCTGTACAACGTCGACAAGCTCACCAGCGCCGGCATGCTCGGCAGCTCCAGCGTGGTGATCTCCACGATCCAGCGGGTCTACAAGGTCCTCGCTGGCGACACCGCTCCCGAGGGCGACGACCCGGGTCTCGACGGGTATGTGCCTGACGCCCCGGTCAGCGTCGTCTACAGCGCGGGGATGCCGCCGGAGACGTTCGACCTGGTGATCGTGGACGAGGCGCACCGCTCGATCTACGGGGTGTGGCGTGGGGTGCTGGAGTACTTCGACGCGCACATCGTCGGCCTGACCGCCACCCCCGGCAAGCAGACCTTCGGGTTCTTCCGGCAGAACCTGGTGTCGGAGTACACCTACCCGCAGTCGGTGGCCGACAACGTCAACGTCGACTTCGACCTGTACCGCATCAAGACCCAAATCAGCAGCCAAGGCTCGAAGATCGACGCCGGCACTGTTGTGCCGAAGGTCGACCGCCGCACCCGCGTCCAACGCCTGGAAACCCTCGACGAGGACCTGGAGTACACCCACAAGCAACTCGACCGGGCAGTCACCGCCACCTCGCAGATCCGCCTGGTGCTGGAAACGTTCCGGGACAAGCTGTTCACCGAGATCTTCCCCGACCGGCACACCGTCCCCAAGACACTGATCTTCTGCAAGGACGACGCCCACGCCGAGGAGGTCGTCACCACCGTCCGCGAGGTGTTCGGCAAGGGCAACGACTTCGCCGCGAAGATCACCTACAGCGCCCGCGACCCCAAGGGCCAACTCCAGGCGTTCCGCACCTCGGCGAGTCTGCGCATCGCGGTCACCGTCGACATGATCGCCACCGGCACCGACGTCAAGCCACTGGAATGCGTGTTCTTCATGCGCGACGTGCGCTCCGCGGCGTACTTCGAACAGATGAAGGGCCGCGGCGCCCGCACCATCGCCGCCGCCGACTTCCAGGCCGTCACCCCCGACGCCACCCAGAAGACCCGGTTCGTCATCGTCGACGTCATCGGTGTCACCGAACACGACTTCGTCGACCCACCCCTGAACCGGGACAAGGGCATCTCGCTCAAGCAGTTGCTCGACAAGGCCGCCACCCTCACCCTCACCGAGGCCGAAACCGCCACCCTCGCCTCCCGCCTGGCCGCACTGGAACTGCAACTCACGCCCGACGAGCGCACGGAACTCGACGCCGTCGCCGGTGGCTCGGTCCGCGGCATCGTCCGCGGCCTGGTCGACGCCGTCGACCCCGACACTCAAGCCCGCGCCATTGCCGGCGCCGCAGATCCCGAAGCCGCCGTCCAAGACCTGCTCGACACCGCGGTACGCCCTGTCGCAGCGAACCCGCAGCTACGGCAGCGGATTCTGGAGCTACGTCGTACCCACGACCGGATCATCGACGAGGTCAGCGTCGACGTGCTCGAAGACGCCTACGGAGTGGTCGACACCTCCCGCGCCCGGTCGATAGTCGAGTCCTGGCGGGCGTATCTGGACGAGCACCGCGACGAGATCACCGCGATCCAGCTACTGATGGAGGCGCGTGAGCGGCGGATAGCGTTTGCCGACATCAAGGAGCTCGCCGAACGCATCCAGCGGCCACCCCGCAACTGGACCATCGACCTCATCTGGGCCGCCCACCAAGCGATCGAAGCGGGCCGTGTCCGGCACAGTGACCGGCACACCCTCACCGACCTGGTGTCGCTGATCCGGTACACCATCGGGCAAGATAACGAACTCGTGCCCTACGCGGAGAAGGTCCGCGAGCGGTACGCAGGCTGGCTCCGTCAGCAAGAGCAGGCCGGAGCGACGTTCACCGAGACGGAGAGGTGGTGGCTGGACCGCATGGCCGAAGTGATCGCAGTCTCGGCGGGCATCAACCCCGACGACCTGGACAACACCCCCTTCACCGAACGCGGCGGAATCGACGGCGCCATCCGCGACCTCGGCCCCAGCATCGCCGCCCTCATCGACCAGCTCAACACGGAGCTAACCGCGTGACGAACCTGCCTCCCGGATGGCGCTGGGCGACAGTTGGCGAGGTAGGCCGTATAGACCTTGGACGTCAGCGGCACCCCAACTGGCACACCGGCCCAGAAATGCGCCCCTACCTCCGGGTCGCCAATGTTTTCGAAGACCGGATCGACACGTCGGACCTGAAGGAGATGGACTTCTCGGGCGTCTTCGAGCGGTACAAGCTGAAACCTGGAGATGTTCTACTGAACGAAGGCCAGAGCCCAGAACTCCTTGGCAGGCCCGCCATCTACCGCGGTAGCCCCGAGAACGTAGCCTTCACCAACACGCTGCTCAGGTTCCGCGCCGGCCCGCATGTCCTACCTGAATGGGCACTGATCGTATTCCGTCGGCACATGCACGCCCGGCGATTCGCCCGCGAGGCGCGAATCACCACGAACATCGCCCACCTGTCTGCAAGCCGTCTCAAATCTGTCGAATTTCCTGTGCCACCGCTCGATGAGCAGCGACGGATTGTCAATCTCATCGAAGACCACCTCTCTCGCCTCGACGCGGCTGAACGCCTGCAATCCACGGGAAGGCGAAAGCTCGTCGCCCTGCGTCGCTCGGCGCTGACGACGGTGCTTCAGCCCGCCGATCGGCAGATGGTGCCGCTACGGCACTTGGTAGAGCGGATCGAGGCAGGGAAGTCTTTTGGTGGTGCGAGTGGCCCTGCGGCTCCGGAGCAGTGGGGGATCATCAAGGTAAGTGCGATGACGTGGGGAGAATTTCGGCCGGACGAGAATAAGGCCATCCCGGCATCGGCCGCTAATCCCCAGTATGAGATTCGTCAGGGTGACCTGCTCGTGAGTCGAGCCAACACTACTGACTATGTCGGGGCCTCTGTGCTGGTCGGACGTAAGCATTCAGGGCCACTCCATGACGTAGCCGTTGGTGGCAGTGTGTGATGGGTGGTGGCGGTCGTTGCTCGTGGTGGGTTAGCCGGGTGCCCAGGCGGGTGGTGTCCAGGGTCGGCCGAGGATGGCGTCGCGGATGGCGGTCATGACATCCGCGCCGTGTTTGGTCACTGTGGAGACGTAACCGCGGATGGCGTAGCGGTGTTCGGTGACCTTCTCGCTGGTGAGCCGTCCGGAGATCTTCTGCTGGGTCTTCGCGGGCCGTAGGTCGCGTTCGGCCTGGTTCGACGTGGGTGGGATGCGCAGGTCGGTGGTGAATCGCAGGATGTCGGCTTCTCGGTCGTGGAGGTCTTCCAGCAGTGCCCGGTGTTTCGGCTGTTTACGGCCGTCCACCCGGGCGACCTCCTTGAGCCCGATCCGCACGCCGTGCCGGTAGGCGTCGATCAGCGGGCCGGCGATGTGTTCGCCGATCGCGGGCAGGTTCTGTGCGCGGGCGAGGTTCGCGGCGTGGACGAGTCCCTGTAGCGCCTGGCGGATCTGGATCGGCCAGTGCGCGTCGGGGTAGGTCTCGGCGGCGTCCTGACAGTCGCGGATCAGGTGGGCTACGCAGAGTTGGTGGACCAGGTGGGCGAAGATCTTCGCGTCGTAGTTCTGGTAACGGTCGTGCACGACCACCCCGGTCAGGTCCGGCAGGACGAACACCTTGAACGTGTCGAGGCTGCGGTCACCGAGCAGGTACCAGGTGTAGAGGCGGGTGCAGGCGACCAGAAGGTACTTCTTGACCTTGCGGGCACCGACCCGGATCGGGGTCTCGTCGCAGGAGACCACATGCGCGAGGGCGATCAGCGTGCGGATGATCCGGTTCGACTCGGCCACCCCCGCCGCGGCCCGGCCGATCAACGCGTGGACGAACCCGTCCGACGGACGCGAGCCGGTCAACGCGGCGACCAGGTCAGCGCACCGGGCCACCGGAATCGCGTGCACCACCATCAGATAGACGCACCACGCCTGAAGATTCGGCCCGTACGAGACGCCTGCGTCCGGCACCCCCTCGGGGCGGGCCGCCACGTGCATCGCCCCGCACCCGCAGCGCACCGCGTGCCGATCATGCTGGGTGACCGTCGCCGTCATCGCCGGCACATCGACCTGCTGATGCGAGGCGTAAACCCCCAGATCAGCCGCCGATGCCAGATCCGATCCGCATCCACACGGCCCGCCCGGAAAATGATCCACAATGCCGTCCGGAAACGGTGACCAGGACAGCTGCGCACCCGGCGCACCCCGCTGCTTACCCCGCGACCGCTTACCAGCACCGGCTGCCGGCACCGGCGTGGACACCTCCGCCGGCGGCGTCCGTCCCGGATCATCATCCTTCGACGGCGGCATCCCCGAGTTCCCACTGTTACGCGACACCAGGCGTTCCAACCGCGCGACCCGATCAGTCAACTCCCGGTTCGCCTGGGTCAACTGTTCCACCTGAACGATCAGCCGTCGCGTGAGTCCGATCAACTCCTCGCGCGACAACTCCTCCAAGCCCGGCACCCACCGATCACAACACATCGATCGCACCCGGCCGCGCATCGACACACCGTCAAGATCGACCCAGCCCGTCAATCACAGACAGCCACTCACGGCCACCACCCGGAGTGGCCCTGAATGTTTACGGTCGGACGTGTGCGTCCGAGGCTGCTGCTAAGCGACAAGTGACGTGATCCGAAAAATCCGGACTCGAACCAAATGCAATCTATCATGCGACTTGACGATTAGCAAACCATTCATCGAGAACTTCGGCCGGCGGTCTATAGCCAAGGCCGGAATGCAACCGACGCCGGTTGTAGAAGCCCTCGATGAACCGGATGATCTCGCGGCGTGCGTCAGCCCGGGTAGCGAACACACGATGATGTACCCACTCGGTCTTCAGTTTCCCGAAGAACGACTCGGCCATGGCATTATCGAAACAGATGCCGGTCCGCCCGACTGATTGCCGAATCTCGTGTCGGGCAAGCGTGGCCGCGAAGTCGCCGGACGTGTACTGGCTGCCGCGATCGGAATGAAAAACAGCCCCGTCCGGCAGCGGAACACGCCGCGCTGCCATGTCCACGGCAGCGCACACCAAAGAAGCCGGGTAACGCTCGTCGACCGCCCACCCGATAACACTCTTCGAATAGCAATCGATAACCGAAGCCAGATACAACGGCCCCTCGCCGGTATCGATCTGGGTGATGTCGCCGACCATCTTCACGCCCGGCACCGTCGCGGTGAAGTCCCGGCCGACCAGGTCCGGGATCGGCCCCGCAGCACGGTCCGGCACGGTCAGCCCTCGCCGCCGCTTCACCTGCACCGGCACCAGCCCCTTCGCTCCCATCAGCCGCCGCACCAGGTCATCGTCGACCTCGACCCCACCGCGGACGAGCTCGGCGTGCACACGCCGATACCCGTACGTGCGGCCCGAGCCGATAAACACGGCTTCGATCATCGCGGTCAACTCCACACGACGTCGCTCTCCGGCCGACGGCGGCCGATCCAGCCATTCGTAGAAACCGGACCGGGAAACACCGACCAGGCGGCACATCATCGTCACGTCGAAGGCAGCCTTCTCCGCAGCGACAAGCGCGTAACGCTCGCTTATCGTTGTTCTCTCGCGAAGAAGGCCGCAGCTTTTTTCAAGAAAGCGTTCTCCTGCTCCAGCTCACGGATACGCCGTTCCATCTCCGCGACCCTCGCCCGATCGATCGCATCCCGCGTCTCGTCGGTCTGCCCAGGATTACGCTTCTTCTCGGCGATCACCCAGTTCCGGACTGTCTCGGCGACCAGACCGAAATCACGCGCAACCTCAGCATAGGTACGCCGACCCTCGACCACCGAACGCACCGCTTCTGCCCGCAACTCAGGCGAATACTTCGCAGGTTTCTTGCTCACGTACTGTTCCTCCCGGACTCCTCGTCACCCTACTTGGGGACGTGTCCGGAGTTCTCGGGTCACCTCACGGTGTCTGACGCGCGGCGGTTGGTCGACAAGCTGTGGTCGTACTGCAACGTGCTGCGCGACGACGGAGTCGGCACGATCGAATACACCGAGCAGCTCACCTACCTGCTGTTCCTGAAGATGGCACACGAGCGCGAGACCCGGCCGCTGAAGCCGGAGCGGATCGTACCGGCACACTGCTCTTGGCAGCGGCTGCTGGACGCCGAGGGCGACGACCTGGAGATCACCTACCGGCACATCCTCGAAGACCTGGCCCGTCAGCCTGGCACGCTCGGCACGATCTACCGGAAGGCGCAGAACCGCATCCAGGACCCGGCCAAGCTGAAGCGGCTGATCGTTGACCTGATCGACAAGGAGAACTGGCCTCCCCGAGTCAGAGGCGATTTGACTGATCGAGGGCGATAAACGAAAGGTGCTCCTGACCTGCAAGGATTTGGGTGTCGAGTCCATGTCCACAGCAGAAGCGGGTGCACCTTTCTGGTGAGTAAGGGTAGCGGGTGGGATCAGCGGCTGGTCGTCGGCGCGGGCGGGAAGGGTCTGGTCGGTCACGCGGGTGCGGTCCTGCTGCGCAAATGCGCAGATCGGACCGGTCTGACCAGCGGTTTGAACAAGGTGCTACCGCGCGGCAAGGGCCCTGGGTGGTGGGATCGCGGCACGGTCCTGGTCTCACTCGCGGTCGCGATCGTGCTCGGCGCCACGAGCATGTCCGACATCGCGGTCCTCGCCCATCAGGGATTGGTCTTCGGTGATCGGCCGTCGGAGCCAACCGTCCGGCGAGCGTTGGCCGGTCTCGACGAGACCGCGCTGAAACGGATCGGCAAAGCGCGGGCGAAGGTCCGCGCTCACGTATGGGCCCTGCTCGCCCGCCGCCCGCAAGGGTTCCCGTGGCTGACGGTGGCGGGCAAGCTGCTGTCCGGGTGGGTGGTCATCGATCTGGACGCCACCCTGATCACCGCTCACTCACCGAAGCAGGGTGCGGCGGCCACGTTCAAGAAGGGTTTCGGGTTCCATCCGCTCGGTGCGTGGTGTGCGAACACCGCGGAATGCCTGGCCATGCTGCTGCGGCCCGGCAGTGCCGGCTCGAATACGGTCGCCGATCACATCCGGGTTCTCGGTGAGGCGATCGCTCAGTTGCCGGTCGCCTACCGGCGCAAGATTCTGATCAGGGTCGATGGGGCCGGTGCCACCCACGACCTGCTCGAGCACATCGAGGCGATGAACCGGCTGTGGCGCAGCGTGAAGTTCACCGTCGGCTGGACGATCACCGACGCCGACGAGATCGCGATCGAGCAACTGCCTGCTGAAGCGTGGACCGACGGCCTCGCCCAGGACGGCACGGCCGTCGACACCGCGCATGTCGCGGAACTGACCGGCCTCAACCAGCGCCTGGAGAACTGGAACGGCCGGCTACGGCTGCTCGTGCGGCGCACGAAGCCGTCGGCCCGGCACGCGAAGAATCTCACCGCGCTGGAGAAGCGGACCGGCTGGCGGTACGCGATCGTCGCCACCAACATCAGCCGGATCGCCGGGGTGCCGGGCTCGCACCAGCCGCAATGGATCGACGCTTTGCATCGTTCGCACGCAGGAGTGGAAGACAAGGTGCGCACGAACAAGGCCATGGGCCTGCGGAACCTGCCGTCGAAGGCCTGGACCGTCAACCGCGGCTGGGTCCTCGCCGCCAACATCGCCGCGGACATCACTTCCTGGACCCGGTTGCTCGGCCTGCACGACCAGGACGACCTCGCCCACGCCGAACCCGCAACACTGCGTTACCGGCTGCTGCACCTGCCCGCGAAACTGGCCGCCCACGCCCGCCGGCGTGTCCTGTCCATCCCCGAGACCTGGCCGTGGGCCGACGCGTTCACCCTCTGCTGGCAGCGCCTCACCCTGCTACCACTGACAACCTGACCCTGGACCCCTGTACCTACCAGTAGAAAGACCGTGACCGAGGGCCCGGAGAACTCGCGCTTCCACAGCGACACGTGGCGATATCACACCCAAACCGGGTGGACAAAACGGTCAAGCCGAAACGGTCAGGCAGGGAGCAAGACCCTCTGACGGATCGAGGCTGGTCGGCCGCCGGCACGGACATTAAGGGCGACGCGTACGAGGAACTGCTCTCCAAGGGTGCGGAGGACATCAAGTCCGGCGCTGGCCAGTACTTCACGCCGCGTGCGGTGATTCAGGCGATGGTTGACTGTATTCAGCCGACCGTCCGGGACACTGTCGTCGACCCGGCCGCCGGCACCGGCGGCTTCCTGCTGGCAGCGCACGAGTACGCCTCCCGCGATGCCGAGACGTTGACGCCGACCGAGCGAGCCCACCTGCGCGACACCTTCGTGAACGGTGTCGAACTGGTCGATGGCACCGCGCGGCTCGCCGCGATGAACCTGCTGCTGCACGGCATCGGCACCCCGACCGGCGACAGCCTCATTGAAGTCAAGGACGCGCTGATCGCCGACCCAGGCCAGCGGTACTCGGTGGTGCTGTCCAACCCGCCGTTCGGCCGCAAGTCGTCCCTCACCATGGTCGGCGCTGATGGCCGGGAGGCTCGTGAGGAGCGGGAGATCGAGCGGCAGGACTTTGTCGTCACTACCGCGAACAAGCAACTCAACTTTGTCCAGCACATCGCCACGATCCTCGACATTAAGCACCTGGCCAGAAGTTCTGTCGGTAATCGTGGGGTAGCCATGGGCTGGTCCAGGGTGCGGCGGTGGCGAGGTTCTGGTCGGGGGTGCGGTGGCGGAAGAAGGCGTGGGCCTGTCGGAGTCGGTCGCCGAGGGTGGTGACCGCGGTGTTGGCGATGTGGTGTTTGAGGACGGCCCAGATGCGTTCGACGGGGTTGTCCTGAGGGCTGTACCGGGCGCCGGTCACCAGACGCAGGCGGGGATGCTGGGCCAGCCATGTCCGGGTGTAGCGGCTGGTGTGGGTGGTGTCGTTGTCGCAGAGCACGACCACGGCCGGAGCGTCGGGGTAGGCGTCGAGGAGCTGTTCCAGGAAGTAGCAGAACACCTCGGAGACGGCCTTGACGCAGGGGTGGCAGTGCCAGGCGCCGGTGGTGAGGTTGACCGCGCCGAAGATGCTGCGACGCTGGTTACGCCCCGGAGTGTCGACCCGGTGACGGACGCCGAGGGGCATCCAGCAGGCGCGGACCTTGGCCAGCAGTTCCAGGTAGGTTTCGTCCTCGGCCAGCAGCACCGTTCCAACAGGGAGTCGGCGTAGGTAGGCCCGGACCTGGGCGCAGATGGCGTCGTGGTCGGGGTCGGTCCTGGCCACCAGACGTGGCCGGCGCCAGGTGGCCTGTTCGCGGATACGCCGGTACATGGTGCGTAGGCTGATCGCCGGGCGGCCCAGGGCTCGCCAGATCCGGATGGTGGTCCAGGCTTTCGGGGTGGCCAGCAGGGCACGGATGCGGCCACCGAGGCCGGTGCTGCCGTGCCGGGGGCGACCCGGACGGGGCCGGTCGGGTAGGCCGGTCAGGCCTTCGGCGTCGTGGCGGGCGATCCACCGCCGTACGGTGACCGGGTCGTAGTGCAGCAGGTCAGCGATCTCGGCCGGGCTCATACCGTCTGCCGAGAGCAGGATCATCACCGCCCGCGCGGCGACCCGCCACCGCTGGTGCAAGGTGGTGAGGAGGTCCTGGTACTGCCGGTCGGTCAGGTTGGCGTAGGTCTGCGGGGGTCGCATACTGATCGTGGCCTCGCTGGTGTTTGCACGTTGTCTGGAAACTCCATGCAAACCCAGCGAGGTTCATACCGCACGACGAGCCTCAACCCAGACGGTTACCGACAGGACTTACGGCAACCTGCTTAACGGCCGCGCCGCTGTCGTCCTGCCGGACAACGTGTTGTTCGAGGGCGGGGCGGGGGAGACCCTGCGGAAGCGGCTGCTGCGGGACTGCGACCTCCACACCATGCTGCGCCTGCCCACCGGCATCTTCTACGCCCAAGGCGTCAAGGCCAACGTGCTGTTCTTCGACAAGAAGCCTGCCGCCGAACGGCCCTGGACCGACCGCCTGTGGATCTATGATCTGCGGACCAACCAGCGCTTCACCCTCAAACAGAACCCGCTACGCCGCCACCACCTCGACGATTTTGTCGCCTGCTACTTACCGGGTAAGCCCCGCTCCGAGCGCGTCGAGACCGTGCGGTTCAAGTCCTTCACATACGAGGAACTGCTCGCCCGGGACAAGGCCAACCTCGACATTACCTGGCTACGCGACCAGTCCCTAGAGGACATGGACAATCTCCCGGCACCCGAGGTCATCGCCCGAGAGATCGTCGAGGACCTCACCGCCGCCCTAGCCGAATTCGAGGCGGTCGCCGCCGCGCTGGAAGCCGCCACCGTACCCGACGAAGCCCGGCCCCCCAGCGCTGCTAGCTGATGGTCCGACTGCCTACGGGACGAGGACGGGGCTCATGTCGACCACGTCGGAACCTTCATCGGCGATGCCACGGACCTGGTGTAGGAAACGGGTCCGTCATTCAAGTTAGCTTGACCCACCGCTGCCGAAGGTGCCGGTGATTGGTTGCGCGATGCGCGGTGGGGGTCGCTCAAGTCTGACAGGGCGGCGGGGTGACTTACAGAGACGCTCGCGGCTACCATTCGCGCACGAAGCAACAGGAGGTCGCACGCCGCCTGGCGGTGTCATCAGGAGGTTTGTGGCGATGGTCCTGAGGCCCGCTCCGGTCATCGGATTCGTCGGTGCCTCCGTCGTCGGAGGCGCTGGCGCTGCGGTGTTCACCTACGCTGGCCACCAGATTATCGGGGCTGTGACGCAGATCCGTGACGACCAGGCCGGCTACGATCTGCGCTACGAGCGTCACCTGGCCAGGGTCATCCAGGCGAACGGGCGCCTGCGTGCCTACGGCCGGACGCAGGAACGGTCACGACATGAGGTCACCGACCGGATGCGGGATTTCCTGACGGGGATCAACTTGAACTCGCAGGCGTACGATGACCGGTTCCTAGACGGGGTGGACCCACCGCTCGTGCGGGTTACGGGGAAGCCGAAACTCAACTTGAATCTCGAGGGCTGGGTGCAGGGGCTCGTCAACGCGGCCACCCTGTCTGCCAGGGTGAGTTGAGGCCAGCGGTTCATAGCAAGTCCGCCGGACAGGGCGAGTTGAGGATTGAGAAGCGTTGACTACTGCTGTTGACATGGCCGTGGCCGAGGATGGGGTCATGAGTCGTAAGAAGGGACCGCGTTCGGGTGGTCCGCGTGCCCGCCGGTCGTTCACCCCGGGTCAGAAGTTGGAGCTACTGGCCGGATACGAGAAGGCCGTCGCGGCCGGTGACGGTGGGGCGTTCCTGCGGCGTGAGGGCTTGTACTCGTCGTTGATGTCGGAGTGGCGCCGGGCCCGTGACGCCGGGTTGTTGCAGGGCAAGCCGGCTGGGCAGACGGTAGGGCGGCCGTCGGCGGAGCAGGCGGAGATCGCCCGGTTGCGCCGTGAGCTGGAACTGGCGCAGGCGAAGTTGGCGCGGACGGAGACGGCGTTGACGATCATGGGAAAAGCGCGCGAGCTCTTGGAGGACATCTCCAGGAGCGAGCCGGACGGTCCGGACGTGTTCGGGCTCGGCAGACGCTGATGGACACCTACCACCAGCTGACCAGCGCGAAGGTCCCGACGCGGGAGGCGAAGCGGCTGACCGGGATCGCTCGGTCCAGCGCGGATCGGGACCGGCGGCGTCCGACACCGGCCCGGCCGATGCGACGCACGCCAGCGAACGCGCTCACCCTGGCCGAGCGGGAGCATGTGCTGCGGCTGGTGAACAGCCCGGAGTTCGTCGACGCGGCCCCGGCGCAGATCTACGCGGCGCTGCTGGATCAGGGTGTGTACGTCGGCTCGATCGCCACCATGTACCGGATCTTGCGCGAACACGAGCAGGTCCGCGAGCGTCGCCGGCAGGCCCGGCGCCCGGCCCGGCAGCGCCCGGAGCTGGTCGCCGACGCGCCGCGGCAGGTCTACACGTGGGACATCACGAAACTCGCTGGCCCCGTGAAAGGGATCTACTACGACGCGTACGTGATGATCGACGTCTACTCCCGGTACATCGTCGGCGTCCGCGTGCACGCCCGCGAGTCCGGCCCGCTTGCCGAGAACATGATGCGCGAGGTGTTCGACGTCCACGGCGTCCCCCACGTGGTCCACGCCGACCGGGGCACGTCTATGACCTCGAAATCGGTCGCTGACCTGCTCGAAGACCTTCAGGTAGCCCGCTCGCACTCGCGGCCCAAGACGTCCAACGACAACCCGTACAGCGAAGCATGGTTCAAGACGTTGAAGTACGCGCCGGTCTTCCCCAACCGGTTCGCGTCGCTCGCCCACTCCCGAGCGTTCATGAACGACTTCGTCACCTGGTACAACCACGCCCACCGGCACTCCGGAATCGGCCTGCACACCCCCGCCGACGTCCACCACGGCCGCCACCACCAAGTCCACGCCGCACGCCTCGACACTCTCGCCGCAGCCCGCGCCGCGCATCCGGAACGGTTCGGCGCCACCACCCGGACCACACCAAAGATCCTCGACCTGCCCGAACAGGTCTGGATCAACCAACCCCAGCCCCAGCCGCAACAACAAGCCGCTTAACTCCCGTTGGCCTCAAACCCTTGACACGTTCCGCCAGGGCCGGCACCACTACCACGAAACTCATTCACCAGGCGGTCACCCAGCTGGCCCGCGCCGGCACCGGCAGACCGATCTCGGAGCTGTACGGGGCCGCGCAGAGATCCGCCGAGGACGCGTTTCTCGGCGGAGGACCAAAAAGTCTCGGCGGTGGCGGACGAGACCTCGGTGCGAAGGTCCGGATTGCGATCGTCACGGGGACAATCGTCGCCGCAGCCAGCGTCGCAGCGGTGAAGCAGGCCACCCAGACACGCACCGACGCAGACCGGCACCACACCCACGTGGCTACCGCCATGGCCGACCTCGACCTGTACGACGAGCTTCTGCGCGGGGTGGGCATACGGGCACAGGAGCTCGACGAGACACTTACCTGGCTGACAGGGCAGGCGACCGCTGTGCTCGACCTGCTCGAATCCGAGCCGTTTGACCGGGGCGCTCACGACACGCGGCTGCACGCAGCGTTGAAGATGGCCGCCGCCGTCGGTGAGGTGCGCCGCGCGCCCATCGTCGACGCGAACGGCGATCTTGATCCCCAGACCGAGAAGCTCGTGTTCAAGTACCGCACCGCATGCAAGGAGACATCGGATGCCTGACGACAAGACGGTCCTCACCGGCACCACGCTGCCAGTCGAATCGAGGACCGACAGCGTCGCGTCGCGGGGGATCAGCGCGGCGGATGCGTTGAGCGCGCTGAAGCAGCTGATCAGTGTCAGCCGCGAGGTGATCGAGATTCACGAGATCGAGAGCACCAAACGTGAGAGGCTGCGGACATACCGGGCGACCGAAGTCGAGCGAATCAAGGCGTCCGAGCGGGTGCTGCGCGACTACTTCGATCGCATCTTCGCCGAGCGACGCGAGCAGAACCAGGTACTGTTCGACGGCCTGCGGCAGGCCAGAGAAGCCGGTGACGTAGCCGCGATGCAAACCTTCGTCGGCGGGATCGTCGAAGTGGCCCGGATCTCACCGCTGGCCCAGATCGGCGACCTCGCTGATCTTAGGCGAGCCATGGACGATCCGGACACCGTCTTCCAGTTGTAGGCTCCGGGCGGTCCGGCGCCCGTTGGAGCCTAGCGGGAGTCCCGCCGCTATCTGATCCTGGTGGTGTTTTCGCTGGCTGAGGCGTGGGTGGTGGTGTATTACCCACCTTGGTAGTCAGCGGATGAGTGCGTAGTGGTCGAGGTCGAACAGGTCGAAGAGGCGGTGGGTATAAGCGCACGCTGGTGACCACCCGGCAGCAGGCGCGAGACCGGCGCCGGGCGCTGCTGCGCGCGTTGGGCAGCGACCCAGGGTTGGGGGAACCTGGTGGCGGGGGCGCGGATACTGCATGCTGGTACCTAGATGCAGTAACTCAAAGTGTTAGTCAGTGACCGCGGGTAACGAGGCGGAAGGGATTGGCATGGTTCAACCCAGACTGATACCTACGTCCGATCTCCCGGCTGAAGCCCTGCCGACCGGTCTTGCCGGCGTCATCTTCGCCCTACTCGCCAGCGGCCCGGTCACTCGAGCCCTGGTAGACCCAGCGTGGCCTTTACATCGTGCCCTGCTCGAGCTACGCGAACGAGCCGATGCGGCCGGCTTGGCCGACCCGCTCGACGGGGCCGTAACTCGGCCAGACCCGCACGTAGGCGTACGGGTCGTGGGGACGGAGCAGGCTCTACGCTCGCTTAGATCGCAAGGTCTGGTGGTAGCCGTCGGGTCCGGTGCGTCGGCAGGGTGGGAACTGGCCGCAGGGTCAGTCGCTTCCGCGCGGCGTGAATTTCTGCGCCGTCGTCCGGTCGACGCAGACCTTCTGTTCTGGGCCGTTCAGCGCTGGAACGCGTCTTTGTCCGCTGCGGCGAAGGCGCGATCGAGAGCTTCCCGATCACCGAGATCAGCCACGGAGTCAGGCACCAGCCGTCGCCAGTTGCCGCCGTCTCTGTCTCGGTAGAGAGACCTCACACGGAAGCGCCCCCGGTTGGGGCCGCCCGACAAGGACACGACCTCAACGCGATAGGAACGAACCTTCCCGTCGCGGCCAGGTAACCCAGCTCCCTCCCATTGGTCGGGCGCGGTATCGCGGGGCCCGCCTACCTTCCAATCGATAGTCTTGCACTGCTGAAGCCGACGGAGTGCGTCCATCGCCGAGGCAGGCCGGGACGACTGATTCTGTGAGACGAGCGCCCGCACAGCGCGGCGTACCTGGTCGTTGACGCACGGCGGGAACTCCGCGAAGCGATCCGGAAAGGCGCGACGTCCACGCCCTAGCCGTTCCTCCATCTGCAGGGGGTCCATTTCTTCGTACGGGAAAGGCCCCCGGAGCATCTCCAGAAGGGTCACGCCGAGGCTGTAGATGTCCGACCGCACGTCCAAGATGCCGGTCCCGTACTCCGGCGGCCGGTAGAGCAAGGTTCCGCCGTGTGCCTCGCAAGTCCTGTCATCGTCCGACAGGGGTGCAGCCGAGCCGAGATCGCCGAGATAAGCCGTTTCCCGGCTTTCGTCAAGTAGTACGTTTCCTGGCTTGACGTCGCGGTGCAAGAATCCGTGCTTGGCGTGCAAATGGTCGAGTGCGTCGAGAATGTGCCCTACCAGTACCAACGCCCGGCGGACCCCGAAACGATGACCGCCTTGCAGAGCGCTGTGCACGCTCCCGCCGGCCAGATAGTCCATCACGAGAGTCAGACCATGCTGGATATCGCGGTCCGGCTGGGCGTCACGGATCTTGACGACGTGATCGTGTTCGACTCGGTCGAGCAGTCTCGGCTCAATGCCGTTCAGTTAAGGCATCAGTGCTGGTCAGCGCGGTGAGCTGACTAGGGGTCGGCGGGCCGGTACCGTGCCGTGGCGTGACGTCGTCTGGGGTGGAGTCGCTGCGGCCGCAGGGCCGGTTGACCGATCACATCGGGCTCGGGGTGGTGTCGGCCCGGTTCAACCGGGATCTGCTGGAAGAGGTACTCAACCGCAGCGGGCGGCGTGAGAAGCGGGTCCGGCGGCTGCCGGCGCACGTGATGATCCGTTACGTGATCGCGATGGGGTTGTTCTGCGCCGAGTCTTCTGACGAGGTGATGCGCCGGCTGGTGGGTAACCTGCGCAGACTTGGTTCCTGGGACGATGACTGGCAGGTCCCGACGGCGTCGGCGATCACCCAGGCACGTCAGCGGCTGGGCGCCGAGCCGGTGAAGATGTTGTTCGACAGGGCGTGCGTGCCCTTGGCTGGACCGGGCACCAAGGGCGCCTGGCTGGCCCGGCGCCGGCTGATGGCGATCGACGCGACCACCCTCGACGTGGCCGACACCCCGGCCAACGTGGAACGCTTCGACCGGATGGGGTCGGGGCCGAAGGCGTCGGCGTACCCGAAGCTGCACATCGCGGCGTTGGCCGAGTGCGGCAGCCACGCGATCGTCGGGGCGGTACTCGGGTCGTGCCGCACCGGGGAACGTACCCTGATCAAGGATCTGGCCGGGCGGGTCGGGCCGGGCATGCTGGTCCTGGCCGACGCGGGCCTGTACTCCTTCGACCTGTTCAACTCCTTCGCCGCCACCGGCGCGGACCTTGCCTGGCGAGTCGGCGCGAGCGTGTCCATCGGGCATCTGCGGTGGCTCGCGGACGGCTCCTACCAGGCACTGATCTTCAAGGCGGGGTTGTCCGCGCAACGCCGGGCCAGGCTGGTCGAGCAGGCCCGGACCGGCCAGGAGATCCCGGCCGATCTCGCCCGCCTCGTCAGGGTGGTCGAGTACACCGTCCCGGACCGCAACCCCGACGGCGAACTCATCGTGGTGGTCACCACCCTCACCGACCACCACGAGGTCCCCGCGATGGAACTGGCGGGTGCCTACCAGCAGCGCTGGGAAGAAGAGTCCACTCTGAACGAGATCAAGACGGACCTGCGCGGCCGCGGCGAAGTCCTCCGATCGAAGGTCCCTGACCTGGTCGAACAGCAGATGTGGGGACTACTGCTGGCCCACTACGCCATCCGCGCACTGCTGCTGGAAGCCGCCGACCCGGCCGGCTACGACCCCGACCGCATGTCGTTCGTCAAAGGCCTACGCGTCGTACGCCGCCAGGTCACCGACCAGGCGGCCATTACCCCCTGAGCACCTTTCCACCGCCCTCGACGATGCCCTCACCGAGATCCGCCACCAGCCGAACCCGCCCCGACGCGACCGCAGCTGCCCCCGCGTCATCAAACGCGCCCGCCACAACTCCTACCGCGTCAAACGACCCACCGACCGGACCACCCGCCACGACGGGCCCGCCATACCCAGGCTGGCCTGCCCAGACGCCTTAACTTAATGGCATTGAGTCTCGGCTCCCGGTAGGCGACGGCGTCCTCGAGCCCGAGAAGGTCGATGGTCTTCTGCACGAGCATCCGCTGCAGCGGCTTGTGCCATACAAGCCGGACCTCGCCGACTGCACCACCAGGCAGGGTCTGAAGGAATGAATAGGTCGGCTTGTCAAGCCGATCGCCGTGGAGCATGTCAGGCCCGCTGTTCCGCGGCGACGGCAGCGAGTGCGGCGATACCCCGCCCATCGCCCCAGTACTTGCCGCTCCGGGCGATTCGGCCCTCGCCGAGCTTCGCCAAGCCACCACGTCCGGTCAGCCCGAGCGCGCCTTTCACGGCCTGCTGCGACAGGTATCGGCAAGGCACGCCTGCCTTCGCGCATTCCAGCCGTAGCAACGTCTCCATCGCTAAGCGGTCCGTCCATCCGGTGTGCGTGTCCGTGTAGTTGGAAACGGCCCGCAGGACTACCACCTCAGACGCCCCGGCGTCGCGCAGCGCGCGGGCGACGTCCTTGCCGAACTCCACCAGACGGTCGGCGTCGGACAAACCGTTGCGGAACGCAAGCCGCTCCGGCTTGCCCTGCAGAACGGATTCCCCGTCCGCGACCACGAGGTATGCACACGACGATGTGCAGGCAACCCCGAGCGTAGCCATCGTCCTCCTTGACCTTTGCCCGCCGCACCCAGCTCGGACGCAACCGCCCCGTCCGTGACGCCGGGCAGTCACCTCCCGGATACAGCTTAGAGGACTCTGAATTGACGCTGAGAACGCTAGGTCTCTGGGTGGCAACCAGCATCCGTGGGCATCTCCTGCACCACGTTGACGGGCAACCTCGTGGGACCCAGCGCGTCTGCCTGTGAGCACGCCTGTGATCAGGGCCGACCTTTAATTGCTAGTTGTCGATGAATGTGACGGGCAGGCTTGTGGGCGGCGTGGGGGCGGACGGGATGGCATCCGGCCTCCCACATTTTCTGTGCTCACACACATGCTCACAGGCCAAGATCAAGAAGCCGTCATCGGCCGATACTCGATGGCATCAGATGTGATCTGTGGATCTGAATATTGCCTGTTCAGCGCATGTGCTGACACTGGCTGGGATGGCGTGACAGAATCGTTACCATACTGGCAGTGTGGGGGTCAGGGGTTCGAGTCCCCTCGGCTCCACCTCGCGTTTATGCAGGTGAATCGGCGTCAGTCATCGATTGGCGCCGATTGCTTGTGATCTTGTGGTCACGGCGCTGGTCACCCAGCGCCCCACACTGCACTTCGGTGATCGATGTTGAGACTTCGTCCGAAACGGCCTCTGATCAGGAATCTTTCGACTGCGCCGCCTGTTCGGGTGCTGCCGGGGCGGAATGTGGGGCGAAAAACAGTGTGGTACCGGGGTGCTGGCTCGTACCGTCAGATGCGGCCCCGCTGGTGTGCTGGCGTACCCGCTTGGTGCGCGGCGGGGTAGCGGGCCGTGATGCAAGTCGCGGCGAGCAGAGCGGTGCGTGCCTCAACCTGGGCGACCCGTCGGGTCAGGACGAGACGGTTGCGGCCGCGGGTCAGGCCGCGGCGACGTCGTCGGCGATCCGGGTGTTGCGGGTCTCGTCGAGGGCCAGGTCGCCGGTGGCCCTCGGCTAGCGCGCCCGGGCGCGTCAAGGTCGACGTCGCCGGGCTACGCATCCCATCGACCTGGCCCTGGGCCAACCAGATCACCGCCGCTTTCACCCGGATCGCGGCGATCCCCGCCCCTGGCTGACCAGCTCAGCCCTGCCCCGACGACCGGAGGACCCAAGGAGACCACGCCCATCGCCGCGACAGACGGCCTGCCACCGTACCCCGAACCCGATCGCATCGACAATGAACGATCGCAGACGCGGGACCGGAACGCCCGACATCAGCCGTGAACGATCGAGGCTAATAGAACCCGAACGGCCGCCGCTGACCTCGGGACTATGCCGAAGCCGGGTCGATTCCTACTAAAGACTCCGGTCCTGTGAGGCCTCTTTCCAGGCTTGGTACGCCCTGCCGAGTGCACGTCAGGTGGTCGGGCGGCGGCCGTTCATCCCAGAAGTTGTTTCGATTGCCGCCGCACGGTCGCTACAGGCCCAGCACGATCGGCACCGTGGGGACGGATCACTTCACGCAGGTCAGGATGGTTACTTGTTCGTGGTTCGAGCCCGCCAGCATGATGCACCCCTCGCTCACCGGGAGCCGTCGAGCTCTACACCAGCACGGGAATCGTGGTGGTCGCTGGGATCGCGAAACGGCTCATCGGAGGGTAGTCACGAGCCTCGCTATTAGGGTGCCGCGCGATCCTGTCAGGGGTTTGACTAGGTCGATATGAAGCGTTCGAGTGAACGGGAGCAGCTTTGAGCAAGGTGTTCTGCGGAATCGACTGGGCCGAACGGCATCACGAGATCACGCTGGTCGACGAGCATGGCGAGTTGGTGGCCAAGAGGCGCATCCATGAGACGGTCGACGGTTGGCAACAACTCAGGTTTAGCTCTGTTGAAAATAACTGCTTGAGCTGGTGTTCGACCGGTTCAGCATTTGCCCGCGACGTTGTGGGCGCGACGCTACCTTGACGCGGTGACCAAGAAGGTCCGGAGTTCGGGTTCGATCATCGGGCTCGGTCTGACTTCGGCCACATAGCCTCGATCGGTGAGCAGTGATGCGATCTTAGCAAGGTGCCCATCGACGTCTTGAACTTCGAGAACGACTCGTTTGATTCGTTGCCAGTCTCGGTCTTTGACGCCGATGAGGATGTCGAGTTCGGCCCCTTCGGCGTCGACCTTGAGCAGGTCAATTACAGGTGAACTGGGTAGGACGGCGGATAGTGGCTCAATCGGCGCAGATACGATTTCTGCGCGATACTCGGACCGATAATCGAGTCTCGGGTGGCGATGTGTCAGTAGGTCAATCTGAAGCTGCTTTTGCTCGGGATATCGGGTCGAATTGCCGGGGGTGTTCGGATAGTACGTAAATGGGGCACGGGGTTCAGGTTGGGCGCCGATGCCGCACCTTGTCAATCGGACGTCCCTCAGTCCGTGTAGGAGTATGTTCTTCTCAAACGCCTCGGCAGACTCAGGGATCGGCTCGAAGGCATAAATGTGGGCGTCTGGGTTGTGCTGTTTGACAAAGAGCGTGTATAGGCCGATGTTGGCGCCAACATCCACCACGACAGCGTTCGGACGCAAACCGGCTACCTTGTAGCAGTCGTGACCGAAAATCTCGTCATACTGGAACTGGGCTTCGCTTCTGCTTTGAGCGTATAGATGCAGACCACTGGTGAGAACGAAGCGCGATACCGGCATGCGTCATCCTTATCGGAAAAGGTGCGAACTTCGCGGATTGGCTTGCGTGGGGGTGGGTCGACTTCGCGTCGTTGCCGTAAGGCACTGTCTCTTCGTGGCGCCGACTCGCGTAGGGGGGGTCATCGTTACCTCTTTGTATGCTGTCGATTACCTTCTTGCTGGATTGGAGAACGGAGATCGGCTCGCGATGCCAACTCCTTACCGTATCCCGCCACCCGAAAACGACTATGTCACGCCACCACTCCTTTGCGTCTCGAATAGCCCTTAGGGCACCGGCTAAGGATACCGGCGCCGCTGATGAATCAAGGCCCGTTGTGGGATAGCGTCGACACCGTGGCCGGAGACTGTCGGGCGGTCATGACCAAGCTGGCGTAAAGCGCCGTGGTTTCGGCGACCATGGTGGCCACGTGGTGGCGTCGGAGAACTGAACGCCGGGCCGCGGCACCGAGTCGGGCGCAGCGTTCCGGGTCCGTGGCCAGCCGGGTCAGCGCATCGGCGAGTGACTCCGGGTCGCCCGGCGTGACGACCTCGCCGTTGACGCCGTCGGCGACGAGGTCGGCAAGCCCGCCGACGGCCGTGGCTACAACCGGTTTGCCGAGGCCCATGCCTTCGGCCACCGCCAGACCGAACCCCTCCGCCAGGCTGGGGGCGACGATCGCATCGGCCTGCCATAGCACCGCCGGCATCTCCTCCGGCCGCCGTGGGCCGGCGAACCGGACCACCTCGCCGAGATTCAGGCGTCGTGCCTCCTCGCGGGCGGCGCGCGCGTACTCGGAGGGGCCGTCCGGGCCGACGATCACCACGCGTAGCTGCGGCGCCCGCCGTCGTGCGATCGCCGCTGCCCGGATCAGCTCCAGTGTTCCCTTGGGACGGTAGATTCGCCCGACACTCACGGCGACCCAGGTGTCCTCGGGCAGTCCCCATGCCGGCCCATGTCCGGTCGATGGACGGGCGGGCACGACTGGTGGCACCTCGACACCGTGTGGGATGAGGTGGACCCGGTCAAGCGGCACACCCTGGGCGCGTGCCCGCTCGTAGTAGAACGAACTGGGTGCGATGACCGCATCCGGCGCCAGCCGGTGGAAGGCGAGCCGGAGCCGGCCGCGCCCGAACGTCTCGGTCTGCGGTGCATGCTCGTGGATCGTGACGACGAGCGGGACGTCGTGATGGTCGGCGACGATCCGGCCAAGGACGGCGGTCTCGATGCTGTTCGCGTGCACGAGGTCGATCGGCCTGAGACCGTCTAGCAGACCATGCAGCTCGTCGAGGACCGAGAACTGCATGGACCGCCAGGTCACCCGCCGGTTGTCGGAAAGCTGCTCCTTGTAGCGGGTGAGCCGATACACCCCCTCCTCAAGCGCGGGCACCGCCTCGCGTAGCGACCGGGTGTGGCCGTCGGTGGCGACGGTGATCGTCCAGCCGTTCCGTACCGCCTGCTCGTACAGACGGTAGGCGTATCGTTCCGCGCCGCCGGGGCAGGGCGGGAACCATGGGGCCAGCAGCAACGCGTGGGGCACGGTCTAGCCCTCCGTGAAGGCGGCGCGCAGCATGTCGCGGTGCGCCCGTACGTAGCGGATGTCCGCCTCGTACAGATCGGTGTGCCCCTGCGCGATGTGCTGCTGGAACGCCTCGTTGCCCTGGCCGGCCTGGTCGCGCATGAAGTCGATGAGCGCCTGCAGCCGGTCCGGGACGACGTCGACGACCTCGGCGCCCACTTCCGGCCCGTATGCGCGGCAGAACTCGGCGGCCCGGCGTCCCTGCTCCTGCGGTGTGCCGAAGCTCTCCGGGTTGTCCGGCCCCTGCAATGGCGCGAACCGGTAGACGGCGTAGGCGACGTCCCAGATGCGCGGTCCGGGGTGGGCCGCGTCGAAGTCGATGAAACCGACTGCCAGGCCGTCCTTGACGACACTGTTGTACTGGGCGACGTCACCGTGGCACATGACCTCGGCCGGCTGTCGGACCGGGAAGATCCAGGGGTCGTCGGGGCGCGGCCGGAACGTGACGCTCGCGTCGTGAAGGCCGCGCAGCAGTGCAGCCGCGGTGGCGAGGAACTCGGGCGTACGCAGCTCAGGCGTGAGCACGTCGGGTACCTCGCCGTCGAGGAACGTGAGTATCTCGTTGCCCTCGCTGTCGAAGCCACGTGGCTGCGGCGCGCCGTGGAACCCGTGGTCGTGAAGGTGCCGCAGGAGCCGGTGGATCGCCGGCGCTGCCGGTGACGCTGGCCGGTGGACGACGTCGCCGTGGCGGCGCACGACGTTCACTCCGCCACGAAATTCCTGCTGTTCAGTCATGCGTTGCTCGCCTCTCAACAGGACGGGGTCGGCTGTCGCCGACCGTACTTTGAGGTGGGGTGAAGCGGGTGCCGGGAGATCCCGCAGGGCGAGATCGGGTGGCAGCGCGCCGCAGAACGCGGCGGCCGTGGCCATGTCGGCCGGCGGGCCGTGCCGGCCCGCGGACCGCAACATGTCGGCGCGTTCGTCCCGTAGCGTGCCCGACCCGCGCAGTTCGCGTACTGCGGCGACAGTGTGCCGCATCTGCTCCTTGCTGAAGAACCCGCTGCCGGCCAGGTACCTGAATCGGGCGGCGTCCTTCAAGCTCCAACGGAGCTGGCCGTGGCGACCGGCCGGGGCGACCATGTCGAGCTCGAGGTCGAGGGTGTCGATGCCCCAGGGGCGGTGGACGGGCGGGTTCTGGAAGTTCAGATACCAGCTCACCGCCTCCGCCGTGCCGGCGTGGAGCAGCAGGCCGAGGGCGAACCACCGGTCACGGGGGAGCAGATAGTGGATGTCATGGGTGGTCCAGGCCCGGGGCGCGAGCGTCCATCGGTCGGTCCCGAGCCGAAGCAAGCGGCCGTGGTCGTCGTGCGGTGCCAGGTAGAGGGATCCCGCACTGATCCTCAGCAGTGTCGCCTCGGCCGTGTCGCGTAGCACGGTGACCGGGACCAGCGCCCAGGTACGTTCACCGATCGAGTGACGCAGCATGATCTGACCGCCGACCGGCCATCGGCGGCTCGTACTCATCGCGTCCATCGCGCGTAAGCGATGGGCGCTTCGCGTCCCTGGACGTCGAGCATGCGCAGCTCCAGGCCCTTGACGCCGATGCTTTCCCGGAGAGCTCGCGTCTCGCCGGGCCACTTCGGGTGGGCGATCTCGTCAAATGCCAGGATGCTGCCGTCCGTGAGGTAGGGCTCGATCGCGTCCAATGCCTTGCGGGTCGGCTCGTAGATGTCGAGGTCGAAGTAGGCGAGCGAGACGATCGTCTGCGGGTTCTCGCTCAGGTACGCAGGCAGGGTCTCCCGCACGTCGCCTTCGATGACCATGGTCCGCTGGATGTGCGCGAGCGGGTCCAGGGACTCGTGCGTGGCCAGGACGTCGCGCAGGTGGCCGGCGTAGCCAGCCGGGGTCGCGAACCGTCCGAGGCTGGCGCTTGGGCTGACCCGGTCGAGGTCGGCGAGGTCCGGAAACCCGGTGAAGGTGTCGAACCCGATGATCCGGCGAGTCGAATTGTATGGTTCGTAGATGCTGCGCAAGGCGGTGAAGGTGGCGAGATGACGGCCGTGGAACACGCCGAACTCCATGACGACGCCGGGCACCCTCATGCTCATCCGATAGAGCGCGTCCATCGACAGCAGGTCGACCAGCTGATGGCGGCGCATGTACAGGCTGAGGCTGTCGAGAAGGTAGTCGGGGGGGATGGGCGATCCGAGCATCAGCTCGGTGAGGCCGGTTCGGGCGGCCCGCTCCTGTTCGGACTCGTGGGGAAGGGTGCGGGGATCCTTGTACTGACCGTCGATCATCGGGGTGCCGCTGCCTCTCTGCGTTGCGGTGCCACGGTGGACAGCAGGTCGGAGGCCGTGGGCCACCGACGGGTGACGCCGGCGTCCGCGCCCACGGTGACTCCGTGCAGGACGATGTCGGTGAGCAGACCAGCCTCGTTCGCCAGGAGTGACCTCGGAACGCTGCGACCGAGACCGCCTGGCGCCATCGAAGCAGCGGCAGCCCGCCCGGCTGGCGTGGCCGCGTGCCGGCGTACCTCGTCGGGTCCGCAGTGTCCGCCGCCGGTGAGCAACATTCCGCTCGCGACAGCGGTGACCCATAGTTCGTACACTGGCCTGCCGGGCACGGCCGGTGGCAGGCCCGCCGCCTCGCTTCGGCGAGCCAGGTCGTTCGGGAGAGGCCGGACGGCCAACAGGTCGGCGGTGCGCCCGCGAAACGACCGGTCCGCTGCGGGCGTGCTGGTGAGGATCGAGCGAGTGGTGCTCTCCGACAGATAAGGGATGAGCTCCGGGAGCTCGAGCTGCCGGCAGGTGCCGGCGTCGCTGCGGTGGCCGAGATAGCAGGCCGAACCCCGCCGGCCGTGGTCGTCGTTGCCGATGATGCTGCTGAGGTCGTCGTGGTCGACCAGGTTCGGCACAGCGACGAGTACCGCGATCCCTTCCGCGCAGAGGTACCGGAGAGTAGCGATGTCGCCCGCCTCGGCCAGATCGTCGTGCGCGCTGAGGAAAGCGGCCAGGCCGCGGGCGGTCTCGGCCGGCAGGATCAGACCTTGCGTCGGCACGTAGATGTCGATGACCGGCGCCACGTCCCGCCCGGACCAGACCGCCATGCGTGCCACAGCAGCGGTGCGGGCACTGTCGTTGACGAACAGAGCGACGGCGGCGGCCGGAAACCGCCGCGCCAGCGCGGTACAGCCGTCGAGCAGGTCGGTACACGGCAGCGCGTCGTCCTCCAGCACCAGGTGGTGGGTGGCGTCGGGGGCGACGGCGCCCCAGGCGATGGCGGCCGAGCGCACGCTGGTCGGCGGACCGTCGGGCCGCGGGTCCAGCGCAACGTTGAGACCGGGCAGCTGCTGGCGCAGCCGGGCCACCGCGACCGACCGTCTGGGGTGCGCCATGACGGCTGCGGACAGCATCGTACGGGCGGACATGGCCAGCGACCGCCTACTGCGCCGTGACGGCGAGGGGATCCTTGGCGACCGGACCGTCGGGGGGCTGTACGCCCGCCCAGTCCACACAGGTGTAGCGGTTTGGGTGCACGGCGACGGCGACGATCTGGCAGTTGCGCAACCAGTTCTCGTATCCGTAGCCGTACGGCAGGTTCTCGCAGATGGCCGGGATGAGCAGTTGGAGGATGCCGCTGTGTGCCACCACGAGGCCCGTTCCGCCGTCGTATGCCTGGGCCATCCGTTGCACGGCGGGGATGGACCGCTGCAGCACCTGCAGGGCGGTCTCCCCGCCTGGGGCGGTGGCGGCGTCCAGCCGGCCCTCGACGGTCCACGCATGCCAGGTCCGGTCGATCTGGTCGAACACCTCGTTGTAGTCGCGTCCCTCGATCTCACCGACCGAGAACTCCCGTAGGTCGGCGTCTACCACGATCGGTACGCCGGGCCGCTCAGCGGCCACCATCTGGGCGGTCTGCTGCGCGCGTACCAGCGGCGTCGTGTGCACGGCCACGATGTCGATGCTGGCCAGCATCTCCGCCAGCTCGCGGCCCTGGGCGACACCGTTGTCGTTCAGCGGTGGGCCCGGTGGCGAGGTGGACAGCCGGTTGATCGCGTTGTCCGCGGTTTCCCCATGCCTGGCGAAGAGAATCTTGTCAAGCACGGCGGTGCTCCCTCGTGGTCAGTGGTAAGGCTGTCGCGTCAGCCCCGGCGGTGAACGGAACGAACGGAATCTCGTGAGCGCCGGCCGCCGTCAGGACAGCACGCAGCGGCGCCTGTTCGCCGGCCTGCACACTGAGCAGCAGGCAGCCGCCACCGCCCGCACCGAGCAGCCGGCCACCGTCGGCGCCGTGCTCACGCGCGAGTCGGTAGAGCCGGTCCACGGTTGGGGTGCTCACGTGTGGACTGAGCTCACGTTTGATCTGCCACTGCTGGTCGAGCAGTGGTCCGATGTCGTCTACTTTGCCCTCGGTGATGGCGGCGTGCATCGGGGCGACGAGCTTGGCGAGCGCGTGCATCCGGCTGATCGTGCGGTGGTCGCCGCGGGAGACGCTCTGGGCCTGCGCCGTCAGCACCGCTCCGGCATCACGCCGCTGGCCGGCGTAGAAGGCAAGCAGGCGGTGGCACAGGTAGTCCATCGTCGGCTGCGGCACCACCACTGGCGACGGCCGTACTCTTCCGGATCGCGCGATCTCGAGCGTCAGCACGCCGCCCAACGCCGCAGCGTAGTGGTCCTGCTTGCCGACCGGGCGACCCAGATCGATGCGTTCGAGGTCGCCGGCCTCCTCGGCCAGTTGTGTCCGGTCCGTCGTCCGGCCCTCGGCTGTGGCGAGTGCGGCGAGCAAGGCGACACCGAACGCGGCCGAACTGCCGAGTCCGAGGCCGCTCGGCGCGTCGGTGAACGACGCGACCTGCAGGTTCTCGTGGATGCCGTGTCGGGTGAGCGCGACGCGCGCGATCGCGTTGTGCAGGTCCGAGACACGGGCTGTCACCTGCGTCTCCTCGAACGCGGCGGTGACCGACCCGTTGAAGCTGCGGGCTTGCAGCGCGACGGTAACGAAGCGGTCGATCGCCATGGTGAGGACGCGGCCTCCGAACTGTCCGGCGTAGCTGGGCAGGTCGGTTCCGCCACCAGCGAGCGAGACCCGCATGGGTGCCCGGCTCAGCACGGCGAGGGCCGGGGCCTCCGTCCGGCCGGTCACCGGACGGCACCCCGGCGACCCAACAGCATGGATACGGCAGCGGGTAGGTCGTCCACGACGGTCGCCGGATAGCTGAGGCGGGTCACCTCGTCACGTCCTCGTCCGGTCAGTAGGAGCACGGTGTCGACCCCGGCGCGCCGTCCCGCCTCGAGGTCGCTGCAGGCGTCCCCGATCATGACGGAACGGGCGGGGTCGAGCGACAGGTCACGGGTGGCGCGCAGGAGCATCCCCGGTTCCGGCTTGCGGCATCCGCAACGGTCCGGCCCGACGTGCGGGCACAGGTAGGAGGCGGTGAGCGAGACTCCTTGCCGGGCTAGGTGGTCGGTGATGTACTGGTGAACTTCCAGAGCCTGCTCCAGGGTGATGAGGTTCTTGCCGATTACCGCCTGATTGGTGATCAGCAATAGGGCGTGCCCGGCCTTGTTGAGGCGGCGCAGTGCGGGACCCACGCCGGGCAGGAACTCCACGTCGGCCACGCTCCGCACGTACGTCGGCCGGTTGGCGATGACGACGCCGTCGCGGTCCAGGAACGCCGCGGCCGGCCCGCCGGCTGCGGCGTGGTCGATGCGGACTGGGCGCAACGGGTTCATCGGGCCTGCTTCATGACGGCGCGGACCTGCGCCGCGACGTGGTATGGGTCGATCGGGGTGAATCGCAAGCCGGTCGCCGTCTCGGCGGCACCCAGGTTGAGCAGCCGAGACGGTGAACGGAGCAGGCCGACCAGGTGGACGGCGAGGTGCGCGGTCGCGCCCGGCCGGAGCTCCTGTTGAACCCAGAGGTGGTACGGCATCGGCCGGGCGACGAGACCGTCGAGCGCGCGTACCGCTGTGGCGAGCGCGTGCGCCAGGCTGGCGCGTTCCACCGGCTGCAGGCCGGCCAGGTCGTTGACATGGCGCCGCGTCACGATTCGTACGGTGAACGGTGCCAGCGGCGCCTGCGGCACCTCGACGCGGCAGTGCGCCGACTCCTGCACCGTCAGCCCTGGATCGCTAGAGGTGCACCCGGGGCAGCGCTCATGGTCGCCGGACACCCAGTGGACCGGCCGGATCGGCAGGCCGAAGAGCTGGCTGTGCGGATGCGCCACCGTCGCACCCGCCTCGGCACCGCGGTTTTCGAAGACGAGCACGCAGGAGACGTCGGGCAGGGAGCCGATCCCCGCGCTGCGTTCGGCCCACAGGTCGACGACCCGGTGGATCCGGTCCGGCGACATGGTGCCGAAGTCGTCGTGGTCGTCGCTGTGCACGATCACCTCGCACCGTCCGGCGATCGCGGGCCACCGGTTGGCGAATGCGTACGGCGACACGAAGGGGTGCGGAGCCTCGTCGCCACCGGCACAGAACGGGCAACCGTCCCCGTTGACGACCGGTCGTGCCGATCGTGCTGGGGCGATGTAGACCAGGCGGCCGGACCAGTCGTCGCGGGCCAGCCGTGGATGCGTCTGGACGGACTGCTCGATCATGCGGTCGACCGGATCGCCTGCGGAGTGGTTTCGGCCATGGCGCGTTCTGCGGTGCCGCAGAGCACCTCCTCGATGTCGTCCTCGGTGAAGCCGGCCAGTCGCAGCCGTGTGATCGCCGCGGTGACGCCGTTCCCCGCCGGCAACTCCCAGCCGCCAAGTGCCGGGAGATCGCCGCCTGCGGAGAGGCCAAGCGTTCCCTCAGGCTGCTCGGCCAGGCCGACGACGCGCTCCGGCCCGGCGAGCCGGATGACCGGCAGCCAGCGGGCGGGTGGCCCGGTGAGATCGACGCACAGGGTCAATGCGCTGTCGCGCGCCGCTGCGGCGAACCCGTCGACCGGCACCGTGCCGGTGTGCCGAACGAGGAGCGGTGCCAGGCCGTCGATCGGGCCGTCGAGGTTTGCCAGGTCGGTGTCGGAGTCGTCCACCATGACCAGGCCGTACCGGCGTCGCGCCGCCAGGAGTGCGCCGGGTGTCGCGGCCGGACCCGTCACGTACACGTAGATGGGAGCGTGCGGTGTGGCGAGGTCGCAGGGCCGGTCGGTGTGCACAGCGATACCGCTGACGTTGCCGAGACGGCCCTCGTCGCGGGCTTCGACGTACGTGTTCAGGATCGGCCCGACCGGGTCGGCCTGGGCGTGCAACAACGGCACGATGTTCCAGAGACGCGCTGCTGCGGCCTTGTTGAGTGCCTCGAGGTCGACATCACCAGCGACGTCGTGACCGTCGAGGGAGCGCAGGTGCATCACCAGTGGAGGCATGCGCACAATCCCCCCTCATCCGCAGAAACATAATTCGGAGGGCGCGGCCATACCTATGAGAGTGGTGGCAGACCCCCGTTGCCTGCGCCGAAGATGCTAGGCAAGGGCTGAACGGATGTCAATGCGTAGCAATACACCTTGACGGTGGTCATGCGCCTTGATAGCGTATTTGGAGCGCTCCCAAAAGGGGGAGCTGGCGACCGGCATGCGGTGGCTAGCGTGGTTGCCCTTCCGGTGGAATGCGCCACTGGCGCCTATTGTCATGCGTCCAATGCGCGTGGTTATGCAGACCAAACGGCTTTAATGTTCCGGGTGCTTTCGGGCTATCCATGTCCGGCAAGCGTCGCATCGCACGGGGGAATAATTCAATGCTTGACCGAAGACTTTTGGCTGCGCGTGCTTCGGTGGCCACATTCCGGCTCGAAACACGTGGTGGAGGCGGCGCATGACCGCCTCGCCGCCGGTCCGCCCACCTGTCCCCGCGTTCGCGGCGGACGCGTTTCCAGAGTGGCCGGCATGGACCACCGCCGAGCAGAATAATCTGATCGCTGCGTTGGGATCAGGCGCTTGGGCGGGCAGTCGAGCCCGCCAGACGCGGGACTTCGCCGCAGCCTTCGCCCGCTACCACGACGCCGCCCACGGCGTGCCGCTGTCCAATGGCACCACCACGCTCGAGGCGGCGTTGATCGCACTCGGCGTCGGTGAGGGCGACGAGGTTATCGTTCCGGCGCTCACGTTCGTCGCCACCGCCAGCGCCGTGCTGCGGGTGGGTGCCGTACCGGTGATCGTCGACGTCGACCCGGGCTCACTCTGCCTGCGTGCCGACCTCGTGGACGGGGCCGTGACCGAGCGCACCCGAGCCGTGATCGTGGTGCACCTCGCTGGCGCGGCCGGCGACATCGACGGGCTGGTCGCCCTCTGTGAGCTGCGCTCCCTGGCTCTGGTCGAGGACTGCGCGCACGCACACGGCAGTCGCTGGCGTGGCCGCGGCCTGGGCTCCTTCGGCGCGTTCGGCAGCTTCTCCTTCCAGCAGTCCAAGCTGATGACGGCAGGCGAGGGCGGTGTCCTGGTCACCAACGACCAGGCGCTGGCTCAGGCGGCCTGGGGTTACGCCAACGGCGGCCGGGACGCGATCGGTACGACCTACCATCATCCCTCGATCGGCACGAACAGCCGCATGACTGAGTGGCAGGGTGCCGTTCTCGCCGCCCAACTTGACCGGTACCCGCAGCAGTGCGCGACCCGTAACGCCAACGGTCTGGCCCTCGCCCGCGCCCTTACCCAAGTCCCAGGGCTGACCGCGCAGACACGCGACGAACGGCTGGACAGCCAGGGGTACTACGCGTTCGTCGTCCACTACCGCAGCGACGAGTTCGCGGGCATGCCGTGCGAGACGTTCCGCGATCTGCTCTCCGCGCATGGCGTCCCGGTGGTGCAGCCGTACCCGTCGCTGACCACGCTCGACGTGTTCGCCCAGCGGCGCTTTGCGCCGACCCGGCGCAGCCTGCGCGACGGCTTCACCATCGCCACCGCGCCCGTCGCGGAGGCGGTCCCCGGCACCACCGTCTGGATCCATCACCGGGTACTGCTCGCCGAGCGCGACACCGTGCTGCGCCTGGCTGAGTTGTGCGCGGACATCAGACAAGACGCGGCACGCCTCACCGCCGCGTCGAGCTGAGAAAGGATGAGCATGTCGAAAAGGCTGATCGTTTCCCCGCACTTCGACGACGCGGTGCTGTCCTGCGGCGACACCCTGCTGAGCGGCAGCGCCGCGACCACCGTGCTGACAGTCTGCGGTGGATCGCCCGGCCCGGGTACTCCGCCCTCCAGCTGGGACTGGCGCTGCGGCTTCATCGACGGCCACCAGGCGGCGACCCGTCGCCAGCAGGAGGACGAGCGGGCCTGCGCTGCGGCCGGTGCCACGCCGGTCCACCTGCCCTTCGCCGACTTTCCATACTCGGGGCCGAAGGACATCGAGGCGGTCGCCACGGCGATCGAGCCGTATCTGACCGAGGCGGAGGAAATCTGGGCGCCGACCGGCATCGGCATCCACGAAGACCACCTCGCCACCCGGGAAGCCGTCCTGCTGGCCGCCCAGCGTCTGGCCATTCCGCGGCTGTTGCTGTATGCCGACAACCCTTACGCGGGTGCCCTTGGCTGGGCGACGCTGGACGAGGAGCGCACCGGCACGCTGCGCTGGGCCGATGCGTTCGCCAGCCTGCCAGACGGAGTAGCGCTGAGTGAGCTGCAGCTGCGCCGTCTCACCCCCGCCGCCACGGCGGCGAAGATCGCAGTTGTCCGCGAGCACGCCTCCCAGCTGGCCGGGCTCGGTCGCTACCATCCCACCCTGACGTGCGTGGACGGGCTGCTCGCCACCGAAGGCTGGTTCGTCTGCACGGTGACTGCCCCTGCCGTGGCGAAATGAGCACGGCTCCGCGAGCACCAGTGAACCCGGACGCAGTTGCCCGCCTGGCTGTCTTGGCCGCGGCCGCCGCGCACGACCCCGAGGCGGGTGTCAGCCCTTCACTCTGGTCACGTGTCGAACCGTACTACCGGGCGTCGGCCTCGATAGTCGCCGGGATTGGCGAGGCGGTCGCCAGCGACCTGGCCAGACACGGGCGCGAGCCGGGCAATCCGAGACGCCGTGCACGGCTGGAAGCGGCGGTGGGCGTGCAGTTGCGTACGGATTCCGCGCAGCTGCGGCAGGTGCTCCGCCTCCTGGGGGTGATCGCCGAGGCCGGGCGACTACTGCCGCACGAGAGTGACACCTATGACGACACCGCCTTCGAGTCGGTGCTCGCGCAGATCGAGCGGCTGCGCGTGTCGATGCGGCGGCGACCGGCTCAGCGGCGGGAACCGGATCTCGTCGTCGTCGTCTCCTACCGGGTCGCCGACGACACCCCAGAACGCCTGCGCAACCTCCTCTGCTGTCTCCAGGCGCTGCACCAGGTGCACGGCTCCGATCGGCTGCAGATCGTCGCCGTGGAGCAGGACGAGCGGGCACGTACCGCAGATGTGGTCGGCCCAATGGTCGACCACTACGTGTTCGCGCCCAACCCCGGGCTTTTCAACTACGCCTGGGGCCGCAACGTCGGGGTGCGTACCGTCGCCGGCGGCGCTCCTGTCTGCCTGCTCGACGCCGACATGGTCGTGGGACCGGACTTCGCCCGCCAGTGCGTCGGAGCGCTGGGTGGCGATGTCGACGCGTTGCTGCCGTACGACCGGTTGCTGTACCTCGACGCCCGGTCCAGCGCCCGCGTCGTCGCCGACATCACTGGCGGGCGCGGGGTGCCGGCACAGGGATCCGGCTTGCGCGGTTACCTCATGCGTGAGATCTACGGCGGTGCCATCGTGGCGACGCGGAAGCTCTTCGACCATGTCGGCGGGCAGGACGAGCGTTATCGCGGCTGGGGCGACGAGGACAACGAGTTCTATTTCATGCTGCGGCGGCACGGTGTCCTGCGCCGGCCGGTCGGCTGGCTCTACCACCTCGATCACCCGAGGCCGCCGATGCGCGACGGCACGCTACGGATCAACCGGGCGGCGATGGCCGTGCCGCGCCAGGCGGGCGGCAGTTACGGAGACGCCACCCGCTACGACCCGGCTGCTCATCCTCCAGGCGAGAAGGATGCACTCCATTGATGGAATCAATCGCGGCCACGGACCGTTTCGAGCGAGCCGCTCCCGGCCGCTCGGTGGCGGCCGACTACCTCGACGATCTCGCGCGAGCCGCCGGGCAGATCGACCGCGGCGCCCTCAGCTACGCGGTGGACCTGATCCATGGCGCCCTGGTGCGCCGGCGACGGGTGTTCGTCGCCGGCAACGGCGGCAGCGCCAGTGCCTCCCTGCACCTGGCTGCGGACTGGGCCAACGCGGCGGCGAGACTCGGGTTCACGTCGTCCGTGGTGGCCCTCTGCGAGAACGTCGTCCGGCTCACCGCCATCGCCAACGACCACTCCTACGCGGACGTCTTTGCCGAGCAGTTGCGCACGAGTGGCCAGCCGAGTGACGTCCTGGTGCTGCTCAGCGTCAGCGGACAATCCGAGAACCTGATCCGGGCCGCGTCCGTGGCGCGCGACCTCCAGATGACCACGATCGGCGTCCTCGGTCATCTCGGCACCGTCGCCAACTACCTCGATCATCTGGTGCTCATGGGCGACGGCGACTACGGGATCGCCGAGGACCTGCACATCGCCTTCGGGCACATGGTCGTCCGTGCGCTGCACGGCGGCCAACCCCGGATCTTCCAACCGACCCCCGTCCGCCCGGCTGCGGTCGCCGACTGGGCACCCGAACCAGCCGACCATCAGACAAGGGATGCACTTCAATGAAAGCGATGGTGACCGGCGGCGCCGGGTTCATCGGTTCACACGTGGTGGAACAACTGCTGGCGCGGGGCGACGAAGTCGTCGTGCTCGACGACTTCTCCACCGGATTGGAGGACAACCTGCGGGCCGCTACCGGTGGCGACGACAGCCGCCTGCGCACCTACCGGGTGGACATCGCCGACGACACGGCGGCGGCGATCGTCCGGCAGGAGGCACCGGACGCGCTGCTGCTGATCGCGGCACAGTCGAGCGTCAAGGTCTCGATGCGGGACCCGATGGAGGACGCCCGGGTCAACGTGATCGGCATGCTGAAGATGCTGGAGGCGGCCAAGGCGTCGGCGTGCCGCAAGGTCGTCTTTGCCTCGAGCGGTGGGACGATCTACGGCTCGGTCGACGAGGACCGGCTACCACTGCGCGAGGACTACCCGACGGCACCGGTGTCGTTCTACGGCGTCACCAAGGCCGCACTGGGGCATTATCTGGCCGTCTACCGAATGCAGGCCGGCCTCGACTACGCCGCACTGGCGCTGGGTAACGTCTACGGGCCACGCCAGTCCCCCCACGGCGAGGCCGGGGTGGTCTCGATCTTCGCCGGTAACATCCTCTCCGGCCGCCCCTGCGTGATCAACGGGGACGGGCGCACCACCCGTGACTACGTGCACGTCAAAGATGTCGCGCGGGCGTTCGTACTGGCCACCGAGCGGGGCACCGGCCTGATGAACATCGGGACCGGGCTGGGCACCTCGGTCAACGAGATTCACCAGTTGGTCGGCATCCGGCTGGGAACCGATCTCGTACCGGTGCGCGGCCGGGCCCTACCCGGCGAGGTGCGTCGTGTCGTGCTGGACAACACGACTGCGCGTACCGAGCTGGGCTGGGAGCCGCGGATCAGCCTCGATGAGGGCATCGTCACGGTGCTCGACTGGCTGCGCACCCTGCCGGCCGGACACCCGTCGGCGCCCCGCCCCGCCACGGTGACGAGCGCATGAGCACCGTGCGGCTTTCCGACACGCTGTCCGAGGTCCGTTCCAAGGAGGTCTTGCTGCTCGACGTCGGTGGCTTGCTCGTCCGGCCGGACACGGCGCGGCTTCTCGCCGCCCTCGACTCTGCTCCCGCGGTCACCGAGGATTCCCTGGACCGTGCCCTCTACTGTCACGGGCGGGTCGGGGCCGGGCTCGGGCCGGGCGATGACGACGACGACTTTGTGTTCCGGTTCGCCGTCGCCGCTGGGGCGACCCCGGAGCAGGTCCGCGCCGTGTTCACGGAACTGCGCGACATCGTGCTGTTCTCCTCATGGGTGCCGCGGAACCTGACCGGCGACATAGCCGCGTTGCGCCGGATCGTCGTGCACCTGCCGCGCATCGCGCTCGTGACCAACTCCGAGGGAGGCGCCGAGGAGATGGTCCGGCGGCTGGGCATCGCGCAGGTTGGGCCGGGGCCGGGCATGGAGGTCACAGCGGTCATCGACTCGGCCACGCTGGGCGTGCACAAACCTGACCCGGAGATCTTCCGGCTCGCCGCGGAGCTGCTCGGCACTGTGCCCGAACGGTGCGTGTGCCTCGGTGACTCGGTGCGCAACGACGTGGAGGCGGCCAGGGGCGCCGGGGTACTGTCGGTGCACTTCGACCCGTACGGCGACTGCGCGGAGACGGCCGACCACCTGCACGCCACCTCGCTCGCCGAGTTCGCGGGGTGGTTCGAGTGACGGAGGTCCTGCCCGACTTCCGCCTGGTCCTGGTCGGATACGGCCGCATCGCCGAGGTTCTGTACGGCCCCGAACTCGTCTCGATCCAGGATCGGGTGACCGTGGTCGAGCTGTCGGCCGACCGGCGAGCGGCAGCGGCCCGTGCGCTGCCGGAGGCCGCACTGCTGAACGCCCTGGACGATCTGCCGCCCGCCGCCGGTGACGCCGTGGCGCTGAACCTGGTGCCCGGACCCCGGCACGCCGCGGTGACCGAGCGTCTGCTCAGTTTGGGTCATCACGTGTTGTCGGAGAAGCCGGCAGCGCCGACGGCCGGGCGGTGGCTGGAGCTTGTCGCGCTCGCGGAGCGCTCCGGCCGTGCCCTCGCGGCGGCGCCGGTGACCGCGTATTTTCCGGGCGTGGAGACGCTCGTCAAGCAGGTGCGGGCAGGCGGGATCGGCGTGCCGGGCGAGGTCCACGGGGCCTTCTTGGCGGCCGGACCTGCCCGGCGCGGTTATATTGACGCCAGTCGCGCATGGTTCTTTGGCGCCGAGTCGTGCGTCATCCGCGACCTCGGACCCTATGTCGTGGCTCCGATGGTCCGGCTGCTGGGCCGGCCCGACCAGTTCGCCTGGCATCGCAACGGCGTGCGCCTGCCGGTGCCGGTCAGACCCGTTGGCGCGGTGATCCCGGTGTACGGCAACGCCGCAGTCGGCGTTGGGCGGTGGGGCGACGTCATCGGGCGGATAGAGGTGGCCTACCGTCCCTGGCTTCCTCGGGTGGAGGCGAGCATGACGGCGGTCGGCAGCACCGGGGAGCTGAGCTTTGACCTCGACGACCCGCCTCTGCCGGACCGTCCTGGCCGGGAGAAGGCGAACGGCGCGTTCGACCTGATGCGCCGGGTCATGGCGGACCCCGTGTTCCGGGCCGCGCACGTTGCCGACGTTGCGACCACCCTGGAGATCATCGACAGCCTGGGGCAGGCTCAGGAGGAGAGGACGTGACGCCCCCCGCCGCCAACGGCCGCCAGCGAGCCTCTGACGTTTGGTGGGCGGACGCCGTCGAACCCCGTCTGATGATCGCGCGCCTCACCCCGCAGGCGGGTTGGCCCCTAGTGGTGGGCCTGCTGCTGGTCAACCTCGTGCTCGGCCTGGTGCCGGTGGCGTTCGTCATCGCGACGAGCCTCGTCATCGGTGCCGTCCCTGACGCGGTCACAGGCGGGAGGAATTCCCCCGCATGGGACCGGCTCGTCGTCTCCTTCCTGGTCGCCTCGTCGATCTTCGTACTGCAGCAGGTGCTGGCACCGGTGCAGGTGGCGCTCGGGGAGCTGATGCGGCGGCGGGTCGACGGAAACGTCCACGAGCGCATCATGACCACGGCACTGGCTGCGGTCAGCATCGCTCCGATGGAGGACCAGGACGCGTTGGACGCCCTGAAGGAGGCGAGCCGCGGTATCGACGGCAGCATGGAGACGCCCGGTATGGCCTGCGCCGGTCTACTGGCGCTCGTGGCCCGGTACACGCGTTTGGCGGGCTTCGCCGCGCTGGTCGGTGTCTCAGTGTCCTGGCTCGCAGCCTCCGCTCTGACCGGCTCGGTGATGGTGTTTCGCTACGGCAACCGCGGCGGGCTGCGGAAGTACTCAGCCGAGTGGGGCAAGTCCCTCCCCAACTTCCGGCACTACCTCTACCTCCGTGACCTGGGCCTGCGCCCAGAGGCAGGAAAGGAACTGCGGATCTTCGGGCTCGTTGGCTGGCTCGTCGATCGCTACGAGGGCGTCTACCGCACTTGGCTTGCCCCGGTGTGGCGGGCCCGGCGCCGCATCTACCTGGTGCCGTACCTCGGCTACACGGCCTTGGGGCTCGCGGTGGCGGTCCTGGTGTTCGTCCTCGTCGCACGGGCCGGCGCCTCCGGGGCCTTGTCGCTCACCGAACTCGCCCTCGCACTGCAGGCGATCGTCGCGGCCCTGCTGCTTGCCGAGTATTACCCGGAGTCCGACGACGTTACCCAGCTCGGCATGCTCTCGGTCAGCGCGCTACATCGTTTCGCCAGGGCGGCCGCGGCCTATCCGTCGGCCGAGATGGCTGCCACGGGCGCGGCCGATCCGGCCGTGGAGGACCAAACGGGAGTACGTCTGGAAGCAGTCGCCTTCTCCTACCCAGGCTCGCACCGCCCCGTCTTCGAGCACCTGGACCTCGAGCTGGAAGCCGGTAAGTGCACGGCTGTGGTGGGCGTCAACGGTGCCGGAAAGACCACCATCGCGAAGCTGCTGACCCGCCTGTACGACCCGGTCGAGGGTCGTATCCTGTTCGGCGACCACGATATCCGGGACTTCCCGCTCGATCGCTGGCGCCGGCAGGTCAGCGTCATCTTCCAGGACTTCGTGAAGTTTGAGCTGACGGTGGCCGAGAACATCGCGCTCGGGGCAGCGCACGTCCCACCCGATCCGGAGCGGATCCGAAGAGCCGCTGCTCGGGCCGGTGCGCTGGAGTTCATCGAAAGACTGCCGGGCGGTTTCGAAACGCCCCTGTCGCGCGCGTACGTCGGCGGACGGGATCTGTCCGGCGGGCAGTGGCAGCGCATCGCCATCGCCCGCATCTTGTACGCGGCTGACGCCGGCAGCCGCCTGCTCATCTTCGATGAGCCGACCTCGGCACTCGACGTCCGAGCCGAGGCGGCGTTCTTCGACAGCTTCCTCGACCTCACGAAGGGCGTGACTTCCCTGTTGATCTCCCACCGCTTTTCGAGCGTGCGCCGAGCCGACACGATCGTTGTGATCGAGGCCGGTCAGGTTGTCGAGCGTGGCACCCATGACGAACTGCTGGCCGAGGGTGGCCGCTACGAGCGGCTGTTCAAGCTGCAGGCGGAGCGGTTCACCGAACGTACGGAGAGCTGGTGACACGATGAAAGAGGCGATCCTTGCCTGCCGCGAGCTGCTTGCGCTGTGTTGGCGGCAGAGCGCCGGCAAACTCGTCGCCTCGGTGGTCCTGAAGCTCGGCGCGGCAGCGGCGCTGCCCCTGTCCGCAGCCGGCCTCGGCGCGCTGACCGACGCCGCCCTGGCCGGCGACTCCAGCCGAGCGGCGATCGCTGGGGCTGTGACGGCGTGCCTCGTCATCGCGGCCATCACCATGGCGCACTTCGCCCACGTCTTCTACTTCGAACTGGGTGAGGTGAACCTGCTAACCAAGGAGCGCCAGCTCATCGAGCTGGCGAACGGCTCGGTCGGTCTGAACCACCACGAGCGCCCCGAGTACGCCGACAAGATGCAGGTGTTGCGTCAGGAAGTGGAGCGGGTCGGTTACGCCAGCATGGAGGCGCTGCTGTCGGCGGCGAGCACAGCGCTCTCCCTGATCATCACCGGTGTGCTGCTGGCCCGGCTCGATCTACTGCTGCTCATGCTGCCACTGACCGCGTTACCTGCGGTCTACCTGGGCGGCCGAGCACAGGCGCTGCAGGCCGCCGGTCGGGAAGCGGCAGCTGAGCCTACCCGCCGCGCCAGGCATCTGTTCTCCGTAGCGACCGAGGCTGGCACGGCGAAGGAGATCCGCACCGCTGGGCTCGCCAATGAGCTCACGTTCCGGCACCGCACGCTGTTCGAGTCCGCGACCCGGGTGATGTGGGCGGCCGAGGTGAAGGCGGCCCGCCTGCGCATCCTCGGCCAGCTCTGCTTCGCGTTCGGCTACGTGTCCGCGATCCTGATCGTGGTGAGCGCAGCCGCCGCCGGCGGCCCTAGCGTCGGCGACGTGATCCTCGTGCTCTCCGTGGCGGCCCTCGCCAACTACCAGGTGACCGCGGCGGTGGCGCTTCTGCAGGACCTGCAGCGGGTGGCTCGGGTCCTCGCCGACGTGCGGTGGCTCGAACACTTGATCGCCCCGCTGCCCGCCGCGGCCCTGCCGGCCGGCGAGCGGCCAGCGGCGCCCCAGCGGATCAACCACGGCATCCGGCTCCGCGATGTCAGCTTCGCCTACTTGCAGACCGGACCACCGGCGCTTGAGGGTGTCGACATCCTGCTCCCTGCGGGGTCGACGGTGGCCGTCGTGGGCGAGAACGGTGCCGGAAAGTCGACGATTGTCAAGCTCCTGTGCCGCTTCTACGAGCCGACAGAAGGCGTCATCGAGGTCGACGGCACCGACCTGGCGAGCCTGTCGCCGCCCGAGTGGCGACGGCGTATCGCCGGAGCGTTCCAGGATTTCGTCAGGTTCGAGTTCATCGCCCGAGAGAGCGTCGGCGTCGGCGACCTGCCGCGGGTCGGCTCTGACGACGCCGTCCTGGGAGCTCTTCGTCGGGCCCGCAGCGAAAGCGTGCTCAACCGGCTCGAGCACGGGCTCGGCACGCAACTCGGCAAGTCGTACGCCGACGGGGCGGAACTGTCCAGAGGACAGTGGCAAAAGCTGGCATTGGGGCGGGCGATGATGCGCGAGGACCCGCTGCTGCTGATCCTCGACGAGCCGACAGCCGACTTGGACGCCGAATCCGAACACCTGCTGTTCGAGCGGTACGCCGCCAATGCCCGGCGGCTGGCGGAAACCTCCGGCACGATCACCATACTGGTGTCTCACCGGTTCTCCACGGTCCGGATGGCCGATTTGATCCTGGTCGTCGTCGATGGCCGTGTCGCCGATTCAGGAAGTCATGAGGAACTTATGGAGCGAGGCGGGTTATACGCCGACCTCTACGGCCTCCAGCAACGCTCCTACCAATGAGGAGACTGCCGGAAATCTCGTCCATCCTGGTCATGGCCTTCTTGATCTTTGAGATCAGAAATCGGCTGCGGCTGTGATCCCGCCCTTCCCTGGCTCGAAACCGGGCCGCCATCCAGCGGTATGGGCCTATCCGCGACGGCGGGGCAGTCGGCGTGGCGGTGCCGGTCGATGAGGGCGGCGGCTACCTGGCAGCGGGGGCGCTTGCCGCGTACTGGGCCGGTGTGAGCGTCAGCGCGACGTTGGTCACCGTGCTGGGTGGATTGGCGGGAGCGGTCCTGTTCGCGGCGAGCCGATCTGTCCTGACCGCCGGTGTCATGATCGCGCTGGCTCTCGTGCTGGCGGCAGCTGTGACCGGTGTCGGTGTGGTGGTCGGTGACTTCTCCATCGCGGAAGCGGCGGCGCTGCGGTAGCTGTATGATTCGGCCATCGTGTTCGTCTGGCCGCGCCGGACCTGGTCAAACGCAGGTTCACCGCGCCGGCGCCGGATGTCGCCTGGTGCGGCGACATGACCGAGATCCGTACCGACGAGGGCAAGCTCTACCTTGCCACCGTCATCGATCTGTACTCCCGTCGGATCCTCGGCTACGCGATGGGCGTCCACCACGACGCCGGGCTGGTCGTCGCTGCGCTGAACATGGCCGCCGTCACCCGAGGCGGCACCGTCCAAGGGGTGATCTTCCACAGCGACAGAGGCAGTGAGTGCACCTCGGCCGACTTCGCCCGGGCCTGTAACCGGTGGAAGGTACGTCAGTCGATGGGCAGGGTCGGGTCGTGCTTCGACAACGCCGTCGCCGAGGCCACCTTCTCCACCATCAAAGTCGAGTACGTCCACCGCCGCCACTTCCGCACCCGTACCGAGGCCCGACTGAGAATCGCCACCTGGATCACCGACTTCTACAACCGCCGTCGCCGGCACTCCGTCTGCGACTGGCGATCACCCATCGACTACGAGCGATCAGAGACCCGCGCGCTGGAGGCCCGGCCCGCATAAAGACGCCCTCCGCGATTCCAGGGGATTGACAAGGTACGCCTGGGGAAAGTAGTGATGGCGCTTCGGCTTGCTCGATGGTCCCGCTGGCACATCGGCAACCGTAGCGGGGGACATCAGGTTTCCGCACCGGGAAAACAGTCGAGGCCGAAGGCTCAGACAGCATCACCACTCGGGTTGCGTCCATGGAAGTGGTGTACGACCGGCGTAGTGAACAGCTTCGCTGGTGCGAGCATCGCGAAGACGATCCGTTTCCCAAATCGCGTCCCTGGGTTAGTCGATCTGGTGCGGGCAGTGGTGGGCGGACGGGGTGGCACGAAGCCTCCCACACTGAGCGTGGTCACATTGGTGGTCACAGCCCAAGATCAAATAGCCATCATTGCGCGACATGTGGCGACAGGGGGTGTGATTTGACGTAGAGAATTTTCCCTGCTCAAAGCACCTGTCGGCATTCGGCGGCATGGCGTGACAGAATCGTTACCATACTGGCAGTGTGGGGGTCAGGGGTTCGAGTCCCCTCGGCTCCACCTCGCGTTTATGCAGGTGAACAGGCATCAGTCATCGACTGGTGCCTGTTTCTTGTGATCTCCTGGTCACAGCCGTGGTCACCCAGCGCCCCACACTGCACTTCGAAGATCGGTTTTGAGATCTCGTCAGAACCGGCCTCTGAACAGGGATCTTTCGACTGCGTGTGTGGTCCGAGTGCTGCCAGGGCGGAATGTGGGGCGCAAAACAGTGTGGTACCCGGGTGCCGGCCTGTGTCGTCAGATGCGCAAGGTCGGCGTCGCCGGGCTGGAAGGTGGCATGCGCTGGTTGTCAGGGTTCGAGCAAGCAGAGCGGGATCACCGCGATTCCGTCAGCGCGGCGGTATGCCTCAGGCCCGGTGGTGATGACCGCCGCATCGAGTAGGTCGTCGCCGAGTTGTCCACGCAGCCAGGTGAGGTGACGGACGTCGTCGTCGCTCACCGACGGGGACAGCTTGACTTCGAGTGCCACGATTCGTTGATCGGCGCGTTGGATGATGAGATCCACCTCGTGGCGACTGTCCCAGGTACGTAGGTGATGAACCGTGGCTTCGGCTGCCTGCGCGTAGACCCGCACGCTGAGTGTCACCAGCGACTCGAACAAGGCGCCCAGCAGGGGACCGGGCCGGCGGACGGGTGTGTCCGGTGCTGAATCGTGGAGCAGTGCGGGTACGTCCACACCGAGGAGTCGGGCGGCGAGGGCCGGGTCGGCGAGGTGGTGTTTCGGTGCGGCGCCGAGTCTGCTGAAGGCGCTGCGGCTGGGCAGCCAGCCGGGCACGGGATCGAGCAGCCACAGTTGCGACAGCACGTCGCGGTACACGGTCGTTGTCGTCTTGGCGGGCTTGTTGGTCTCGCCCGGGGTGGCTGCGTCCAGGATGGCGTTGTAGGAACTGGTGGTTGCCGTCGCGGCGGCGTACGCGGCCAGCCACCCGCGCAGGGTGTCGGGTCGGCGTACCAGGTGGCCTTGCTCGGGGAAGTCTCGTTCGACGATTCGGTTCAGGTAGCCGTCGAGCTGTGCCCTGCGAGCGCGGGGCGGCAGTTGGCGGATGGCGGGGAATCCGGAGCGCGCGATCTCTTCGGCGTAGTCGACCAGGCTCAGCGCGCTGCCTCCGCTCACGGCCAGCCGCCGTCCGGTAAGCAACTCCCGAAGACTGACCGTCGGCTCGGCCAGGGCCCGCTCGGCGAGGCTCATCGGTCGCATCCGGAGCTGGACGATGCGCCCGGCTCCGGAATGTGTCGGCGCGGACGTGGGGGTGGCGCTGCCGGTCAACAGGAACCGGGCCGGTACGGGATTACGGTCGACGCTGCGCCGCACGAAGTCCCAGACCGCCGGTTCGCGCTGCCACTCGTCGACGAGGACCGGCGCCGGGGCTCGGTCGAGGCGCTGCGGATCGGCGGTGAGCAGCTCCCGCTGTGTCGCGTCGTCCATGGCGAAGACGGTGGCGGCGCGACGCTGGGCCGTCGCGGTTTTCCCGACGCCCTTCGGCCCCTCGAGACTGATGGCAGGCAAACCGCCGAGCAGCTCATCCAGCTCTTGATCGACGGACCGCAGCTGATACGGCAGCATGCTGCAACGCTACCGCAGAAGCATCTCGAAGGCTACCGTTCACACATCTGCCATGCTCCCGTACCGGCACGACTCCGGGACTCCCAACGGTGGGCCGGCCCCACCCGGCCCGACACCGACCAGCCAGCTTCGATCCCGCTGGATGGTCATGCCACCCGCAGGAACGCCTGATGGTCCCTGTCCGGGCTGGCGCGGCGACGATAGAGCGGGCTGCAGGGCGTCGGCCAGTCTCTTGGCCAGCTCCAGCAGGCTGAGGTCGGGATCGCTACGCCGGTAGACGTCCGCAAGGAAGGAGAAATCCGTCATGAGGCCGACGACTCTGCGGTTGGCGGTCGCAGCAAACCAGCAGGCACGCATCTGGCTCAATTCCCCATCGACGAGAGGGACAGGAGCTTGATGAACGGCCAAGGCTGCGGCGATTTCTGGGCCGATCCGGGATGACGCGCTGTAGCGGCCGCCGCCAGCGGCATCAGCATTGGCAGCAGCGTCTGCTCGTTGACCAGGAGAACCAGCTAACGCGGCCGCCAGGGGAGAATGGTCGCGTACCAGTCACGGAACAGGGTAGTGGACGGCTCGTCCCGTACGTATTCAGCTCGAGGTTGCCGGTTCCGGTAGCCACGGTCCGGTGGTGAAGAGCTGTTCGAGCACGTCGAGGGCGTCCTTGCCGTGTTTGGCGGCGGTGGACAGGTAGGAACGCAGGGTGGCGAAGTCGGCCAGGCCTTGCAGGGTGCGCCAGGTCGCGGAGATCTTCTGCTGGAGCTTGACCGGACGGAGATCGCGCTCGGCCTGGTTGTTGGTGAAGGGCACGGCCAGGTCGACGGTGAACCGCAGGATCATGTCGCGGTGCGTGGCGAAGCGTTCGATCAGCGTCCCGGCCCGAGACAGCTTGCCGTCACGATCGGGCGGGTTCTGCTCACGGCCGTAAGCGAGGGCTCCGGCGTAACAGGCCCGCAAGTGACTGATCTCGTCGTTCGACAGCGAGTCCCGGCCGGCGGCGACGGCCTGCTCGGTTGTCTTCTTAGCCGCCAGCAGGGTCGTGGCCATCACCTCGGCCCACTGCTGCCCGGCCGGGTCGGACTCGTGCACACCGCGCAGATCGCGGATCAGATGTGCCCCGCACCAGGCATGCTCGGCATCGGTCAGGCGCCGGTAAGCGGCGTAGCCGTCCCGCACCAGAGTGCCGGTGAACCCGGGCAGCACACCCCCGGCGTCGATGTCGGCCTTGCCGCGGCCACCGACGTGGAACAAGGTCAGCTCAGGGGTGCAGGCCACGTGCACGTACTTGAAGCCGCCGCCGACCCTTGCCGGGGTCTCATCGGCGTGCAGCACCTGCTGCACGTGCAGCAACGCGGCGGTGCGAGAGACGAACGGCCCGAGCCTGCGGGCCGCCTCGGCGACCATCTGGTGCACGAACCCGGTCGACACCCGGACCCCGAGCAGATCACCCAGCAGCCCGGCGACCCGGGCGAACGGCAGGAACTGCGCGGCCCGCGCGTAGACCGCGGCGGCTTTGACCCCGGTGCCGTACTGCACCCGCCCGGACACACCCGCCGGCACCGCAGGCTCGCTGACCTGCCCGCACTCGCCGCATTCCACCGAGATCAACTGATGCTCCACGACCACCGGCCGACGATCGGGCAGCTCGAGCACCTGCCGCCGCTGCCGCCCGTACTCACGGCCGTCACCCAGATCAGCACCACACGAAAGCCCGGCACACCGCTGCGGCCGGTGCTGCACCACCCGGTCCGGATCCTCGGCCAGCCGCAACGTCAACCCCGACGCCCCGGGCTGCTTACCCCGCCGCCGACCGCCGGCCTTCGCCCCCGCCTGCGCACGAGGGCGGACCAAGCCGTCCGACGACGGCGGCACGGACGAGTTCGACGAGTTCATCCCCAGCCGACGCCGCAGGTCGGCGTTCTCAGCACGCAGCACGGCGTTCTCGGCACGCACCTGCTCGTTGTCCGCCCGCAGCCGCTGCACCTCAGCCTGCAACTGGGCGACCACCACGACAAGCTGCTCGATCGAGTCAGGTCGCGAGTCCGGATGCACACCAAGATCATGGCAGCCGCCACCGCCACAGTAGACAGCAGCCCACGCTCAACCGATCAACTCAAGCTGAATACGTACCTCGTCCCCACCTTGTGAGGCTGAGCCGAGACGCTGGCGCAGCTTTTGGTCGCGCGCACGATCAGCACAGCACCGACTCGTTCATCCCGCTGCAGCTCCGGACAGCTGCTGATTGATCGCGACGAGATCGAACGGTGTCGCATGTCTGCCGCAGCCAGGGAACCAGTCCTCCTCAGGCGCATCGCCCTGGCCGCCGACGCAGGATGCCGAGGTCTCCGGCTCATCTACCTCGATGATCCGCTCGACCACGATGCGGTGCTCCCATTCATCACCAAGGTCGTAGACGTACGTCAGCTCAGCTCCGACACTCGGCGCCAGCTTCCCCAGCCGCGCCCGGGACTCGTCCGCGGTTCCTTCCAGGCCGAAGAACGGATCGGCATAGCGTCGCCCGGCCACCGTGAATACGTGCAAATGATCGTCGTCCCAGTCGAAGACGATCTGAATCAGTCGGTGCAGCTCGTCCAAGGTCACGGCGGCTGGGAGCCGAACGCGTCGCCAGACCGGCGGCCGGATCCGAGTAAGAGAGATCTTCAACTGATACGTCGGGATCGGCGGCCCGCCCGCTGCGATGAGTTCGGCCAAGCCATCTCGCAGGGTCGGTTCGTCCGGATGCCCGCTGTTGCTCCAGGCATCGAGGCCGTCGCGCTCGCGAAGGACAAGGTATGCCTCGTTCGGGCCGTCGACAGCCAGCGCCGCAGCAGCGAACTCCACAGCGAGCCACCGCAGGTCGGCCGCAGCGGGCTCCGGCGGTTCATCGTCGTCGCCGTCATCGTCGAATTCGGCAAGCACGAGCTGGGCATGCGACGCCAGCGTCGATACCTCCGCGGCTTTCTGCCACGCGGGCAAGGCGGCATCTCCCAGACCGACCACCATGTCGACTGCCACGATCCGCTGTGCCGGCGGAGCCGTAGCCGCCGCTTCGAGCAACTCGGCGGCCGCTTCGCCCGTCTCACGCCCGGCCAGCCATGGCCCCGCTTGCTCCCACACCTCGTCGTCAGGCAAGGTGGCCAGCCGTTCGAGCACTTGAGCGGCAGACACATCGGGAGACAGCGGCGGCGGCCACTCCTCGACCAAACGCTTCCACATCCACCGACCCAACTCGGTCGGACGTCCGCCGTCGTCCACCGCACCGGCCTCGGCGAGCAGTTCGAGTCCGGCATCCACCGGCATGACACCCCGCCGAAAAGCCGAGTAGACCGCGCTCGCATCACCGACGTCGGAGTAGTGGAGCAACTGGTGAACAGCCTCAGAAACGTCGAAGCCAGGCGCCGGCTCGGCAGTCATAGCCGTCAGCAGCATCCGCATCAAGACTGGCGCTCCGCGGCCTCGGTCGTCGTGCGACTCGGCCTGCAGCACGGCCCGAACCGCCGTCCACCAGCGCTCCACCGGGTCATCGTCCGTCGCGGCAGCCGCGACCGCCCGGTTCCCTGAAACATGCAGCCACCCGATTGCCTCAGCCGCCACCCAGGGCCAGTGCACAACCTCGACATCCGCAGCGGTACGAACCCGGGCCGGAACCTTCACCCCCAGAGCGGCACCTACGACAGCGACATCGGCCGGCCGCAACACTCCCTTCGGCGTTACGGGTTTCTCTTCGCCAACCCAGTCCGCCATCAGCCGGGCGCGGATGATGAGGCGACAGCCATCCGCCGAACGCTGCAGTTCGAACGTCACGCGGCGAGCATAGGTCAGGGAGCGCTCGTGGGGCGGGTTCAGCGACAGCTCAGCGCCCTGGTTGTCACCGAAATGCTCTCCCGGGTCGAGCAGCCGATCAGCGGCCCACCACTGCTGGTCAAAGGTGGAACCGCGCTCGAGGACCTATACCCGGCGGCAGCCGAAGGCCTCGAAGACTACGTACCGGCCGATGTGCACCGGGCCGCCACAGCGGTCCAGTTGCTCATCAGTCGCATCGACGCAGCCCAGTCCTGGCGACGGCCAACCAGAGATCGATCTGGCGTGGTCGGTGGATAGCACTCGGTAACAGAATTCCGTAACATCTGTGCGGTCACTGGACGCGGAGTGGAGCAGGGGCGGGCCGGAGTGAATTTCGACAGCCTTGACTGGCTTCGTCGAAACAGCCCCGCGTGGCGTTTGCTCCGGGCCGACCACGCTGCCCTGGTGCTGTCGTTTCTGGGGCGGGTTTTTGTCGAGGAGAACATCCGCTCGATCTCTGCGGTCGAGTTGGCCGGGCGACTGGAGGACGAGCTCTTCGCGCTCAACGAGCGGTTCGGGGAGGGTACGTATCCGCGTACGGCAAAGGCGTACCTGGACGAGTGGGCACAGCCCGACGTGGGCTGGCTGCGCAAGTACTACCTGCCCGGATCGGACCAGGTGCACTTCGACGCCACGCCAGCGGTGGAACGCGCGCTTGCCTGGGTGCAGTCGCTGCGCGCCCGCTCCTTCGTCGGCACCGAATCTCGGCTGAACATCGCGCTGGAGTTGCTGCGGCAGATGGCGTTCGGTGCCGAGACCAATCCGGATGTCCGGCTGGCGGAGCTGCGGCATCGACGCGAGGAGTTGGACGCCGAGATCGCCCGGGTCTCCGCTGGCGAGGTCGACCTGCTCGATCCGTCGGCGCAACGCGACCGATACCAGCAGTTCGTGACGACCGCCCGAGGGCTGCTGGGCGACTTCCGGGAGGTGGAGGCGAACTTTCGCACCCTCGATCGGGAACTGCGGGAGCGGATCGCCACCTGGGACAGGTCGAAGGGGGAACTCCTGGACGAGGTGGTGGGGAACCGCAACGACATCGCGGAGTCCGACCAGGGCCGCAGTTTCCACGCCTTCTACGACTTCCTCCTGTCACCCCGGCGTCAGCAGGAATTCAGCGACCTGCTGGCTCGCGTGCAGTCATTGGCAGCGATCGGTGAACCGGACCCGCGGATGCGGGGCATCCACTACGACTGGCTGGACGCGGCGGAGCGTACCCAGGCCACCGTCCGGCTGCTCTCCGAACAGCTACGACGGTTTCTCGACGACCAGGTCTCCTGCGTTCCGCAGCTCAGCGTCGATATAGTCGGCGTCGCGGTGTGAAGGTGCAGTTCAGGGCGTTGCGGCCTGGCGGGAACGGCGAAAACGCCTAGTGACACGCCTGCCTGTGGATAACTTTGTTGAGCTGCTGATCTGTTGCTGGTCTCATAGTCGGTGTACGGTCGTGCCTCGTGTACGTGAAAGCGTCGACCCGCAAGACCCGCGACGGGCAGACGATCCGCTACCTGCAACTGGCTCACAACGAGTGGGACCCGGCCGCGAAGGCGTCCAAGACCCGGGTGTTGTACTCGTTCGGCCGCGAAGACCAGCTCGACGTGGCCGGTATCCGCCGCTTGGTCGACGCGTTGTCGCGGTTGCTCGCCCCGGCCGACGCCCTGGCCGCGGCCGCGCCGGCCGGCCTGTCGTTTGTGGAGTCCCGTTCGCTGGGCGGGGCGTGGCTGCTCGACGGGTTGTGGCGCCGGCTGCGCATCGACACCGTCCTGCGGCCGCTGGTCGGCTCGTCCCGCCGGGAGGTCGACGTCGAACGGGTGCTGTTCGCGCTGGTCGCCAACCGGGCCCTGGCCCCGTCGAGCAAGCTGGCCGCCGCCGACTGGGTCTGCCAGGACGTGTACCTGCCCGACCTGCCGCACGTCACCGACGACACCTGCTACCGGGCGATGGACCAGTTGATCGAGGTCGAGCCCGCGTTGACCCGCGGGGTCTACGACCAGATCGCCGACCTGCTCAACCTTGAGGTCGACCTGTTGTTCTTCGACACCACCAGCACCTACTTCGAACTCGATGAGGCCGACGAACCGCTGTGGCGTGACCAGCAGGGCCGGGTCGTGGCCGAGGACGATCCGGCGGCGGTCAAGCAGGCAGGGTTCCGCACCCATGGCAAGAGCAAGGACTCCCGCGACGACCTGCCCCAGGTCGTGGTCGGGATGGCCGTCACCCGCACCGGCATTCCCGTGCGGGTGTGGTGCTGGCCCGGCAACACCAGCGACTCCGCCCTGATCCGGCAGGTCAAGACCGACATGCGCGAGTGGAGCCTGGCTCGCGTCGTCTGGGTCGCCGACCGCGGCTTCGCCTCCGCCGAGAACCGCCGCTTCCTGCAACAGGGCGGCGGGCACTACATCCTGGGTGAGAAGCTGCGTGCCGGCACCAGCGAAGCCGACGCTGCGCTCGCCCGGCAGGGCCGCTACGCCACCGTCGCGGAGAACCTGCAGGTCAAGGAAGTCAACATCGACACCGACGACCGGTTCGTCATCTGCTACAACCCCGAGGCCGCCGACCGGGACGCCGCTGTCCGCCAACGGCTGATCGCCCAGCTCACGGACCTGATCGACGACACCGACCGGCTGCCGGCCACCAAACGCGCCGAGCTACGCGGCGTGATCTCCACCAAGCCCGGCCTGAACCGGTTCCTGCGCGTCACCCCCAAGGGCCTGCTGCGCCTCGACCAGGCCAAGGTCAAGGCCGAACAGCGCCTGGACGGCAAGTACCTGCTGCGCTGCTCCGACCCGACACTGTCGGCCGAGGACATCGCCCTGGGCTACAAGCAGCTCCTCGAAGTCGAACGCGGCTGGCGCGACATGAAGACCACCCTCGACCTGCGCCCGGTGTTCCACCGCCGCGAGGACCGCATCCGCGCTCACATCCTGCTCTGCTGGCTGGCCCTGCTGCTGATCCGGGTCGCCGAGACCGAGACCGGCCGCACCTGGACCGCGATCCGCACCGAGATCGACCGGCTGCACCTGGGCGTGTTCACCGGCCCCGCCGGCACGTTCGCCCAGCGCACCGAGCTGTCCCAACCCCAGAAGGCCCTGCTCACCAAGCTGAAGATCGCCGAGCCGCCCCGGATCTTCGACGCCACACCCGCAACCGCCTGACCTGCGACAACACAGCCGCCTAGTGACACGCCCCGTCACCGGGCCCACCGCTGTTTGCCCAGCTCACAGCCCAGATCCGCCGCCTATATCGACGCCGAGCTGCGGAACGCAGGGGTCTGGCTGGAGAACCGACGGGTGATGGACATCCTGCGTAGCGTGGAGATTCATGCCCTTGCGCTGCGCGACCACCCGACGGGTGACCTGGGGTACGAGATCGACGGCGTGGCTCCCCATGTCGTCCTGCCGATGGAGCGACCGCTGTACCAGATCAGGGCGAAGCAGGTGCTGGACAGCGGTTCCGACGCCGACGCGGCCCCGCCGGAGGTCGATGTCTCGGCCCTTTTCGAGCAGGTACACGTCGATCCAACGCGGCTGCGGGAGGCCGTCCGGGCAGCGCTCAGCGGCGGCACGCAGGTTTCGTTGCCCGAGCTACTGGCCAAGCATCCCCTGGAGCAGGGGCTGGCGGAACTCGTCACCTATCTGTCGCTGGACAGGGACCTGACGTTCGAGTTGGTCTTCGATGAGCGGCGGCAGGAGCACGTACGCTGGCACGACGCAGACGGCCGGCAGCGGGAAGCGATCCTGCCTGCGGTGGCTTTCGTGCGCAGATCCCTCCCCGGAGGCGAATAAAGTGTCTCGAACGTCCCGGCCTGCCGAGCCCAACCTCTCGATCGCCGTCACGCACCTGATGAAGGGCGTTGTCTACCGGGACGCCCACCCGGTTCCGTGGCTGCACCTGACGCAGATGCAGACACAGGTACGCGACTACGTCGCGGTGATGGGGCTGACCGTGGCGATCGATGAGGCTGAGGGATATGCCTTTTTGCGCTCTCGACCGGACGATTCCGACCTGGACGGGCCCGCCGTGCCCCGGCTGATCCCGCGTCGGTCGCTGTCGTTCCACGTCAGCCTGCTGCTGGCGCTCCTGCGCAAGAAACTCGCCGAGTTCGACGCGAACAACAGTGACACCCGGCTGGTGCTTACCCGCCAGCAGGTGATCGACCTGCTCACGACCTTCATGCCGACGACGATCGGCGAAGCCCGGCTGGTCGACCAGATCGACACCCATCTCAACAAGGTGGTCGAGCTGGGGTTCCTCCGCCGGCTCGACGACGGGGAAGCGAGCTACGAGGTGCGGCGGATCATCAAGGCCTTCGTCGACGGGCAATGGTTGGCTGACTTGGACACCCGGCTCGCCGAGTACGCAGCCGAGCTGTCCGGAACCACGGCGGGGCCACATTGACCGATCATGACCAGACCGGTGCCGTCGCGGCAGCGCCGGGATTCCGGCTGCTGCGGCTGGAACTTCGCAACTGGGGTACCTTCGACGGCCGGGTCTGGACCTTTCGGCTGGACGGCGCCACCGCGCTGCTGACCGGCGACATAGGTTCCGGAAAGTCGACAGTGGTTGATGCCATCACCACGCTGCTGCTCCCAGCCCACAAAATCTCTTACAACCGGGCTGCCGGTGCCGAAACTCGGGAACGGTCGCTGCGCTCATACGTGCTGGGTTACTACAAGTCGGAGCGGAACGAGGCGACCGGGACGTCCAGGCCGGTCGGGTTGCGTGGTGGCAGCAGCTACTCGGTGCTGCTCGGGGTTTTCGGCAACGCGGCGACCGGCGCCACCGTCACGCTCGGACAGGTCTTTTGGACCCGGGACGGCAACTCCGGGCAGCCGGAGCGGTTCTTCGTGACCGCCGGCGAGGAGCTCACGGTCGGCACCGACTTCGTCGATTTTGGCAGTGAGGTCGCCCAGCTCAGGAAGCGGCTGAGACAGTCCGGTGCCAAGATCTACGACCACTTCCCGGAGTACGGCAAGGACTTCCGGCGGCGCCTCGGTATCGCCTCCGACCAGGCGATGGACCTGTTCCACCAGACGGTGTCGATGAAGGCGGTCGGCGATCTCAACGACTTCGTCCGTAACCACATGCTGGAGCCGTTCGACGCCGCGGACTGGATTCGCCGGCTGGTCGCGCACTTCGACGACCTGACCCGTGCACACGAGGCTGTGGTGAAGGCCCGCGAGCAGCTCGCTGAGCTGCATCCCCTCCTGGATGCGTGCGACGCGTACGACGGCCATGCGGCCCAGATCGCGTCCTTGGACGCCCAGCGCTCGGCTTTGCCGTACTTCTGCGCACGGGGCAAGGCGGAACTGTTTCGGGCCGAGGTCACCACACACAGCTCGGCGTTGGCGGCAGAGCAGGCCGCGTTGGCGGGCGTGAAAGGGCGGATTGCTGAGCTGGGGCAGCGACGGGACCGGCTGACATTGGAGCGCGCGGGGCATGGCGGTGACCGGGTCGCCGAGTTGGAGCGACAGGTCAGCGAGACCGAGACAGCGCGGGAGGAGCGGCGGCGGCGTTTTGATCGTTACGCTGGGTTGCTCGCCGAGGCGGGACTGGCACCCGTCGAGGCGCTGCCGCAGTTCACCGACCGCCGGGGGGAAGTCGCCGACGAGCTGGCCCGATGCGGCCAGGACCGCGCCGACCGGCAGAACGAGCTGACCGAGGCCGCAGTCGCGGTGCGGGAGCTCGCGGGTCAGGAGCAGGAGATCAATGCCGAGCTGCGCAGCCTGCGGGAACGGCGGAGCAACATCCCCCGTCGCAGTCTTGAACTCCGGGCCCGGATCTGCGCCGAGCTGAACCTGCCCGAGGTCACGCTGCCGTTCGCCGGTGAGTTGATCCAGGTACGTCCCGGGGAATCTGACTGGGAGGGAGCCGCCGAACGGGTACTGCGTGGATTTGCGCTGTCCCTGCTGGTGCCAGACGCGCACTACTCGGCCGTCGCGGACTGGGTGGACCGGCGGCACCTCGGCGGCCGGCTGGTCTACTACCGGGTGCCCGCGACCCTGCCCCGCCAGCCCGAACCCGGCTACGACGAGCGACAGACCCTCTTCGCCAAACTGGAGCTGCATCCTGAGTCACCGCTGCGGCCCTGGCTGGAACGGGAATTACGCCGACGTGCCGGCTACCAGTGCGTAGACTCGCTCGCCGAATTCCGTCGGGTTGACCGGGCGTTGACCCGGACTGGCCAGGTCAAGGATGTCGGTGGTCGGCACGAGAAAGATGACCGGTCCCGCATCGACGACCGCAGCGGCTACGTGCTCGGCTGGAGCGTCGAACAGAAGATCGACGCTCTGCTGGCAAAGGCACAGCTACTTGCCGAACGGCAGACTCGGGCCACCGCTGACCGGGATGGGCTCATCAAACAGCTGAATCGGCTGACCGGACGCCACGGCACGCTGAGCAAACTTGTCGAGTTCACCGACTTCACCGAGCTGGACTGGGCAGCGGCAGTGCAACGCATCGAACGGCTGCGCTCGGAGAAGCGGCAGCTGGAGGCGTCCTCGGGCGAACTCGCCCGGCTCACCGCCGAGCTGGAACGGGTCACTGTGGAGCTCACTGAACTCGGCGACGAGCGGGACACCAGGCAGAGCCGGATCGGCCAGGTGCGGGGACAGGTCGACCGGGCCGAGCAGGGGTTGCGGGACACGCGGCGGCTGCTGGACGAGCCCGGGTACGGCGCGGCGCTGGAGTGTTTTGACACGTTGGGCAAGCGCGCCGGTGACACGGTGCCTGCGGAGCCGGCCGGCTACGACCGGCTCCGCGACGAGATCGAGACCCAACTCCGGTTGGAGCGGGACGAGGCTGCCCGCCGGCAGGCCGCGGCGAGTAACCGAGCGGTCGGCCGGATGGCGGACTTTCGGCGGTAAACATTCAGGGCCACTCCGGGTGGTGGCCGTGAGTGGCTGTCTGTGATTGACGGGCTGGGTCGATCTTGACGGTGTGTCGATGCGCGGCCGGGTGCGATCGATGTGTTGTGATCGGTGGGTGCCGGGCTTGGAGGAGTTGTCGCGCGAGGAGTTGATCGGACTCACGCGACGGCTGATCGTTCAGGTGGAACAGTTGACCCAGGCGAACCGGGAGTTGACTGATCGGGTCGCGCGGTTGGAACGCCTGGTGTCGCGTAACAGTGGGAACTCGGGGATGCCGCCGTCGAAGGATGATGATCCGGGACGGACGCCGCCGGCGGAGGTGTCCACGCCGGTGCCGGCAGCCGGTGCTGGTAAGCGGTCGCGGGGTAAGCAGCGGGGTGCGCCGGGTGCGCAGCTGTCCTGGTCACCGTTTCCGGACGGCATTGTGGATCATTTTCCGGGCGGGCCGTGTGGATGCGGATCGGATCTGGCATCGGCGGCTGATCTGGGGGTTTACGCCTCGCATCAGCAGGTCGATGTGCCGGCGATGACGGCGACGGTCACCCAGCATGATCGGCACGCGGTGCGCTGCGGGTGCGGGGCGATGCACGTGGCGGCCCGCCCCGAGGGGGTGCCGGACGCAGGCGTCTCGTACGGGCCGAATCTTCAGGCGTGGTGCGTCTATCTGATGGTGGTGCACGCGATTCCGGTGGCCCGGTGCGCTGACCTGGTCGCCGCGTTGACCGGCTCGCGTCCGTCGGACGGGTTCGTCCACGCGTTGATCGGCCGGGCCGCGGCGGGGGTGGCCGAGTCGAACCGGATCATCCGCACGCTGATCGCCCTCGCGCATGTGGTCTCCTGCGACGAGACCCCGATCCGGGTCGGTGCCCGCAAGGTCAAGAAGTACCTTCTGGTCGCCTGCACCCGCCTCTACACCTGGTACCTGCTCGGTGACCGCAGCCTCGACACGTTCAAGGTGTTCGTCCTGCCGGACCTGACCGGGGTGGTCGTGCACGACCGTTACCAGAACTACGACGCGAAGATCTTCGCCCACCTGGTCCACCAACTCTGCGTAGCCCACCTGATCCGCGACTGTCAGGACGCCGCCGAGACCTACCCCGACGCGCACTGGCCGATCCAGATCCGCCAGGCGCTACAGGGACTCGTCCACGCCGCGAACCTCGCCCGCGCACAGAACCTGCCCGCGATCGGCGAACACATCGCCGGCCCGCTGATCGACGCCTACCGGCACGGCGTGCGGATCGGGCTCAAGGAGGTCGCCCGGGTGGACGGCCGTAAACAGCCGAAACACCGGGCACTGCTGGAAGACCTCCACGACCGAGAAGCCGACATCCTGCGATTCACCACCGACCTGCGCATCCCACCCACGTCGAACCAGGCCGAACGCGACCTACGGCCCGCGAAGACCCAGCAGAAGATCTCCGGACGGCTCACCAGCGAGAAGGTCACCGAACACCGCTACGCCATCCGCGGTTACGTCTCCACAGTGACCAAACACGGCGCGGATGTCATGACCGCCATCCGCGACGCCATCCTCGGCCGACCCTGGACACCACCCGCCTGGGCACCCGGCTAACCCACCACGAGCAACGACCGCCACCACCCATCACACACTGCCACCAACGGCTACGTCATGGAGTGGCCCTGAATGCTTACTTTCGGCGCCGTTACCCGTTGGAGGCCGCCGAGCTGGATAACTCCATCCAGTCCGCGGGGGAGTACCGGGTGATGCGGGACCGACTGATCCGCGACGACCTGCCCCGGTTCGAGGCGGAGTTCAAGAACTACCTGAACACGAACACGATCCGGGACATCGCGAGCTTCCACTCGCAGTTGAACAAGCAGACGGCGCTGATCCGAGAGCGGATCGCGACGATCAACCAGTCGCTGGTCGGCATCGACTACAACCCGGGCCGGTACATTCGGCTGGACGGCAATCCGTCGCCGAACGTGGAGATTCGAGACTTCATCGGCGACCTACGGGCCTGCACCGACAACTCACTCGGCGGCGACGATTCGGACCAGTACTCGGAACAGAAGTTTCTCCAGGTCAAGCGGATCATCGAGCGGTTCCAGGGCCGGGAAGGCTTCACCGACATCGACCGGACCTGGGCACGGCGGGTCACCGACGTGCGTAACTGGTTCGTCTTCTCCGCTTCCGAGCGGTGGCGGGAGGACGACGCCGAGCACGAGACGTACACCGACTCGGGCGGCAAGTCCGGCGGGCAGAAAGAGAAGCTGGCCTACACCATCCTGGCCGCGTCACTGGCCTACCAGTTCAAGCTCGACTCTCCGGCCAGTGACGCGAACACGTTCCGGTTCGTGGTGATCGACGAGGCGTTCGGGCGCGGCTCCGAGACGTCGACCCAATTCGCGCTCGCCCTGTTCCAGCGCATCGGCCTGCAACTGCTGATCGTGACCCCGTTGCAGAAGATCCACGTCATCGAGCCGTACGTGGCGGCAGTCGGATTCGTGGACAACCCGAACGGCAACTACTCGCGGCTGCAGAGCCTGACCATCGAGGAGTACCACGAGCGGCGGCAGGCACACGAATCGAACGCGTCGCCCGCGTCCGAGGTCTGACATGGGCACTGCCGGGCGGATACCACGGTGGACCGGGCCCGACGATCTGGTAGAGCGGCTGCGTCGTCGGTGGGAGGCGGGGGAGTTTCTCACCGCGCTGGGACGGGGCACGCCGTGGGAGCCGGTCGTGGTGCCGGTGCGCGCTCCGACCGCAGCCGAACTCGCGGGCCACTTCGGTCCGGCTCAGGACTGGATTGGTCGATGGAAGAAGGTCAACGGGGATCTCGTACGGCTTGAGCACCGTACGGTCGGCGGCCGAGTGATCGGGACCAACCGTGTGCCCGCCCGAGCGGTGATCGACACTGCACCGCAACTCTGGGCACTGCTGCGCGTCGGTGCACAGGTGGCGACGTATGAACGACTGCTGGAGGTCACTCAGGCGAGCGCACCGGCATTACTGAACTGGGTGGTGGCCCATCCCATGCAGGTGCTCGGGCAGGCGGAGCGCTGGAGCAGGCTGGTCGACACAGTGCTCTGGATCTACCGCCACGGGCAGCCGGAGACGTATCTGCGCCACATCGATGTGCCGGGCGTCGACACCAAGTTCATCGAGCAGCACCGTGGAGTGCTCGCCGGACTGCTCGACTGTCAGCTTGAGCCGAGCCGGATCGACCAGGCACACACGCCGAGCCGGTTCGCGCAGCGATACGGCTTCCGAACGAAGCCGATGTACGTCCGGCTGCGGGCGCTGGGACGAAGGCCGCCGACGCCCGGGCCGTACCGGGAGGTGACGGTACGGGTGGAGGAGCTGGCGGCGACTCCGGCCGAGGCATCGCGGGTCATCGTGGTGGAAAACGAGATCACCTATCTGGCGCTGCCGCAGGTGGACGATGCCGTCGCGGTCCTTGGCGGCGGGTACGCGCTGTCCGGGCTGGCGCCGCTGAACTGGCTAAAATCCCGTGAGCTGATCTACTGGGGCGACATGGACACGCACGGCTTCGCCATCCTGGACCGGCTCCGCCAGAGCTTTCCGCACGCCCGGTCGATCCTGATGGACCGGGCGACGCTGCTCGCCCACCGTGACCACTGGGGCCGGGAGCCGAGCCCGAACCGGGCTGAGCTGCCCCATCTGCACCCGGACGAGGCCGACCTTTACGCCGACCTTCTCGCTGATCGGTACGCCCCGGCGCTACGTCTGGAGCAGGAACGCATCCGGTTTGGCATGGTCGAGCGAGCACTCCGTCGAGGAGATCGCCAGGTCGATAGTTGATCTTAGTTCTGCGGCGGTCACGCCGGTCCTGCTGAGCCAGCTGGTCGGATCGCCGTAACTGGCGAGCGCGGTGAACTGCTCGCTGTCGTTGGCAATCGCGAAGCCGGTCTATTGCCATCGGCCGTTCGGCAACGGCCTGGATGGGGTAGCAGGGAGCCTCCCACACTGATCGTGGTCACACCGGTGGTCACCGTACAAGATCAAATGACCATCATTGCGCGATATCCGGCGGTAGGAGATGTCAGTTACCTGAGAGGGGTATTTCCTGCTCAAAGCACCTGTCGGCATCCCCTGCGTTCCGCAGCTCAGCGTCGATATAGTCGGCGTCGCGGTGTGAAGGTGCAGTTCAGGGCGTTGCGGCCTGGCGGGAACGGCGAAAACGCCTAGTGACACGCCTGCCTGTGGATAACTTTGTTGAGCTGCTGATCTGTTGCTGGTCTCATAGTCGGTGTACGGTCGTGCCTCGTGTACGTGAAAGCGTCGACCCGCAAGACCCGCGACGGGCAGACGATCCGCTACCTGCAACTGGCTCACAACGAGTGGGACCCGGCCGCGAAGGCGTCCAAGACCCGGGTGTTGTACTCGTTCGGCCGCGAAGACCAGCTCGACGTGGCCGGTATCCGCCGCTTGGTCGACGCGTTGTCGCGGTTGCTCGCCCCGGCCGACGCCCTGGCCGCGGCCGCGCCGGCCGGCCTGTCGTTTGTGGAGTCCCGTTCGCTGGGCGGGGCGTGGCTGCTCGACGGGTTGTGGCGCCGGCTGCGCATCGACACCGTCCTGCGGCCGCTGGTCGGCTCGTCCCGCCGGGAGGTCGACGTCGAACGGGTGCTGTTCGCGCTGGTCGCCAACCGGGCCCTGGCCCCGTCGAGCAAGCTGGCCGCCGCCGACTGGGTCTGCCAGGACGTGTACCTGCCCGACCTGCCGCACGTCACCGACGACACCTGCTACCGGGCGATGGACCAGTTGATCGAGGTCGAGCCCGCGTTGACCCGCGGGGTCTACGACCAGATCGCCGACCTGCTCAACCTTGAGGTCGACCTGTTGTTCTTCGACACCACCAGCACCTACTTCGAACTCGATGAGGCCGACGAACCGCTGTGGCGTGACCAGCAGGGCCGGGTCGTGGCCGAGGACGATCCGGCGGCGGTCAAGCAGGCAGGGTTCCGCACCCATGGCAAGAGCAAGGACTCCCGCGACGACCTGCCCCAGGTCGTGGTCGGGATGGCCGTCACCCGCACCGGCATTCCCGTGCGGGTGTGGTGCTGGCCCGGCAACACCAGCGACTCCGCCCTGATCCGGCAGGTCAAGACCGACATGCGCGAGTGGAGCCTGGCTCGCGTCGTCTGGGTCGCCGACCGCGGCTTCGCCTCCGCCGAGAACCGCCGCTTCCTGCAACAGGGCGGCGGGCACTACATCCTGGGTGAGAAGCTGCGTGCCGGCACCAGCGAAGCCGACGCTGCGCTCGCCCGGCAGGGCCGCTACGCCACCGTCGCGGAGAACCTGCAGGTCAAGGAAGTCAACATCGACACCGACGACCGGTTCGTCATCTGCTACAACCCCGAGGCCGCCGACCGGGACGCCGCTGTCCGCCAACGGCTGATCGCCCAGCTCACGGACCTGATCGACGACACCGACCGGCTGCCGGCCACCAAACGCGCCGAGCTACGCGGCGTGATCTCCACCAAGCCCGGCCTGAACCGGTTCCTGCGCGTCACCCCCAAGGGCCTGCTGCGCCTCGACCAGGCCAAGGTCAAGGCCGAACAGCGCCTGGACGGCAAGTACCTGCTGCGCTGCTCCGACCCGACACTGTCGGCCGAGGACATCGCCCTGGGCTACAAGCAGCTCCTCGAAGTCGAACGCGGCTGGCGCGACATGAAGACCACCCTCGACCTGCGCCCGGTGTTCCACCGCCGCGAGGACCGCATCCGCGCTCACATCCTGCTCTGCTGGCTGGCCCTGCTGCTGATCCGGGTCGCCGAGACCGAGACCGGCCGCACCTGGACCGCGATCCGCACCGAGATCGACCGGCTGCACCTGGGCGTGTTCACCGGCCCCGCCGGCACGTTCGCCCAGCGCACCGAGCTGTCCCAACCCCAGAAGGCCCTGCTCACCAAGCTGAAGATCGCCGAGCCGCCCCGGATCTTCGACGCCACACCCGCAACCGCCTGACCTGCGACAACACAGCCGCCTAGTGACACGCCCCGTCACCGGGCCCACCGCTGTTTGCCCAGCTCACAGCCCAGATCCGCCGCCTATATCGACGCCGAGCTGCGGAACGCAGGCATCCGGCGGCATGGCGTGACAGAATCGTTACGATACTGGCAGTGTGGGGGTCAGGGGTTCGAGTCCCCTCGGCTCCACCGACCGCACCATTGTGCGAACCGGTGGTACTCCTGATATGCCCCCGTCCGTTTCGGGCGGGGGCATTGTCGTGTCGGTGGGGATCTTGAACACGGGTACGACTCCCTGGTCGGTGAGTTGAACTTCGGCGATGAGGGTCTCGATGGCGGCTTTGCGTTCGGTGGCGGTGCCGCTGGCTGCTGGAGCCGACCGATGCCCTGGCCACGGTGGCGCCGGCGGGGCTGTCGTTTGTGGAGTCTAGGCCGCTGGGCGGGGTGTGGCTGCTGGACGGGCTGTGGCGGCAGTTGGGCAACGACAAGATCTCACCGGGTTGGTGGGCACCCGCTGGCGGGAAGCCGACGTGGAACGTGTGCTTTTCGCCCTGGTGGCGGGCCGCGCCTTGGCGCCGTCGAGCAAGCTGGCCGCCGCGCACTGGGTCTGCCACGATGTGGCGGTGCCGGGCCTCGACACGCTCACCGACGATGCCTGCTATCGGGCGATGGACGAGCTGGTCGGCGTCGAACCGGCGCTGACCCGGGCGGTCTACGACCACATCGCCGACCTGCTGAACCTTGAAGTGGATCTTCTCTTCTTCGATACGACGTCGACGTACTTCGAGTTGGACGAGGTAGATGAACTGCTCTGGCGCGACGCCTTGGGCAAGGCCGTGGCCGAAGACGACCCGACGGCGGTCAAGCAGCAACGACCACCGCGACGACCTGCCCCGGGTCGTGGTCGGTATGGCCGTCACCCGCACCGGCATCCCCGTGCGGGTGTGGTGCTGGCCGGGCAACACGGGTGACTCGGCGCTGATCCGCCAGGTCAAGACCGACATGCGGGAGTGGAATTTCGCCCGCGTCGTGTGGGTCGCCGACCGCGGCTTCGCCTCCGCCGAGAACAGACGCTTCCTGCAGCAGGGCGCCGGCGGCTACATCCTCGGCGAGAAGCTGCGCCGACACCGCCGAGGCCGGCGCCGCCCTGGCCCGACAGGGCCGCTACGCCATCGTCGCCGACAACCTGCAGGTCAAGGAAGTCAACATCGACGCCGACGACCGGTTCGTGATCTGCCTCAACCCCGAAGCCACCCAACGTGACGCCGGCACCTTCCGCCAGCGTACCGAGCTGTCCCAACCCCAGAAGGCCCTGTTCGCCAAGCTGAAGATCACCGAGCCGCCCCGCGTCATCCACGCGACATCCGCAACCCCCTGACCAGCACCAACACCCCGGCCCAGTGACACGCCACGTCACCGGACCGACCCGCGTTTGCCCAGCTCATACCCCGATTCCATGCCCCTATAGAAACATGATCTTGCGGAACGCAGGTCGATCCAGCGGGGCGACGGCGGCGTGGTCGAGGTCACCGCCGATGGTCCTGCGGCGCGGTGCCGCGTCGGACAACGGCGACGAACTCCGAACACCGCTTCTCGGAGAAGGTGCGCGGCGGCACCATCGGGTTGCGCGTGGTCGCGGCGAGTTTCCGGGTCGTCTCCGTCGCGGCGTGGGGCGACCTGCAGAACGGGTCGGAGCAGGATCATCGGAGCTGCCCTTCGGAGAGGTTGAGGACACGGTCGACACGGGCGGCGACGCGGTCGGAGTGGGTGACCAGCACGATCGGGGTGCCGTCGCGGTGTCGTAGGGCGTCGAGGGTGTCCAGGACATGGGCCTGGGTGTCGTGGTCGAGCGACGCCGTTGACTCGTCGCACACGAGCATCGCAGGTGCGGCGGCGACGGCGCGGGCGAGGGCGACGCGGTGGCGTTGGCCGCCGCTGAGCCGGTCGGGCGTCCGGCCGAACAGTTCGGCGGGGAGCGCGAACCGGTCGGCGATCTCGTCCAGCGTCCAGGCCGGGGCCCGGCCGCGGCGGGCGGCCACGGCGAGCGCCCGTGTCAGCGCGTGCCGGACGGTCTCGTGCGGGTTGAGCGCTGACCGGGCGTCCTGACCGACGTAGGCGAGGTACGGCTGGCCGGCGCGTACGCGAGTGGCCGCGTCCCAGCTGATGGGCGAGCCGTGCACCAGCAGCCGCCCGGCATCCGGCGGGGCCAGCCCGCACAATGCCCGCGCCAGCGAGGTCTTTCCGCTGCCTGACACCCCACGGATGCCGAGAAGTTCGCCGACCCCGATGTCGGCGCGGGCACCGTCGAGGATTCGGGTCGAGCCGTACCGAACCGTGACTCCGTCGACAGTCACCGCCGTCTTACGGTCTTCGGACGGTACCGGGCACTGCGTGGCGGGTGCGGGTGGCGCGGCGGTGCGGGGCGGTGCGGGGGAGATCCGGCCCCGATCCATCATCAGCGTCTCGTCGGCGATCCGGTCGACCAGGGCGAGGTCGTGGCTGATCAGCAGGACCGCTGGTCGCCAGGGCAGCCCGGTGAACTGCCGGCTGATCCGCAGCGCGGTCCCGGGATCCAGCCCGCTGGTGGGTTCGTCGAGCAGGACCAGCGTCGGCCGGGTGACAAGCGTCCATGCCAGTACCGCGCGCTGGGCCTGGCCGCCGGACAGTTGTGCCGGATAGCGGTGCAGCAGGCGCGGGTCGAGGGCGGCATCGCGTGCGGCCACCTCGACCCGCTCGGCACGGCCCGTACGGTCGTCCTGCGGCCAGGCGATCCGGGCCGCGGTACGCAGTAGCGCCGCGACGCGACGGCGGGGATCCAGGGCACTGGCCGGATCCTGCGGGACGTAGCCGACCGCCCGGCCGCGCAGCCGTCGCCGTCCGGCCGGGCGGAACGGGTCGTGGCCGGCCACCTGGACGGTGCCCGCCGTGCGGCGCAGGCCGCGGCCGAGGTGTCCGAGCAGTCCGAGCGCGAGCGTGGTCTTCCCGGACCCGGACGGGCCGACAAGGCCGGTGACCCGCCCCGGGGCCAGTTCCAGGTCGACGGCGTCCAGGATACGGGTGCCGTCCGGTGCGGTGACGCTCAACCCGTCCACCCGCGCGACCGTCCTCATCGACCGGCCCCGATCCGGTCGGCTTCGCCGAGAACCCGACCGGCCAGGTGGTCGAGCAGGAACGTCACACCGACGGCGAGCACGACGAGGAGGAACGCGGGGACGACCACCGGCAGCGGATTGGTCGTCAGTCCGGCGCTGTTTTCCTGCACCATCCGTCCCCAGTTCGCGGCCGGCGCGGACGCCCCCAGTCCCAGAAACCCCGCGGTGGCCGCGAGCTGAACCGCGGCGACGAACCGGATGCCGGCCTCGGCCAGCGCAGTCGGTGCCAGCCCGGGCGCGATGTCGTACCGCAGCCGTGTCGCGACCGTGTCGCCCCGCGCCTGGGCCGCTCGGGCGTAATCGGTGCGGACCAGGGCGGCGACGCGTTCCCGGTTCACCCGAACCGAGAACGGGACGCTCACCAGTACGCTCGCGGCGACGATGGCGGCGCCGCTGCCGGGTGCGCCGGTGGCCAGCACGAGCAGCAGCAGGATCCCAGGCAGGGCAGCGAGCGCGTCGATGCCCCGCACCGTGAACCGCGCGGCCCGGTGCCGGTGGGTCATCCCCGCCCACACACCGACCCCGAGCCCGACAACGCTGCCCAGCAGCGTGGCCACAGCCGCCTGGACGACCAACATTCGGCCACCGGCGAGCACCCGGGCGAGCACGTCCCGCCCCAGGATGTCGGTGCCGAGGACGTGCGCGCCCGACCAGGACTCGAACGGCCCGGCGACCGGTGCGGTCGGGCTGCCGACCGGAACCCACGGCCCGAGGGCAGCGACAGCCAGCACCAGCAGCGGCAGGATCAGGCGCAGCTTCACCGGATGCCCGCCGGTGAGTGCGCCCGGTGCCGGTCCAGGAGCGCGGCGAGGAGGTCGCCGGCGAGAAGGATCGCCAGCGTCGCGGCCCCGAGGGTCATGCTCAGGCCCTGGATCAGCGGGATGTCCCGTTCGGCGACGGCCCGGGTCAGTTCGTAGCCGATGCCGGGGACGTTGAACAGCGTCTCCACGACGACACTGCCGCCGAGCAGGCCGGCGAGCATGATCGCCAGGCCGTGCAGCGCCGGCGCTGCGGCGTTGGAGACCACGGTCCAGAGGTATCGCGGGCCGCGGACGCCGTTGAGACGGGCAAACTCCGCGAAGCCGGTTGCGGCCGTCTGCGCGACGGACGCGCGCAGCAGGCGCATCGTCGCGCCGAACCCGCCGAGGGCCAGCGCGAGCGCAGGCAGGGCGACGAGGTCCGGATGCTGCCACAGTTGGTCGCCGGCGGGCACGAGGGCGACCGCCGGCAGCACCGGCCACCAGGCCGTGAACACCACGAGCAGCCCGGTGGCCAGCAGGAAGTCCGACGACCCGACGAGGCCGAGCGTGGTCGCGTTCAGCCCCCGGTCGAGCCGGCCGCCCACCCGCAACCCCGCCGTGACCCCGAGCGCGCCCGCGAGCACCAGGATCAACACCGCCGCCGGGACCAGCACGGAGAGGCTCGCGCCCAGCCGGTCGGCGATGATCTCACCGACCCCCCGTCCGGTGAGTGAGGTGCCGAGGTCACCGCGCGCGACGTCACCGATCCAGTCCACGTACCGCTCGTGCGCGGGGCGGTCGAGGCCGAGCGAGATGCGGATCGCGGCCCGCTCAGCGTCGGTGGCGTTCGGCCCCGAGGTCGTTCCGACAGCGTCGCCGGGTAGGACCTCGGTGGCCCAGAACACCACGGCGGACAGCACGGCCAGGGTCGCCACGGCGGCGGCGGCCCTTACCGTGAGCCAACCGGCCAGTCGCACCGGTCACGTCCGGATGGTGGCGCGGATCAGGTCGGGGAACTGCAGGTTTCGTACGCCGTCGACCTTGTCGGAGCCGGCGTTGATCGTCGGGACGAATACCGGCGCGATCTGATTGCCCTTCTCCCACAGCAGTTTCTGCGCCCGGTGTGACGCGGCGAGCCGCTCGTCCCGGGTCGCGGCGCCGCGCGCTTGCAGCACCAGGGCGTCGACGTCCGGGAAGGTGCCCGGCGTGTGGTTGATCTCGAAGAACGCAGGCGGGTTCCAGCCGGCCTTGAACGGCCAGGAGAGGTAGGCGGGGTAGTCGGCGAACAGTTGGCCGGCGGGGAGTTCCCGCACGGTGGCCTGCACGCCGATCGCCTTCAGGTCCTCCACGACGAGCGCTGCCGTCTCCACCATGCCGGGCATCTCGGGACCGGCGGTGAGCTCGACCGTCATACCGCTCGCGCCTGCCTCGGCCAGCAACTGCTTGGCCCGGTCGCGATCAGGTGTGCGCTGCGTGAGCGACCTGTCGTAGCTGGGGAAGCCGAGCGCCGGGACGTCGTTGCCGACGAACGCGCGGCCGAAGTAGACGTTCGCCACGATGCGTTCGCGGTCGACCGCCAGTCGGAACGCCTCCCGCACCCGGGGGTCGTCGAACGGCTTGGTCGCGGTGTTCATCGTGAACTGCAGGTGGGCCGCGTAGGGCAATTCGCTGGTGCTGACCTCGACGGCGTCGACGCCCTCCAGCGTCCTCGCCTGGGCGGGCCCGATGCCGCTGATGAAATCGACCTGGCCCTGTCGCAGCGCGTTCACCCGCGCCGTGCCGTCGATGATGGACAACAGCTCGATCCGCTCCAGCGACGGTTTCTCACCGTAGTAGGCGTCGTTGCGCTTGAGCAGCGTCGAACGGCCGGGCTCGAAGGTCTCGATCGTGAAGGCGCCGGCGGAGGGCGTGTCCGGCGTGAACTCGGTCGTTCCGTCGGGGATGGCGAGCATGCTTTGGCAGATCACCTCGCGTCCGTCGGCGATCGGCGACAGGGTCGGCAGGATCACCGTCGTGGCGTCCGGGGCCGAGGCTTTCTCCACGTCGAAGTTGCGGGAGATGATCCTGGTGAAGGGGAGGCCGTTCAGGACCGTCGGCGCGCGTAGCGAGTACAGCACGTCCGCCGAGGTCATCGCCTTGCCGCTGGTGAACGTCACGCCGTTGCGCACCTTCAGCGTGTACGTCCTGCGGTCGTCGGAGACCGTGATCGACTCGACGACGCCGTACGCCACGCCGTCGGGCGCCTGCGGGTCGAGTTCGCACAGCGGAGGGTGGACCAGCTTCGCCCGGACGTAGTCCAGTGGGGTCGGGCCTACCAGGTAGTTGAGCGTCTCGCTGGAGCCGCCGCCAGCGAACGCGGCTCGTAGCGTCCCGCCGGCCGACGCCTGCCCGCCGTCGTCCGGGTCTCCCGAGCATCCCGCCGCCGCGAGGGCCGCGCCGACGGCTACGGCCGCGACCAGTCTGCGTGTCGTGATCGACACCATCCCTCACCATCACTTTCGTTGTTCGACCACTGAGCTCGCGGTCGGGTACGTTTACTACGTATACCAGCAGATGAAAATGATTGTCATATCCGAATATGGCGAAGGTGAGGGCAGCGTTGGCGCTGAGTCGGGACGCCGTCGTTGACGCTGCAATCGACATCACCCGCAGCGCGGGCCTGTCCGCCGTCACCATGCGGGCCGTCGCCGCCCGGTTCGATGTCACCGCGATGGCCCTCTACCGCCACGTCGCCGACCGTGAGGAGTTGGTGCGGCTGGTCGCCGACCGGATCGGCGAACTCATCCACCCACAGACGCCGCCCGACGCATCATGGGAGCAGCGCGCGCGTGACTGGGCGATGACGCAGCACGAGGTGCTCCGGCGGCACCCGGGCGTCGCGGCGTGGCTGATCGACAACGGGCCGGCCGGTCCGCAGGCATACCGCCTGCTCGAACTGCTCGTCGCCACACTCTCCGACGCCGGGTTCGACGACGCGACGGTCGCCCGGGGTGCCGCCGCGATCACCAGCTGGACGTTCACCCGGGTGGCGATCGAGGACTCCGCCGATGTCCGCGTCCGCCGCCGGGCCTCCAACCGCGCGGCGGCGTTCGTCGACGGCCTGACCGGCGTCGACGCCGCTGCCCACCCGACCGCCACCCGGGTCGGGCGGGAGTTCTTCACGCTGCCGCTTCCGGAACTCTTCCGGGGCGGCCTCGACCTGATCCTGGCCGGGCTCAGGTCGCAGTTGGATCGGTGAGCGGGAAGCAGCCGGCGAACGGGTCGGAAACGGTGTGCCAGGCGTTTCACCGTACGTATTCAGCTTGAGGTGAGTCGGCGGGCGGTTGTCCTCTCCGGTTGATCGGCTGTACGTCGGCGTGTTCACCGGCCCCGCCGGCGGCACCTTGGATCGTCGGTGTTCGCCGGCGACGTTGCCTTCCACCGCACCGCTGGCCCGCCGGGGCACCCGGACCGACGGCAATCCACGAACGTCCGGCAGCGACACCGGAAGCACGGGCCGGCGTCCGTCGACAAGGTCCGGCCGTCGAGGCGATTCTTTCGCCCTGTCGAAGGATGTACGGGAGTCCCGAGGCCGGCCGATCCGGGCATCTTCCTGACCGACATCGAGTCTATATCCGGATCTGTCAGCCCGGTCGGCGCAGAACCCATGCGCACTCACCCCCCACGAGCCGACATGACGGCACTCCACCGGATCGACTTTCCCCCTTGCTGAAAGCGGTTGTCATTGTCTACTTTGGCGACGTCGCTGTGGCCGGTGAACGTCGCCACGCGCTCGTAGACGCTTGGGGGAACGGATGTCCTTTTCGGTGTTGTTTCGTCGACGCCTCGCGATCATGGCGAGTCTTCTGGTGGTGACTGGTCTCGTCGCCTGCTCGACGACCGCCACTCCCGGCTCCACCGGGGCCGGGGATGGGGCGGAAACGAGGACCGTCACCGACTGGTTCGGCGAGGTCACCATCCCGGTGGCTCCCGAGCGGATCGTCGCGCTGGACGAGAACGCCGCTCTGAATCTGCTCATGCTGGGGATGAAACCGCAGGTGACGTACAACGCCTGGGGCTCGGACGTCGCTGTGAAGATTCTGCAGGAGGCGGGCGTGGAGGTTCGGCCGATGACCGGCGGAGGTCGTCGGCCGGCCGTCGAGGACGTGGCGAATATCGAGCCGGATCTCATCGTCGTCACCGCTGTGGCGGGCAGCGAGCAGGAACTCGCGCCGTTCGGGGATGTCGCACCGACCCTGCGGGCACCCTACATGGAACCGTGGCGCGAGTTGGTGAGCGCATACGGCAGATACTTCGACAAGGGAGCCGCCTCGGACAAGGTCATCGAGGTACTGACCTCGATGACCAAGGAGGTCGCGACGAAGCACGCCGACCGTCCCAAGTCGCTGTCGGTGCTGCTCGGAGCCGTGCGCGGCGATTCCGTGATGGTGACCGACTCCAGTAACAGCCTGTCGACGGTGATCGCCGAGTCAGGATTCACCCGCCCCGCAGGGGAGGAGAAGGCCGCACCTGAGGGCCAGTCGTACGGTGGCTGGGTCATGCTCTCACCCGAGCAGATCCCGCAGCACGATGCCGACATCGTGGCGGTGCCGAAGGCGACCTACTACGACGAGAAGATCGTCACCAGGCAACCGCTGTTCCAAGCCCTGCCGGCGGTCAAGCAGGGCCGGGCGCCGATCGTCAACGGTGACATGTGGACCGGCGGTTACGGCTTCGCGGTGTACTGGGTCCTGGTCGATCTGGCGGCTTTCGCCTCGGGGTCGATCGTCGTCGGCACCGAGGCGGACGCCGCACAGCGCTGGAAGCAGTTCCAGTCCCTGATCACGGCGTAGTGCCCAATATCGCCCGGGTTGCACCGGTGCAACCCGGCTCCGTATCGCGGCACCGCGTTCTGATGGTGCCCCTGGTCGTTCTGCTCGCTGTGGTCTGCCTGTCCGGCGTCCTCGTCGGGTCGGTCTTCCTCTCGACGTCGGAGGCGTTCGATGGGCTGCTCGGCCGGGGTGACGAGGCGACGCAGATCATCATTCGGGACATGCGACTGCCCCGTACCGTCGCCGCGGTCGTTGTGGGCCTCTGTCTCGGTCTGGCCGGAGCCCTCATGCAGGCATTGGTCCGCAACCCGATCGCGGATCCGGGGCTGCTCGGGGTCAACGCCGGCGCGAGCCTGGCGGTCGTCCTCGCCGTCGGAATGTTCGGTCTCACCCACATCCAGCAGTACATGTGGTTCGCCCTCGCCGGCGCCTTGCTGGTGTCGACAGCGGTCTACCTGTTGGGGTTCAGTCGGGTCGGGACCTCACCGGCCGCTCTCGTCCTGGCCGGGGTCGCGATCTCCGCAGTACTGCTCGGCATCGTGACCGCGCTGTCCCTCACCGACCCGGAGAGCTTCAACGTCATGCGAGGGTGGCTGGCCGGATCGGTGGTGGGCCGCGACCTGAGCTCGATCGGGATGATCTCTCCCGTCGTTCTGGTGGCCGCCCTCACGACGGTGGCGACCGCTCGTCCGCTCGGTCAGCTCGCTCTGGGTGAGGATCTGGCCCGTTCCCTCGGGGTGCCGGTGACCGCCACCCGGATCGCCGTGGCCGGCGCCGTCGCTCTTCTCGCCGGCGCCGCCACGGCGGTGGCCGGGCCGATCCTCTTCATCGGGCTCATGGTCCCGCAGATCGCCCGCTGGATCGCCGGGACCCGACTCGGGTGGGTCCTCGCGTACAGCGCCGTCCTCGGCGCGCTCCTGATGCTTGTCGCCGATGTCGCGGGCCGACTCGTGATCTGGCCAGACGAGGCCCCGGCTGGCCTGATGACCGCTCTGCTGGGCGCACCGGTCCTCATCATGCTCGCTCGCGGAGATCGGATCAGGCCGTCATGAGCTCTCCGCTCTCCGGACGCGTCGACTTTGGCCCGGCCCGCCTCCAGATCCGATGGGGAAGCCGCTTCTCCATCGTGGCGAACACGCGCGTCGCGGCGGTCACGGTGGTCTGCCTCGTGGTCTGCCTTGTGGCATTCCTCGTCAGTGTGGTCACCGGACCGTACCCGGTGTCGACAGGTGAGCTCATCGACATCGTGTCCAGGCAGGGCAAGCCCTTCCCGACCAAGGTGGTGTTGGAATGGCGGTTGCCCAGAGCCGTCGCCGCCGTGGTGTTCGGCGCGGCACTGGGCGTCAGCGGCGCGGTGTTCCAATCGCTGACTCGTAACCCACTCGGCAGCCCGGATGTGATCGGATTCAACACCGGAGCCTTCACCGGCGCGCTGATCTCGATCGTGTTCCTGTCCGGCAGCGCGCTGACCACCATCACCTTCGCATTCATCGGCGGCATCGCCACTGCTGTCGCTGTCTACCTGCTGGCTTACCGGTCAGGGGTCGACGGTTTTCGCTTCGTGCTGGTCGGCGTCGGTGTCTCGGCGGCCCTGTCCGCCGTCAACTCGCTGATCGTGCTCAAGGCCGACACGCGGGTCGCCCTGACGGCCTCGATCTGGGGCCAGGGGAGCCTGGAGAATCTCCGCTGGGCCCAGGCTGCCCCGTCAACGCTGCTGCTCGCCGCGATGATCCCGGCCACCATGGCAATCGGACGGCACCTACGGCAGCTGGAACTCGGCGACGACCATGCCCGCGGCACCGGCGCCCGGATCGAACCCACCCGGCTCGCATCAGTGGTCGCCGGCATCGGTCTGATCGCGTTGGTCACCAGCGTGTGTGGTCCGGTCGCCTTTCTCGCCCTCGCCGCACCGCAACTTGCCCGGGTCCTTACCGCCAGTGCCGGCACCAATTTGATAGCTTCCGCAGCCGTCGGGGGAGCGCTCCTCATCATTGCCGACCTGGTAGCCGGTCGGGTCTTCCCCAGTCCCGTGCCGGTCGGCATCGTCACCGTGGTGATCGGTGGCAGCTACCTGACCTGGCTTCTCACGCGACGGATACGGATTCGAACCTCATGACGACGACTGACCCATCCGACGCCGGCAGTTCGTCGCCGACCGAGCGCCTCGCTGTCCACCAGGTCACCTTGGGTTATGCCCACCACCATGTGACGGAGGACCTGACGGTCACCGTTCCCGACGGCTCGTTGACCATCATCGTCGGCCCGAACGGGTGCGGAAAGTCGACGATGCTGAAGGCACTGGCGCGGCTGATCAGCCCGATCGCGGGAACCGTGATCCTGGACGGGGCCGACATCGCGAGGTACCGCACCCGTGAGGTGGCCCGGCGGTTGGCGATTCTGCCGCAGGCGTCCGTGGCACCGGAAGGAATCAGGGTCGCCGAACTCGTTGCCCGTGGCAGATATCCCCACCAGGGGTTTCTGCGGCAGTGGACCGAGGATGATGAGACGGCGGTCCGGGACGCGATGCGGGTCACGGACATCAGCGATCTCTCCGGTCGGCCGGTGGACACCCTCTCCGGCGGCCAACGGCAACGGGTCTGGATCGCCACCGCCCTCGCCCAGCAGACGCCGTTGCTGCTGCTGGACGAACCAACGACGTACCTGGACATCACCCATCAGATCGATGTCCTCGACCTCTGCCACACCCTCAACGAGGCGGGCCGTACGCTCGCGGTGGTGCTGCACGACCTGAACCACGCCTGCCGGTACGCCACCCACCTGATCGCCATGAAGGACGGCGCGGTGGTCGCCGCCGGTAGGCCGCAGGACATCGTCACCGAGGACCTCATCAGCGAGGTCTTTGGCCTGGACGCCGTCATCGTCGCCGACCCGGTGGCAGGGACGCCGATGGTCGTGCCGGGCCCCGGACGCCGGTGGCGGGCGCGTACCTGACGACCTGTCGATGACCGGGGTGTCCCTGACCGGCGATGGCCACCGGCCTGCGGTGCGGGCACGTCCGGCCGGCGGAGAACACCGTCGGCCCGGACTCAGGCCTCACTCACGGGCGGCGCGTGGCACGGACGACGTCCAGCGCTCCGATTTCGCCGGTCAGGCCGGCGTCGGCCATCTCGGTGAGCAGGACCTCGGGCGCGACCACGTGCCAGCGGTAGTCGGCGTGGTCCTCCCGCAGCACGGCGCCGTCGGTGTCCAGGACCCGATAGCGCATTCGCCAGGTCACCGCCGCCGAGCCGGACGGCTCGGCCGACCCACCTCCTTCGTAGGTGTGGCGACCCACCTGGACCTCACCGAAGACCGTGAACGGCACCGGCGTCGGCTCTGCGGGTGGTTGTAGGTTCAGCACCAGCGGCGCGCCCGGCACGAGTCGCTCGGCCACCCGTCGCAGGAACGTGCGGCGCCCGTCGGGATCGAGGTGGCCGATCATGTTCATCGCCAGCACGGCACCGAGGCGTCCGGGCAGCTCGACACCGAGTGCGTCCCCGGCCAGCGTCGTGACCCGTTGCCGCAGATCGGGGTGGGCGGCGACCCGGGAGAGCAGGACCGCCCGCAGGAGCGGTGACGGTTCGACCGCGATCACGTCGCCGTCCGGGACGGTCGCGGCGAGCACCTCCGTCCCGAGGCCGCTGCCCGCACCGATGTCGACCAGCGTGGCGTCCCCGGCTGCGCCGCGCAGCGCCTGGGTGACCGGCGTGCGCAGCGCTTGCCAGGCGGCTTCACTGAGCAGATGCAGGTACTCCCCGGCGATCTGGTATTCGTCGCTCATCCCCGCACCATAGTGCAATCCGTAACGGTAATCATTACCGCGCGGGGGGGGTGTCCCGGTCGACCCGGCGGCTCAGTGCTCGTCGTAATGGCCACCGTGCGCGGCGTGCCGGTGACCGTCGTGGACGTAGTCGAGGTGATCGCCGTGCGCCACCGGGGAGTGGCCGCAGCCGTCCCCGTGGACATGCGCGTGGTCCTCGGCGATCACGTGCTGATCCGATGCGCACTCGTCGTAGTGATCGTCATGCACCTGGTGCACATGGCCGTCGTGCAGGTAGTCGGTGTGCCCGTCGTGCTCGACCGCGACGTGCCCGCATCCGGCGCCGTGACGGTGTTCGTGCTGTTCGGCCGGGCTGTGGCCGTCGACGCTGCACTCGTCGTAGTGCCCCTCGTGTGCGTGGTGCAGGTGCCCGTCGTGCAGGAAGTCGACATGTCCGAGGTGTCGCACGCTGCGGTGCCCGCATTCGGGGCCGTGGGTGTGTTGGTGCGCCACCGGGTGCGTGGGATGTGTGGTGGTGTCGGTACTCATGGCGCTTTCCTCCCTGATCGTGTCGCGTCACCTCCCACGATACATGCAATGAGACGCATGTGTTGAGGTTTCAGGAGGTCGCCTCGGTTGGTTCTACTTCCGACCCTCGGCCGGGTTGTTGATAACGATATTCGTCATCGATATGCTTCCCCCTGTCCGCCGCGCAGCGCTGAGGCGACCACCCCCTCTTTCAGGCGTGCGTACCGGTGCGCTCGTTGACGTCGACACGGAGGGTAGCCGTGGCCATGATGCCGGCCGACCAGGCCGATCTAATCGAGTCTGAAACGTCCGGCTTCCGAGAGCGGTTCGCGGAGAGTTGGCGGGTCACCTGGCCGATCATCGCCGGCGGACTGACCACGCTCGCCCTGAGCGTCGTGGACACCGCGATCGTCGGACAGTACTCCACCGAGGCGCTTGCCACGATGAGCCTCGTGTTGCCGGTCTATGTGCTCGGCTCTGCGCTGATCCTGCCGTGGGCCACGGCCGTCCAGGTGCACGTATCCCGGTGGAAGGGAGCCGGCGACACCGCACGGATCAGCCGTGTTCTCGATGTCGGCGCAGTGCTGTGCCTGACCGTCGGACTGGCGATCACTGTCGTCGTCGCCGTCCTCGCACCACTGATCGTGTCCGTGATCGCCCACGGAGACCCGCCTGCCGAGGCTGCGGCGGTGTTGCGGATCCTCGCTGCCTCCTTTCCGCTGATCGCTCTCACCGCTCACTTCCGGGGCGTGTTCGGCGGCATCGGCGAGACGAAGACCGCCATGCGGGTCGTCATGCTGGTGAGCCTCGTGAACATCCCGCTCGACTATGCGCTGGTGTTCGGTCTCGATCTCGGCGCGGTCGGCTCCGCCTGGGGCACCTTCACTGCGAGCCTGATGGGTGCCGTGTACATCACGGTGCAGGCCCGACGGCGACTGTCTGACCGGTATCCCTTCTGGCGCCCGACACACCTGCACCGATCCGCGGGCATGGGCGGCTCGCTGTGGCGGATGGGCTGGCCCGATCTCGTGTTCTCGGTGCTCGCCTACGGCAGTGAGGTCGTGCTCGTCGTCCTCGTGGCCACGCTCGGCCAGCAACCGCTGGCCGGATACCGACTCATGGTGATCACGGTGACCGTCCTGTGGGCGGTGATCTTCGGTGCCAGCAGCGGCATCGCGATCCTGGTCGGCCAGCGCCTTGGCGCCGGTGACCTGCCCGGCGCCCACGCCTACCGCCGGTCGGGCGCAGTCGTCATGGCGGCACTCGCCGTGATCGTGGTCGCCGCGCCGCTGCTCGCCCCCGGTGTCGTCTTCCACGGATTCACCGACGACCCGGCCGTCGTCGCTGAGGCCCGGAACGTCGTGTACGCACTGATCGCGATCGTGCCCGCGATGATTGTCGCGATGACTCTCGCAGGCGTACTGCGGGCCGCCGGCGACACCCGGGGTCTGATGTACATCGGGGTGCTCAGCCAGGTGGTCGTCGCAATGCCCCTCGCCTACCTCTGCGTGACGTACACGGATCTCGGCTTGGCCGGTGTCTACGTCGGCTTCGCCACCGGACTGTGGGTCCGAGCGGGGCTCACCCTCTGGCGGTACCGCACCGGCCGCTGGGCGCGATCCGCCATCGAGGGCGCCGCCGAGTCCTGAACGACCAGTTCGCCGCTTGGGCGACGAGCGGCACGGGGAAGGCAGGCAGACACGGGCCGGCAGCATGACCACGCCGCCGGCCCGACTGATGGGTTCACGCCTCCGGCGGCACCCGCATGCCCAGTGTGTGCGCGGCGAACGTCCAGCGGTCGCTGAGATCCTCCAGCCCTTCGGTGGCCCGGGCATCACGCGCGTGCCCCGAGGTGAGGTCGACCCGCAGGAGGACCGGTGCTGTCCCGGACTGTGTGTGCTGCAAGGTCGCGGCGAACTTGTAACTGTGCGCCGGCACGACGCGGTCGTCACGGGTGGCGGTGCAGATCAACGTCGCCGGATACGTCTGGTGCGACCGGAGCCGGTGCAGGGGCGAGAGCTCGTACAGGGCCGCGAAGTCCTCCGGATCCTCCGCTGAACCGTACTCGAACACCCACGACCAGCCGATCGTGAACTGGTGGAAGCGCAGCAGGTCCAACACGCCGTTGACCGGGATGACACACCCACAGACGTCGGGACGGCGCACCGCGGCGGCGGCCACCAGGGTACCGCCGTTGCTGATGCCGCCGAGCCCGAGCCGTTGCGGGCTGGTGTACCCGTGCGACGAGAGCCACTCCGCGGCGGCGATCAGGTCCTCGACGGCCTTGATCTTGTTGCGGCCGGAGCCTGCACGGTGCCATTCCTCGCCGAACTCACCGCCGCCGCGTACGTTGGCCAGCGCGTACACGCCACCGAGCTGCATCCAGGCGATCGGGCCGGGGGTGAAAGTGGGGGTGATGGCGAAACCGAACCCGCCGTACGCGGCCAGGAACGTCGGTGCGCTTCCGTCCAGCGGTACGTCGCGGTGCCGGCACACCCACATGGGCACACGCGTGCCGTCGGCGCTGTCGTACCAGATCTGCTCGGCCAGGAAGCTGTCCGGGTCGAAGGTGTAGGTCGGCGCGAAGAAGACCGTGACGCTGTCGTCGCTGGCATCGAGCCGGTACACGGTCGCCGGGCGGGTGAAACTGGTGAAGGAGAAGAACGCCTCCGTACCGGTCGGCGCGCTGCGTAACCCCTCCAGGGTGCCGCGCTCCGGCAGCGGCAACTCGCCGAGCGGCTGTCCGTCGTCGCGGTGGAAGATCTGTACCCGGCAGGCGGCGTCGGTCAGGTAGGCGACATAGAGCTTCGCGGAGATGACCCCGGCTCCCTGGATCGCGTCGTCGGCCTCGGCGACCAGTTGGGTGAATTCGTCCGGGCGGCGCGGGTCGACGGTGATGATCCGCCCCCGCGGCGCGTCCAGGTCCGTCTGCAGCCACAACGTGTCGCCGTGCCCCGCGATGTACGAGTACGCCGCCGCAGCCGACGGCAGCAGTTCGGCGATCGCAGCGCCGGGTGTCCGCAGGTCCTTCACCCGTAGCAGGTTGGTGGTGTCCGTGCCGCGCCAGATGAACAGCAACAGGTACGCGCCGTCCTCGGTCGTGCCGACCGTGATCCCCTGTTCGGGGTTGTCCGGGTCCTGATAGATCAGTTCGTCGTCGTCCTGGCTGGTGCCCACCCGGTGAAACACCACCCGGGGATCCCGGTCGGGATCCCAGTCGTGGGCCTCCGGTGGCGGCGCATCGTAGCGGGTGTAGTAGAAACCGGTCCCGTCGGCATTCCATCCGGCCGACGAGAACTTGCTCCACAACAGCTGATCGGGCAGGTCACGCCCGGTGCTCACCTCGCGGATCCGCCACTCCTGCCAGTCCGATCCGCCGTAGGACATGCTGTAGGCGAGCAGTCGCCCGTCCGGGCTGGCGGTGGCATAGGAGATCGTCGCCACCGCCCCGTCGTGCCCGTTGTCCGGCCCACAGAACTCGGCCGGGTCGAGTAGCACCCGCGACTCTGCGTCCGGGGAGTCCATCACCTGCAGCGTGTCCTGCTCCTGCTCGCCGTCGTTGTGGAAGAAGAAGTACCGGCCACCCTGGACCAGCGCGGTGTGACAGGTACGCAGGCTCCACACCGCGCGTAGCCGCTCCCGGATGATCCGCTTCCACGGTGAACGGTCGAGATACTCCCGGCTGAGTCGGTGCTGCGCGGCGACCCACTGCTGCGTCTGCGGGTCGTCGGGATCCTCCAACCAGCGGTACGGGTCCGCGACGGCGGTCCCGTGGTGATCCTCCACGAGGTCGTCGCGCCGTGCCATCGGGTAGTCGGTGGCGCGGGTGGGAGAGATGGTCATCTGGGCTCCTGATGGTAGGCGTGGTCGAGCAGGACGGCTCGACGGAACTCGTCCAGGTCGGAGAAGCCGGCGGCCCTGGCATAGGAGGCCAGATCCTCCGGCACCGGGCTGTGGCGCTGATGCCGGAAGTACCACGTCCACAGCTCGTCCTCGGCCAGGCCACAGTCGGCCAGCTCAGGTGGGCGACCACCACGCTGTGCGAGCCAATCGGCCTTGGCGTGCGCCCGGCTGGCCAGCGTGCGGTACCGACCATCGAGGCGGAGCACGTCGGGCAGGAGCACGAGCGCCTCCTGCTGGTGTACGACGTCGACCAGCGGCAGAGTGGCCTGTTCCCGAATGAGCCGTTCGCCGTCGCAGGCGCTCAGATCGTTGTCGGCCAGCCACCGGTCCATCGCGGCCTTCCCGTCGATCTGATGGCGTCGACGCATCCGGTCCGCCGCATGGGCCAGCGTGTCGCGGCCCGGCCGCAGGTCACGCTGGTGTGCCTCGCGGAGCATGAGGTGGCGCAACAGGGCTTGCCGGTACGCCTCCGGATACTCACCGTCGAGGCGAAGTTCGTCGCGCAGCAGGGTGAGGTCGGTGTTCGGGCCGCCACCGGTGTCCGCCGCGGCGCTGAGGGCCTGCGCCTGACGCCACACCTGCGTCTGGGCCAACCGGAAAGAGATCGGTGCGGCCTCGACGCCGGTGTCGACCAGCTGCTGTACCCGCTGCAGCAGCGCTCGCGCGTCTGCCTGCTTCTGGTCGATCCGTCCGGAGGGCAGCCAGCGGCTGAACATGGTCACCTGGTCGGCGAAGGCGCGCAGCTCGGGGTCCTGCCGGGCCAGGTCGAGCACCCGCGGATAGCGGCGTTCGGGATAGAACAGACCTCGGGCCAGGTCCAGCAGGCGACCGGCGACGCTGGGCGTGAGCACCTCGTCGTGGACGGCGCGGTCCAGCGTGGCACGGATGTTGACCAGCGCGTCGGACATCACGCGGTAGCCTGAGTCGGCATCGCCGTGCGCCACCGCGACCTCGTCGTCGGCCTGGTACGAACCGTCCCGGTAGCCGTCGAAGACCGCACCGACGCCGACCATCCCGAACGGGTGCAGCTCGGCGGCGCGCAGTGCCCCCATGCTGGCCGCACCCAGCACATGGATACCCCGGCTCATTGCCCAGAGGATCTCCTTGTGCCAGACCGCAGGCACGGCGGAGAAGTAGCCGTCGACGATGCCGATGACAGCGGGTCTGCCCAGCGCTGCCCGGTACACATCGCCCTGCGCGGCCGGTGGCCGCCATCGGATGCCCCGCGTCGCCACGTCGTCCGGTCCGATCGTGGGCCCGGCGAACACCACCGCCTTCATGCCATGGCCTGCCGCGCGCGGGGCCCGATCATGACCTCGGCCGAGTCGAGGTCGACATGCTCCAGGCCGGGAACCACGACACGGACCACGTCGATGCCGAACTCGGGACGGCTGAGGTCGACGGCGACGACGCGGTCGCAGCCGGCTTTTGCCAGCCGGGCGCACACGTCGGCGATGTCGTCGTCGACAGTGTCGTGCCGGATCTCGGGTACCTGTCGGAAATCGCGTCGGGCCGGGCTCTCGTCAGCCAATACGGCCCGGTGCCCGGCGAGAGCGTGCAGATCGTGGCTGCGGGCGTAGGCCGGAGGTGGCTGGTCGTCGCGTGATCCGGTGATCGCGGTCAGTCTGCTCTGCGCTGCCTCCGTGAGCGCGCGTGACAGGGCCACGCCGCGATCCGTGTGGCAGCCCATGCCGGCGGCGGCGGGGACCACGTGCAGGGGATTGGCGTACCGGTCGATGATTTCGCAGCTGAAGGCCGGCAGTCCGAGGTCGGAGGTCTGGTCCCAGACCGCCACCAGGACGTCGGCCCGATCGAAGTCGTCGAGCAGACGGCGACAACCCGGGTCGTCGACAGTGGCGAGGTCGATGCGGGTGATGTCTTGTGTCTCCGGGGCCGCCAACGACCACAGCACGGTGGCGTCACGTTCCACCACCTCGAAGAGTCCGTGCAACACGGCCTCCCGTGGATGGTTGCCGGAGGCCAGCCCGTTGGAGGTGGCGTAGAAGCAACCGGCACCGGGCAGATCCGTCACTGTGTAGTCGGTGTGCACCGTCTCGTACGGCACCCACACCGGCGCTCCACTGGTCAGGTCGGTGCCCTCGGCCCAGAGCATCGGCAGGTCCGGGTGGAACCCGGAGTGGGCCGGGACCGGGAGCCCGGTGGCGATGACGTCCGCCGTACGGGCCAGGTCGGTAGCGGTGGCCAGGCGCAGTGGCACCGGCGGATGCTCTGCGTGGTGGGTCTCGGCGGCTTCCATCAGTCCGGATGCCCGGGCGGCGGCCAGGGTGGTGCCCTTGCCCTGGCTGACGGCCAACGACCGCGAGTTCGGGCGTACGACCATGACGACAGGAATACCGATGCGATCGAGCCCGGTGACGTCGGCGACCCGGGTGATGCCCAGCGGGCCAAAGTGGCGGCGGACCCGGTCGATGGTCTCGGCCAGTGGTGCGACCCGGTGTGTTCCGTCGGTGTGCAGTTTGACCAGTGGTGTGTCACCCGGCAGCAGTCGGTTCATGCGGTTCCTCTCACGCGTGTGGCAGCGGCAGCAGGCAGGCCGGCCCGGTACGCCGGAGTGACCAGGAGCCCCCCAGGAAAGGAAAGGCGGCCGGTGCGGTGCTGCGGAGGCCCGGCACGACGACGCGGGCGGCCGACAAACCCGCGTGGCGTACGTCCGTCGTGGTCAGATCGACGCCGACGATGCGAAGACCGTGCGCGTCGAGCCGCTTCAGGTACTCCTCGCGGTCCGCCGCCTCCACGCACCGATCTGCGTCGGGGGCGTGTGTGACCGACAGTCGGTCACGCAACGGGGGCCACATGGCGGGATCGAGGTAGAGCTGTACGTGGCAGAAGACGTCGACGACATCGCGCCAGTCGGCGCGGTATGCCTGGCGGTAGGACCGATCGGCGCGCCAAGGCCGTAGCGCGGTCGACGAGGCGCCTTCCAGCCACCCGCCCAAGATCTCCTCGTCGTCGAGTTGGCTGGCGGCGTGGTACGACACCACCGCTTCGGCGGCGGCCTTGGCGACGGCGTCCGCACGGCGCGGCCGCAACGCGGCCCCCATGCCGAGGAGGCCGGAGTGGCTGTTGCGCAGCAGCACGACCGTCACCGGGAGCGCGAAGGGGTTCGGCACGTGCAACACCTGGAGTTCGAAGAGGTCCGTGCCACCGAGGACGTCGACCAGCCAGGCTGGTGCTCCGACGTCGACGAAGCCCGCTCCGGCGAGCCACGCCGTGGCGAGGCAGTGCCGCTCGATGGTTTCCTCCAGCGCCCGCAGGGTCGCGTCCCGGAGGTCGTGTCCTGCCGCCAGACCGGCGTTGACGGGCAGGTGTGGCATGCGACCGCGGGTGGCGGGGGAGAAGTACACGAGCGAAGCCGGCACGAGGACCGGTGCGCCAGTGACGGTGTCGCTGCCCGCAGCCCAGGTGACCGTGTCGTCTCGGGTGAAGCGGGTGAACGGGAAGCCGCGCGCCGCGTACTGTTCGTCGTCGTACAGCGCCAGCTGGTGTGGGTCGACCGCGTCGGTGCCCTGCAGGTGGAGCTCGTTCCAGCTGGTCATTGTCAATCCGGCCGGCACCGCGTGGGCGCAGTACCGTTCGATCGTCTCGCCGAGCGCGGCCATGGCGGCCGCTTCCGGTTGCCACCAGGCGGCACCGCCCGGTGATGCCTGGTGGCCGGCGGGAGCACCGGGCACATAGGCACTGGGCGAGGCGATGGCTGCCTTCAGCGCCGACGGGAGATCAGGGTGCAGCGCCAACCCGTCGATGCCGCGGACGATTCCACACCGCGCGTCGACCAGCATCCGGGAGACGGCTGGCGTGGGAGTGGCGCCGTTCATGCGTGCGGTATCGGAGTCAGGTCGACACGGTCCTCGGTGAGCGGTTCCTCGAGAAGACCGAGTGCCTCCGGCTCGGTGTAGAGCCGGGTGCCGCCCAGATGCGGCAGAGCGGCCGGTGCGTTCGGATACAGCCCCGGCACGAGGACCCGTACCACCCGCAGCCCGCTGGGCCGTACGTCGGAGGTGGTCAGGTCGACCGAGTAGGCGCGCAACCCGCGCCGGGAGAGTTCGTCGAGGTAATGCCCGCGGTCATGGGAGCCGGCACTGGGCGCCCCCGGCACCTCGCCGATCGCGATCCGCTCAGGGATGTCCGTCATCCGCCGTGTGTGCGACAGCATGCGCGGGTCGAGGTAGACCTGCAACTGGGACCCCAGGTCGATGACATCACGGAAGTCGGCCCGGAAATCGTCGAGGTAGCGGCGGTCGGCCCGATGCGGCTTGTACGCGCGCGCGTCGAGCGCGCCGGCGTCGATCGCGGACCACACGGCGCCGTTCGGATCGAGCAGACCGGTGGAGTAGAACCAGGTGCCGATGGCCTCGCTGAGTGCCTTCAGCGCGGCAGCGGTGGCGTCGGTGCGACAGGCGAAACCGGCTCCGACCACGTCGAGTTCGCGGTCGTGCATCAGGCAGCCGATGACCGGGCTGTTGAACAGGCTCGGTATCCGGAAGAAGTGGTACTCGACGATATCCTCGACGCTGACCATCGCCCGGCGTAGAAGTGTCGAGTCCGTGACGTCCAGCCCGACGGCCGGTGCCCCACTGTGCCACCAGATCGCCGTCGCATCCCGCTCGATGAGCTCCTCGATGGCGGACCGTTCGGCGAAGTCGCGGGAGGGGCCGGCGGCGACGCCCGCATAGATCACGCCATGCGTCGGCGGCTCGACGCCGATCCGCTCGCCGAAGTGATAGTTGCAGTACACCCAGGAGGCGGGTAGCAGAGTCTCGGCGCCGGTGGCCAGATCGTGGCCGGGGACCCACTGGACCCGTAGGTCACGGGTGAAGGGCACGAAGGGAAAACCAGCGGCGGCGTACTGCCGCGGGGAGAACAGCACGAGCTCGTGCGGATCCAGGGCCGGAAGGCCGGCGCGACGCAACTCGTCGTACGAGGCACGGCGGAGGCCGGAGGGGACGAAGTTGCCGCAGTAGCGCTCGACCGCTTCGCCGATCGCGGCCTGCCGGGCGGCCGACTCGTCGTCGAAGGCAGCGCCGACGGCGGCGCGGTCGGCGTGCCACCGGGTGGGTGCGAGGGAATGGGCGACGTCGGCTCCGCGCGTGACCAGCGGACGTGGGAACCGGGGCGGGAGCGGGAACTCGATGACCTTCCTGATCGGACCGAACCGTTCGTCGACCAGCACGTCGTAGGGCGTGGGAGCCAGATCGAGGCTCATCCGTTCGCCCCCTCGTCGAGTCCCTCCGGTAGCGGCAGGACCTGGTGGTGGTTCCACCGGTGGCGGGCGAGATCAAACACCGATTGAATGCCGAGATGCGGCGGCTGTGCCCCGGCCAGATAGGCGGTCACGTCCGCGGCGAGCAGTGCGGCCACGGTGGCGATCGCCGGCGTCGCGGGCCAGGGGAACGGCGTGTCGGGGCCCCGGGTGTCCAGGTACGCCCACAGCGCCGTGGGCAGATCCGGTACGTCGGTGGCGGCCAGCAGGCGTGCGCGGGTGTCGCGATAGGTCGCCGACACGCCGGGCACCGTGAAGGGACCGACCACGAACGAGGTGGCGTCGCCGTAGCAGCGGTGCCAGGCGATCGCCGCTTCGGTGCATCGGCGGTCGAGCGCGCGCCAGCGCGCGTCCGGCAGCCACCCGGCGCAGTCGACGAGCACGTCGGTACCGGTCAGCTCCGCCCCGGCCAACAGTCGCGCACCGGCGGCGGCGAGGTGCTCGCGCACCGCTGTGGCGACCGCGTTGTCACCGAGCACGCGGACCCGCCCGAGCGCCTGAGGTGGCACCGGACCGACCGGTGCGGCGATGACGCCTTCGGCGGCCATCTCGGCGAGGATCGCGTCCAGTTCCCCGTCGTCGAAGGCGGCAGCGGCGTCGGTGCCGGTCCGCTCGCCGACCAGCAGACCGGACAGTGCGGCGACCTGATGCTCCGGCAGCTCCAGGACGACGAACTCGTCGCCGCCGAAGTGCACGATCAGCCGATCGGTGGGGCCGCTGAACACCGTGACGTTCGGGTTCAGCCGTACCGGATCGGTGGCGGTGGAGGCGGGTTGCGTCAGGGTCATCAGGAACTCCTCGCTGCGAGGTCTACGCCGTGGGGGTGCCCGGGCGGCGGGTGACGCCGCCCGGGCCGGTGTTGCAGGCGTCGGCTTACTCCCAGGCGAAGGGGGAGCCGGCGACGGCGTGGTTGTGCGAGTGCAGCACGGGAGCACCGCTGCGGGTGCGGGTGCTGACCCGACGCAGGAGCTTCTTGTCCATGACGATCCTTTCGTCGGTGGAACGTCGACCCGAGGGCCGGATCGACGTACATACCTTGCGTCATCGCTCGCGTGCTGTCGGTGCCTACGGCTACCGCCCTTGGCATACAATTCAGACGGTGCGACGGTGCGCAATCGCACAGACATCGGCGTCTGTCTGTGGAATTTCCCTGCCGCCGTCGCGGCTTGACGGGCCGCTGACCAGCAGGAACCGGGTTCGACTCCCGGAGCCGATGACTGCGATGGGGCCGGCGCGGACCAGGCGTTGGATCAGGCGCGACGCTGTCGGCCGAGTGCAGCCGGTCGCGGCGGCGATCTGGGCGTGAGTCAGGTGCAGGCTGATCAGCACCCCCCGGGGATCCCCGACGCCGAACCGCTCCGCCAGCAGCGTGAGCAGCCCGAGGATGCGGTCCTCGACGTGTGGTCTGGCCTGCATCGCCGACCATGCCTCGCGTTCGACGATGTGATGGCTCAAGCGCTGGACGTACGTGTCGTCCCGCGCCAGGTCGGCCGATTCGTGGCGCCGAACGACGGTGTCGGTCTGTGCGACCCGTTCCAGGTGGCACTGGTCGGGTGGATGGGCCAGCAGCAGCCGACCCGGTTCGGCCCAGTCCAGCAGGGACTCGGTGCCGTCGCTGTGCAGAGCGCGGGTGATGACGACACCCTCGATGACTTCGAGCACCTCACCGTGCTGCATGGTCAGTCGTTGCCCGGCCCGGTGGCGGGTCAGGCTGTTTCCGGCGGTTTCCGGTCCGGTCGGCTCGGCGCGCGCTTCGACCAGCAGGGTCAGCGTGTTGCGGACCGCGTCCGCCAGTGGCGTGCCGGGCTGCTGCCGGTGTATCACCGCCAGGGCACCCTGCTCGTATGCCGAGGCGGTGCAGCTGGCATCGGACGTGCAGTCGAGGGCCATCCAGGGCAGGCCGTGGTCGCGTGCGGTTCGGGCGGCCTCGTCGACCGTGCCCGGATCCTGTACTGCCGCCACGAGCAGCGTGGGTGACTCGCGCGGGAGCGGCCCGATCGGTGCCAGCGCGTGGCCGTGCTGCAGGAGATCGATCAAAGTGCGCGGATCGTTGTTCCAGTCTCCGGTCAGCAGCAACTCTGCCAAATGATCACGTCCTTGCCGGTGCGGGTGCGCGGCGCCCTGCTGGTTGTGGAGCGCCGCGCACCGTGGGCTGGGGTCGGATCAGGGCATGGTCAGAAGCGGTTGGGGTGTAACCGCTGTGCGATGGCGCGGATCGCCTCCGGGAGGTGCAGGGACCCGGGCAGCGAGGCGGCGCTGCTGTACGGGATGATGCGGTTGTCGCGTACCGCCGGGACGTTGGGGAACGTCTTCGTCAGGAACGCCACTGCCGCGTCCGCCTCGGCGGGGCTGCTCACCGGGAGGATGATGGCGTCCGGCTGCTCGGCGGCGATGATCTCGGCGGAGACCTTCGCGTAGTGGACGTCCTTGAACATCTCTTCGGTGCCGTCGAAGATGTTCTGACCGCCGGCTGCCTTGACCGTGTCGGTCTTCGAGCTGGCTGACAGAGCCTCGATGCTCTCCCCGTACACGTACAGCTCGGCGACCCGGACCGGGGTGGCGTCGGCGACCTTCTCGGCGACCTCGTCGAGCGTGCTCCGGTAACGGTCGGCGAGGTCACCGGCCCGTTGCTCGACGTCGAAGATGCGGCCGAGGTTCTCGATGTCGGTCAGGGTGTCCGTCACCGCCCGGTTCTTGCCGTGGCCCGTGCAGCCCGCCGTCGCCTGGTATGCGTTCGCGCCAGCCTTGACGATGTCATCGACGCTGGCGAAGCCCTGCGCGGCGCGGAACTCGAACGGAGTCGGTGCCAGCACCAGATCGGGCTCTGCCGACAGCGTGATCTCCTTGCTCGGTACGCCGTCGTCGCTGAGCACCGGGATCTCGCTGGTGGAGGTCGTGCCCGAGCCGGGCAGGCTGTTCGGTGCGAGGACCTGTGCCTGACCTACGACGCGATCGGCGAGACCGAGGGCGACCAGCAGGTCGGTCTGTGGCTGGGCCAAGCTGACGACTCGGCTCGGCGCCGCGGGGAACGACAGGGGCAGGTCGCAGCTGGTGATCGCGACGGGATAGGTGACGCGTCCTTCGCCGGCCGGGGCGGGCGGTGCCGTGGAGCTGTCTGTCCCAGCCCCACAGGCCGTCAGGCCGGTGGTGAGCACCAGGGCGACCACGGCGATTATTGATCGACCACGGTCTATGCAGTTGGTCATGGTGAGGTTCCTTTCGCGATGCTCGCGGGGTTACGGAGCCGGTGCCGACGGCGGGCGGTGGAACGCCAGCAGCAGGTGGCCGGTGATGGGATGGCGCATCGGCGCCGCCTCGACGGCGAACACCTCGCGTACCAGGTCGGGCAGGAGGACATCGGCAGGTGGCCCGCTGGCCACCACGACTCCGTGGTGCAGCACCACGAGGGTGTCGCAGTAGGTCGCGGCCAGGTTGAGGTCGTGCAGCGCGGCGACGACGGTGATGCCGAGGCTTCGCACGAGCTCCAGCAGTTCGATCTGAAACGCGATGTCCAGGTGGTTCGTCGGTTCGTCGAGTACCAGGACGCGGGTCTGCTGGGCGAGCGCACGGGCCAGCAGGACGCGTTGCCGTTCCCCGCCGGAGAGGGTGGCGAACATGCGCTGTGCCAGGTGGGCCGCGCTGACCCTGCGCAACGCGGCGTCGGCGATGGCCAGGTCCTCGTCGGTGTCGCGGGCGAACGACGTCCGGTGCGGGGTGCGGCCCATGAGTACCACGTCGAGGACGTCGAGGTCGAAGTCGACGGCGGAATCCTGGACGACGACACCGACGTGACGCGCTGTCTCGCGGGTGGACATCCGCCACACGTCGTCGGCGTCGAGCCGTACCGTGCCGACGGTCGGCCGTAGGACCCGGTAGATGGTGCGAAGCAGGGTCGACTTCCCGCTGCCGTTGGGCCCCAGCAGCCCCACGACGCCGCCGTCGGGCACGTCGACGGTCACCTCGGACACCAGTGTGCGGCCGTTGACGACGACGTCCACGCCGTCGATGCGGATCCTCATCGGGCCATCCCGGCCCGTCGAGCGGCCGTGTCGCGGCGCATGAGCCAGAGGAAGAAGGGCGCCCCGACCGTTGCCGTCACGATGCCGATGGGCAGTTCGGTTGGACTGGCAGCGGTGCGGGCCAGCAGATCGGCGAGGACCAGGAACACGGCGCCGCCGAACGCGGCGACCGGAAGCATACGTCGATGATCCGCCCCGACCAGGAGTCGTGCCACGTGCGGGACGACCAGACCGACGAATCCGATGCCTCCGCTGACGGCGACCAGCACTCCGGTCAGTAGTGACGTGAGCAGCAGCATCTCCATCCGTAGACGGTTGACGTCAACGCCCAGCGAGGTGGCGGTCTCGTCGCCGGCGAGAAGGGCGTTGAGAGTCCGTGCCCGGCTCAACAGCCAGACCGCGACCAGCGCCAGCACCAGCGCGGGTATCTGGAGGTCGCCCCAGGTCGCCGCAGAGACGCTGCCGAGCAGGAAGAACAGGACGCTGAACACTTTGTCCGCGTCCGTAGTCAGGGTGAGAAAGCTGGTCACCGCGCTGAACAGGTAGGACAGGGTGACGCCGCTGAGCACCAGTCGCAAGGGGGTGAGCTGGCCGCGATGTCGGGCCAGCAGGAACAGGATCGCCGTGGCCAGCGTGGCGCCGGCGAACGCCGCCGCGGACAGGGACAGGCCTGCTATCGCTGCCGAACCGGCCACGATGACCAGCACCGCACCGACCCCGGCACCCGAGGAGATGCCCAGCACGAAGGGATCGGCCAGCGGATTCCGTACCACCGCCTGAAGGGTGCCGCCCACGATGGACAGCCCTGCGCCGACCAGGGCGGCCAGCAGGGTTCGGGGCAACCGGAACTCGATGATGATCTGTTGCTGGACGGGCCGCCAGTCCGGTTCGACAAGTGCCGGTGCGAGTTCGTGCAGGATCACCAACGCGCTGATGCGGGGCGGGACGAGTACCGGCCCCAGTCCGACGGCCAGCACGATGACGACGCCCAAGGCGATGGCGAGTCCCGAGAGCAGCAGCGCGAACCTGCGCCGTCGACGGCGCGCAACGGCGATGGGATCTTCGGCAGGGGCGGCTTCCTGGCCGCGTGCAGGCATGACCTGAGAGCTGGAGCGTGACAACTCCACTCCGTTCGGTAGGCAGGTTCAGGAATACTTACATGCGGTTGTCATTGTCAACAAGACCCATGAGAGGTCTTGTTGCGCGGGCGTCCGGCTGCGGTGGGCGTGCCGAGTGTAATGAAAACCATTCCCGCTAGACTGAAGGTGATCCCTCGACGAAGGAGCATCCGATGTCCGTACCGAAGCGCAGGATGTCGCGTCCCAACACCCGCCACCGGCGGGCGCAGTGGAAGGCAAGCGTGCCGCGGTTGACCCCGTGCCCGTGTCCGCGCCGGGAGATGGTGGTGCCGCACCGGGCGTGCACGCACTGCGGCCTGTACAAGGGTCGTCAGGTGGAGGAGCAGCCGTGACCGGTCGGCTGCCCGTGACGGTGCTCTCCGGCTTCCTGGGCGCTGGGAAGACCAGCCTGCTCAACCATGTCCTGGCTAATCGGGACGGTCTGCGGGTGGCGGTGATCGTGAACGACATGAGCGAGGTCAACATCGACGCCGCCCTGGTGCGTGACGGCGGGGCGTTGTCCCGGACGGAGGAGCGGCTCGTCGAGTTGACCAACGGATGCATCTGCTGCACGCTCCGGGACGACCTGCTCGACGAGGTGGCCCGCCTCGCGCGGCTGGGCCGGTTCGACTACCTGTTGATCGAGTCCAGCGGGATCTCCGAGCCGATGCCGGTGGCTGCCACGTTCGCCTTCGGCGTGGAGGATGGGCAGGTCCTCGATGACCTGGCCCGGCTGGACACGACCGTCACCGTGGTGGACGCGGCGGGGCTGCTGGCCCGTATCAAGGCAGGGGAGACGCTCGAAGCGAGCGGGCTGGCCGCGTACGAGGGCGACGACCGCAGCATCGCGGACCTGCTGGTCGACCAGATCGAGTTCGCCGATGTGCTCGTGGTCAACAAGACCGACCTGGTCACCACGGAGGATCTGGCGGTGGTCGAGGCCCTGCTGACCCGGCTGAACCCGGCTGCCCGGCAGATCCGTGCCATGCACGGGCACGTGCCAGCGGCGGAGATCCTCAACACTGGACGGTTCGACCTGGAGCGGGCGGAGACCGCGCCCGGCTGGGTCGCCGAACTCAACGGCGAGCACGTGCCGGAGACCGAGGAGTACGGCATCTCCAGCATCGTGTTTCGTGACCACCGACCGCTGCACCCACAACGACTGTGGGATCTGCTCGCCGCCGGTCTGGACGACTACGGGGTGGTGCGGTCAAAGGGGTTCCTGTGGTTGGCCAGCCGCCCGGACGTGCAGGCGTTGTGGTCGCAGGCCGGCTCGTCCGGACGCTGTGACCCGGTCGGAGTCCCGGTCGCGGTGTCGGGGGAGTGGCCGGAGGATCCCGTGGAACGGGCAGAGCTGGTCGAGCGCTGGCACCCGGTCTTCGGCGACCGGCAGCAGGAACTCGTTCTCATCGGCGTGGGCCTGGACGGCGACGGGCTGCGCGCCGCGTTGGCCGGCTGTCTGCTCACCGACGCCGAGATCGCCGCAGGTGAGTCCGCGTGGCGGGCGCTGCCCGACCCGTTTCCTGAGTGGGATCTGGGCGACCTGCACGACCACGACCATGCCGAGACGGTCGCGGTCTGACCATGTCCGGCCAGCTCGATTCCGGTGACGTCGCCCGGTGGCGACGGGACTGGAACGCGATGATGCACCATTACCAGCCGGGCCGGGACGATCTCCTCGTCGCCATTGTCGCCGCCGTCGAGGAGCTCCACGGACGCGCACCGGAACGGGTACTCGACATCGGTGGGGGGCCTGGCGCCACCGCCGAGGTGATGCTGCGGCGCTGGCCCGATGCGGACGTCACCGTGCTCGACATCGACCCGGTCCTGCTGGCTCTGGCCGAGGTGGCTCTGCCGCAGGTCCGCGCGGTCCGGGGCGATCTTGGTAGCGCGCAGTGGCTCACGTCGACCGACGGCCCGTACGACGTGGTGCTGGCACTGATGACAGTGCACTACCTGTCCGAAGATCGGGTACGCGACTGGTACGCCGAGGTCCGGCAGTTGCTGCGACCGGGCGGCGTGCTGCTCGTGGCCGACGTGATGCGAGATCCCGCCACCGAGGTGGTACGGCGCTCGGCCACCGGGCCCGATCCCTGGACCGTGTGGTGGCGGGCGCTGGCTGACGTGCCGCCGATGGCGTCGATGTTGCGTGCGCGGGCAGCCGCGTTGACCGGCCTCGGCAGCGCGGAGTTCGTCGCACCGGTCGACTGGCACCGCCGGACGGCCCAGCGAGCGGGACTAACCGACGCGAGACTGCTTCTCCAGCGGGCCGAACACGCTCTGATGGCGTTCCACCGGCCCGTGGAACGGCGATGAACACCCCACCTCAATGGGACGCGGTGGTCGAACTCATCCGACGGACGGATCGGCCCGGGCTCTGACCGTCACCCACGTCATGTCTCGGCGCAGGTGGCGCAGGTGCCTCTGAGGTCGAGTCGGTCGGGGTGCGGGACGAAGCCGGTGTGCTGGTGCAGATCGTTGAGCCAAGTCGCCACGATGCCGGGCGGGCATTCGCTCACCGCATCGCACCGGGTGCAGATGAGATGCTGGTGCGGTGCCGCGCCGCAGTGGCGGTAGGCGCGTTGGCCGCCCAGCTCGAAGGTGTGCAGGAGCCCGACACCGGCCAGGCTGTGCAGCGCACGGTAGACGGTGGTGAGCCCGATGTGCTGCCCGCTGCTGTTGAGTTCGGCATGTACCTCTTGGGCGGTGAGCGGACGGAGACGCCCGACCAGCAGTGTGAGGACTGCGCGACGCTGCGTGGTGGAGGACAGGCCGGCTCTGCGTAACTGGGCGTCCGGGATGAAGGTCGGCGTCATGGCGGATCAGGACGTACGCCGAGGTGGACGCTGCGTGCGGAGAGCCGGAACAGGTCGTCGCGGTGGCCCAGCCACCTCTCGTCCGCCGGATCGAGGAGACGCTCCCAGACGGACAGGTCGGCGTCGGAGAGCAGCCCGGTCGGTCGTAGCCAGGCAACCCGTCGGGAGAGGGCGTCCAGCACCGTACGCCTGGCGACGTCGGCCAGTGGTGCGGGTTGCTCGTCCAGAATGGTCCGGGTGGTCACCGGACACAGGCCGGCCCGGCGTAACGCTTCGGTCCATCCGTAGGGCATCCGTCGGCTGTCGGGAAGTTCTGCCCGCATCCGGGCGAACCAGCGGTCCTGGGCGGCGTGCAGTCGCACCTCCAGGCCGGGTTCGCCCAGGCCGACGTCCCAGGGAAGGTGCTGCTCCGGCAGACCGCCCTCGGCCAGGGCCATCCGTCCACCAGGGGCGAGCAGGTCGGCGAGGGCGGTGACCGCCGCCTGCTGGTCACCGACGTGGTGAATCGCGGCCGACGCCCAGACCAGGTCGACCCCGGTGCCGAGCGTCTCCCGCAGGGCGTCGATCTCGGCCGGGAAGTCGATGCACACCAGCTCGATGCGCACGCGTGGGTCCGACCACCCGCTGCGGATGTGATCGTGGGCGGCGGCGAGGACCGCCGGACTCGCGTCCACCGCGACCACCCGGCCGCAGGCCATCATCCGTGCGATGGCCAGGGACATCCCGGCGGCGCCGCAACCGACGTCGACCGCGAGCCGGTCGGCGGGGCCGACCAGCTCGCGGGCGACCGTCAGGTACCAGGTCCGGTCCTGCCGAGCGGCGTCGACCAGCTGTGGCACCAGAGCGTCCCAGGAGACCGGCGTGTCGGTGCTCATCTGCCCTGAGGTGAGTGGCGGGCGTACTTCTGACGGAATTTCTCGACCCGGCCGGCGGTGTCGAGCAGGCGCTGCTTGCCGGTCCAGAAGGGATGGCTGGCGGACGAGATCTGGACGTCGATGACGGGGTAGGTGTTGCCGTCGGTCCATTCGATGGTCTGGTCGCTGGTGGCGGTGGAGCGGGTGAGGAAGGCGAAGTCGGCGCCTTTGTCGCGGTAGACGACCGGCCGGTAGTCGGGGTGGATCCCGGGCTTCATGCGGGTTGCGCTCCTTGGGTAGTGGGTTGGGTCAGCTCGGTGTCGAGCGGAAAACAGCCGGTGAACGGGTCGTGGTAGGTACGCCAGGTGTCCTCGCCGTCGGCGAGTTCGGCGTCGGTCAGCAGGCAGCCGGCGAGAGTACGGTGCAGCTCGACGGCATCCAGACCGAGGCCGATGAAGACCAGGTGCTGGTGCCGGTCGCCGTAGTAGGGGTCCCAGTCGACGGCGGCGGCCAGACTGCGCTGGGCGTCGACGTGCTCCCAGCGGTCCTCAGGCAGGCTGACCAGCCAGTGTCCGAGGGAACCCATCGCCAGGCCGCCGCCGCCGAACTCCCAGGCCACCACGCTGTCGGGCTGGCTGGCCAACCAGAGGTGCCCGCGAGAACGGATCACCTCGGCGTTGACGTTCTCCAGCACGTCGTGCAGGCGCTGAGGATGGAACGGCCGGCGGGCGCGGAAGACTGCCGAGACGACTCCGCAGTCGGGCTCCGGCTCGTGGACACCCAACGAGTAGCCCTGCAGTCCGCGATTGAGCACCCCGTGGATCTCGGCTCGGTGCCGATGAGTGTGCCGCAGCTGTCGGTGCAACCTGTCGGCATCGACGCGGTCACTGTCGAGCCGGACGTGTGCTGCCCAGGGCGCGAGCCGTTGCAACAGGACGGCCAGTCTGTCGGTGTCGAATGTTCCGTTCCGGGACTCCCCCCAGAGCACCAGGGTGTCGGCGTACTCGATCTGCCGGAGCACGACGTCGGCGACGGTGCGATGGTCGTCAGCGGCGGCCTGGATCCCCAGCACGCTCAGCTCGTCGTCGCTGGCAAGCCCGTCGAGTAGATGCTCGGCGTCGACAACGGTGACGCACGAGTCGATACGGATCAGGTCGGTGACCGGCGTGCCGTCGACACGGCAGAAGGTGCAGGCGGCGACCACCGCCTCCGGCTCCACGACGTCGGGCAGTACCAGCACCAGGTCGTCGTCGGGGCGGTCGCGGCTGAGCCGGACGAGGGTGGGCACCACGTCCTCGCGCAGAATACGGAAGACATCGTGGTGCCGGACCTCGATCTGTTCGTCCTCGACGATGTCGGCGCCACGGCTCACCGTCCGTCGAACGAGGCCGTCACGGATCCTGGTGATGTCGTGGCGCACCAGCAGCGACGACGGCTCGGCGGCGAGCAGCGACCGGGCGACCGCGAAGGTCGCCGGCCAGAACCCGGACAGCACGGTCAACGACGGACGATCATCGGTGTCGATGGTCACGGCGCCCGTCGGAGCCTGTGCTGACGACGACATCCACCCACCTCCATGCAACTGAAAACGATTGTCATTATATGCATACTGCGGCGGCGGTATGAAGGCCCCCGGGCTACGGATCGACGAGCTGCCAACCGTGTGCCGCCGAACGGTGTCGCCGGAACGTGGCGTAACGACCACCGGCGACCACGCGCACGCGCTACGCGCGGGGGTGGCAGTCGTCCTCGCCCCGCTCGGGCTGCGCCTGGCCTCTGCCCTTCATGTGCGATTTCACAGCCAAGCGGGCTTTTTGGGCGGATTGCCGCGCTGGCGCCTCTCGGCTCGATGTTGACATGCGGGTGGGCGTCGGAGACGATCACCCGTACAAGGTACGGATTCGCGTACGGGTGATCGGTGCCCATGTGTTCCGATGGGTTGGGCGTTGGTTGAGCTGCGGGAGGAAGCATGCGGAAGGGTTATGTGGACTCTCGGTTCGGGCAACTGCATGTGGTGGACGCGGGTCACGGTTCTCCGGTGATCTTCCTGCATCAGACGCCTCGGTCGTGGGACGAATACCGCGACGTGCTGCCCATCGTGGGGCGAGCGGCACGTGTCCTCGCGATGGATACCGTTGGATACGGTGCGTCTGCCCGGCTTGACGTGGCGCAGACCATGGAGTTGTTCGCCGATGGCGTCGAGGATGTGATCGAGGGGCTCGGCCTCGATCGCCCCGTCCTGGTCGGGCACCACACGGGTGGGGTCGTCGCCCTTGAGGTCGCCGCGCGCCGCGGTCCCTCGGTGGCCGGCCTTGTCCTTTCGGGTACCCCGTATGTGGACGAGGCTCGTCGGCGCCTGGTGGCGGCGAGCCGCCCGCCAATTGACCACGTCGAGTTGACCGAAGATGGCAGTCATCTGACGGAGCTGTGGAACCGTCGTCGTCCCTTTTATCCGCCGGATCGGCCCGACCTGCTGTCCCGGTTTGTCGCTGACGCCTGCCGGGTCATCGAGCAGGCCGAAGAAGGCCACGTGGCGGTGAACACGTACCGGATGGAGGAGCGGATCGGTCTCGTCACCGCGCCGACCCTTGTGATCTGCGGTGAACTGGACGACTTCTCCATGCCGGACGTCCCACGTCTGGTCTCCGCCATTCCGGGTTCCCGTGCCCGTGTCCTTCCCGGAACGGGTGTGCCCGCCGTCGACCACCATCCCGAGGCCTTTGCCGCCGAGGTTCTGGCGTTTCTTCGTGAGATCGGATCGGCACGAGCCTGATCGCTGCGTCGCCAGCGGTGCGTCGAGGACCACCACCGGGTTCGGTGTCGCCGCACCGCGCCCGATCGCCGCGCCGGCCGATATCCGGAGGGCGGCGGCGCCGCGGGTGATCGGCCCGTGACCGCGGCCTCCCGAGCTGATCCTCAGCTCGGGCCCTTGAATCGGCTCGATCTGCCTGCCACTTGAGTCCTGGACTCCACGCGCCGTCGGCGCCGGTGTCCGAGCAGGGCCTGCCGGTGTGCGTGAAGGTCTCGGATCGGGCCTGCTTGGAGTCCCGATTTCCGGGTTCTTGCCCTTCCCAGGACCCCTCTTATATCGTACCGTACGTCGTACGACTTGTCTAAATGAGGGAGGGTGTGGTGCGTGGTGAGGCCGTCGAGGTGAGCTCGTCGGCTGCTCGGTGGTCTCGGCACGGGCCGCGCGGCGTGGCGTCCGTGGTCGTCGGGATGGTCGCCGCCTCCATCGCCCCATTCCTCGTGGGGACCATGTCGGTCCAGATCGGGGCGACCTTCGACTTCACGGCCCGGGACATCGCCCTTGGGGTCGCCTGCTACTACCTCACCTCGGCGGTGATCTCACCGTTCGGGGGTCGGTTGGTGGGCAGGCTCGGGACGGAGTTGGCGCTGCGCCTGGCCTGTGCCGGATGCACCCTCGGGCTGGTGGTGGCAGCCACGGCCGTTTCGGCGAGCGGTGTGGTGCTGGCGCTGGCGCTGCTCGGCCTTCCCAACTCACTGGTGCAACCCGCGTCGAACCAGGTGCTCGCGTCCGTCACCTCGGTGCGCCGGCAAGGGCTGTCCTTCGGCCTTGTCCAGTCCGCCATCCCCGTGGCCACGCTGCTCTCCGGCGTCCTGCTGGGGATCTTCGGTCAGGGGGCATCCTGGCGCACCGCCTTTTGGCTGGTCGCCGCGCTGACCGTCGTGGGGCAGTTCGTCATCACGAAAGGGCCGACGGCTGCCGGTCCGAGCCGTCGCGGTAAGCCCGAACAAGGGCCCGATGACGCCCCGGTCGGAGGGCGGACCTTCATGGTGGCGCTCGTGGCGGGCGGCCTGCTGGCATCCCTCGCCGCCGCGACGCTGCCAGCGTTCGTTGCCGTGACAGGGCAGGGCAGCGGACTGGGGCCGGCGGCGGTCGCGACCGCGCAGGTCGTCGGCAGCCTCGCCTGCATCGTCGCGCGGGTGTCGTTCACCTGGCGCGGCGCCGTGCTCGGTGGGCCACGGCTGCTCTCCGGCGTCACCTGCCTGCTTCTTTTCGGCGCAGGGGGCTACCTCCTGCTCGGAACGGGCACGGCGTGGGTCTTCGGACTGGGCGCGGTCCTCGCCTACGCCTGTGGCTGGGGCTGGAACGGGATCTTCAACCTCAGCCTGACCCGTGCCCGTCCGGGTCGGATAGCGGCGTCGACGGGACTCGCCCAGGCGGGGATCTTCGGCGGTGGTGTCCTGGGTCCGTTGGCGTTCGTGGCGGTGGGACGTAACGGCGGGTACACCTCGGCGTGGTCGTTCATGGCGCTGGTCGCCGTCGCCGCAGCCGTGCTTGTCGGTTTCGCCGGTCACCGCTGGAGTCGTGACAAGGCTTGTTCAGAGCGAAGAGAGATGAATGGCCGATGAGTGCAACCACGCAGGATGAGGGCGTGCTCGACCTGGTGATCGAGTCGATGACGGTCGAGGCGGAGGGGGTGCTCGGTCTCACTCTGGTCGATCCGGGGGGCGGCTGGCTACCGGAGTGGACCCCGGGGTCGCACATCGACCTGGGTATGCTCGACGTGGTCCGGCAGTACTCGCTGTGCGGTGATCCCGATGACCGCCTCCGCTATCGGGTCGCCGTTCTCCGCGAGCCGAAGAGCCGGGGTGGGTCAGACTACGTCCACCGGTCGATGCGCCCCGGCGAGCCGGTGGAGGTGGGCGGTCCGCGCAACCACTTCCCGCTCAACCCGGCGAAGGAGTACGTCTTTGTCGCGGGCGGCATCGGGATCACGCCGATTCTCCCAATGATCAGGCAGGCCGGACAGCACGGGACGCCATGGCGCCTGGTGTACGGCGGCCGGAGCCGTCGTTCGATGGCCTTCCTCCGGTCGTTGCGGCAGTACGGCGACCAGGTTCAGGTCTGTCCGGAGGAGGAGACAGGACGTCTCGACCTCGACGCGCTGCTGCCGGCGTACGACGACGGTCTGGCGGTGTACTGCTGTGGACCCGGAGGCCTGATCGACGCGGTCGAGTCGCGTTGCGCGGCGTGGCCGTCCGACGCCGTCAACTTCGAGCGGTTCGTAGCCAAGGACATCTCCGCGCTGCCGTCCCTGCCGGTACGGGTACGGTGCGCTCGGTCGCAGCTGACCCTGGACGTGCCGGCCGGCGAAAGCATCCTGTTGGCGCTCGAGTTGGCCGGCGTCGACGTCGCCAACGCCTGTCGTGACGGAGTCTGCGGCTCGTGCGAGGTGCCGGTGCTCGGCGGCGTACCGGATCACCGGGACTCGATCCGTTCGGGCGCGGAACTGACCGACACCACGAGTATGGCTGTCTGCGTGTCGCGGGCCAAGAGCGACGAGTTGGTGCTCGACATCTGAGGCCGGCACGTTCCGGCTGCCTGTACATCAAGAAAGGAAGACCTGATGGCCGTCACCGATCCTCGACCCGAGGAGCCGCCGGTCGCCAAGCGCCGAGCGCCGCGTCGACGCCCCACCACGACCGAACAGCCCGAATCCGTAGGCAACGACTGGCGCGCCTGGCCGGTCTACGAAGCTGCGGATCTCGGCTTCCGCAATTACTGGTACCCGGTGCAGTGGGCGGAGCAGGTGAGCCGAAAGCCGGTCCCGATCCAGCTATTGGGCGAGCGGATCGTCCTGGTCCGTGAAGGGGACGAGATCTACGCGCTGCACGACCGTTGTCCGCACCGTGGGGTGCCGCTGTCCCTTGGCCGCCGGCAGTACGAGGGAACGATCAGCTGTCCGTACCACGGCTGGACCTACCGGCTCGACAGCGGGAAGATGTGCGCTGCCCTGACCGACGGGCCGGAGTCACCGATCAACAACCGGGTCAAGGTGGCGACGTACCCGGTCGCGCAACGACTGGGGCTGGTCTGGGTGTACGTCGGTGACGGCGACCCGCCTCCCGTCGAGCGCGACATCCCGGACGAACTCGTGGACAACGAGTTCGTGATGGGGGGCCGGTGGGAGATCCGTGAGGGGAACTGGCGCTTCGCGGCCGAGAACGGCTTCGACGAGGGACATGCGAAGTACCTGCACAACACAGCTCTCTGGCGACTGTTCAAGGTCATGCCGGCCTGGAACAAGACCCGGATCGTCGAGCAGGACGGATGGCTGGTCCGGGTCCAGGACGAGGTGCACTGGGAGGCCGACTTCCCGGGACTGGGGAAGTGGACCAACCGTCGGTGGTGGAAGCGCATGCCTCTGCCGGACGCCCCGGGCAAGGGCAAGGGCACTGTCAATCCGGTCATCCGGGACCTCAACCTGCCCGGGTTCGTGTCGATCCGGCTCCCCGGGCTGCTCCGGGTCGCGTACCCGCAGTTCATCCACTACGAGTGGTACGTGCCGGTGAACGAGAGCCAGGTGCGCTACGTGCAGATCATGGTCCGCTTCGAGACGGGTGCCAAAGCCATGGCGTTCAAGGCGAAGTACCTAGCCGCCATCCGCTGGCTGTTCCACGGCCAGTTCACCGCGCAGGACGCCTGGATGGTGGATGTGATGAACGCGCCGCCGGAGAAGCTCTACCGTCCCGACCTCTCGCTGACCGCGTGGCGCCGGCACATCGAGCAGGCCAACCCCGAGGTGCAGATCGATCGGACGCCTCATGCCACCTGAGCCGGCGAGCCAGCCGGTCCCGGTGGACGTCCGGTACGCCGGTGGCGTCGTGCCGTTGGCGTACCGGGAGCTCGGGGAGGGCACTGTGATCGTCTATCTGCACGGTGGCGGGCCAGGCTGCACCAGCTGGCTGGACTTCCGTGATGTGTCGCAGCGGCTCGGCCCGGGTTGGCGGCAGATCTTCGTAGACCTTGCCCAATACGGGGATTCGGCGGCGGGCGTCATCGACGGCCCGGCGCTGGACTTCCACGCCTCCTGCGTTCTGTCGCTCCTCGACGGTCTGGGTATCTGTCGGGCACACGTGGTCGCACAGTCGCTCGGTGGCTCGGTGGCGCTCGACATGGCGGCGCTGGCACCGGCCCGGGTGGGCAGGATCGTGGTGACCGGCAGCCAGCCGGTCGCCCATCCTGGCGCCGACCCGTCGCTGGGCGTCAGGGCCCGCCGTGCGTACTACGGCGGCGACGGGCCGAGCGAGGACCGGATGCGGGAACTGCTGGCCGGGCTGGAGTGGCACGACGCCACCGCCGTCCCCGAGCGGACCGTGCGGGAGCGGTATGCCGCGAGCACCACTGCGTGGGCGTTGGCGGTCGCCGACGGCTCGGGACGGGGAGAGCCCCAGGACCTCTCCGACCGGCTCGCCGACATCCCGCACCCCGTGCTCTGGGTGTGGGGGGCGCACGACCCCTTCGCGCCGCCGTCCTACGCCGTCGACGTCGCAGCGTCGATGCGGCGTGCGGACGTCGCGGTGCTGGGCGGCACCTCCCATCACCCACAGGAGGAACGCCCGGCGGCGTACGCGGGGCTGGTCCGTGAGTTCGTGAGCCGAGAAGCGACTGGAGAGGAAACCCGATGAGGATCAAACCGAGGACCGTCCTGGCTGCCACCGTCGTCGGGGCCGCCGTACTGCTGCTCAGCGGTGCGCTCGACAAGCTGCTGCTGCACGGGACGGGCACCGTCGTACGGCGGGAGGGCCCGACCCGATGAGCGAACGCGCCCATGAACTCGATCGCCTGACCGATGCGGCGTACGCGCACGTCACGCCGGATCTGCTGCGCGAGATCGTGGTGGGCATGGTCGACATCGCCAGCCCCACCGGGGAGGAACGCGAGCTGGCCGACTGGGCCGTGGCGCGCCTGACCGCCGCCGGTGTCGACGCGCGCCTGCAGCCGATCGACCTCACCCAGGCCAACGCGGTCGGCTGGATTCCCGGCCGGGCCAACGGCCGGTCGCTGCTCCTGTACGCCCCGATCGACACGTTGACCACCGGCAACCCCGAGGAGGACGAGCCCTACGCCGCTGCGGCGTTGCGCCCTGACATGCGCGCCTGCGCCACCGTGGACGGCGACTACGTCCTCGGCCTCGGCGCGAGCAACCCCAAGGGACACGCCGCCGTGGTGACCGCGGCCGTCGAGGCCATCCACGCCTCGGGCATCCCACTCGAAGGTGACCTGTGGCTCGGGCTCGGTGCCGGTGGCATGCCAACCAACCGGCGGGCCACGCCGCACGTCACGCGCGAGAACGCCGGCCAGGGTGTCGGCTGCTCCTTCCTGCTGGAGCAGGGTGTGTACCCGGACTATGCCCTGATCGCTAAGCCTGGTTGGTCCGTATCGTGGGAAGAGGTCGGACTGTGCTGGTTCGAGGTCGTCGTGAAGGGCACCTTCAGCTATGTCGGCAGCCGGCACCGGATGCGGTACCGCAACCCGATCGTCGAGGCCGGGAAGGTCGTCGCCGGCCTTGAGGACTGGTTTCGTGAGTACAGCGCGGCGCACACCGCCGGGACGGTCGCGCCGCAGGGCAACATCGGTGCGATGCGATCCGGCTGGATGCATCTTCCCGCGGTGTCACCGAGCCAGGCCAGCCTGATGGTGGATCTCCGGATCGGACCGGACTCGTCACCGGCCGCGATCCGCCGCGAGTTTGCCGCCGCCATCGACCGGATCCGGGACACCCACCCCGACCTGGAGGTGTCATGGGAGATGATGCTCTCGATACCTGGCACCCGGACCGATCCGGCCGACCGTGTCGTGCGGGCCGCCGTCGAGGCATGGGAGCGCGCCACAGGGCAGCCACACGAGCCGATCCTGCACAACAGCGGTGCGACCGACGCGAACATCCTGCGGGGCAGGGGAGTGCCGACGGCGCGGATCGGAATGGACCGGATCGGCCCCGACGCGCCCCTGCCGCTCGACTTTCCCGCCGGCATGAACGTCGTGGACATCAGGGAGATGCAGCGCCTCACCCGTCATGTCATCCGTACCGCGCTCGACATCTGCGGGTTGCCGGACGCCGGTGCCCTGCGGTAGCGGTTGCTCCTGCAGGGGATCGATCAGATCTCTCGCGCGTCGAAAGGCACGAGCGTGGCGACGTCGTCGATCTCGGACAGCCGCGACATCGTCTCGAGTAGCGCCGCCGCCGTGCTCGCCGACAGGCCGCCGGCGGCGGCGTTGGTGCGGAACTTCTGGTGGAGGCGTTCTGGGTCGCCATTCACGTTCGGCGTGCCGGTCACCGCGACCACCTCTCCGGTCGCGGTCCTGCAGGACACCCGGCTGTCCCAGGTGAAGGGACCGTCTCGATCCGCGACCAACCGCACCGTCGGCGCCGGCCCGTCCCAGACCGCCCGCGCCTCGCGAAAGAAGGTGGGGTCGGATCCGAAGGCGCGGGACGCCGGGCCGTCCAACAACGTCCACGAGGCCGTCATCCCCGCACGGCGGGGACCGTGGCGGAGGAGGGGTGCAGGCTCGTCCCTGACGCCGTGATCAGTCTGCACGGTCGGCGAGCCGGGGAAGGACCTGCGTGGCCACGTCCGAGGCCAGCTGTTCGGGAAAATCGTAGGAGCCCACGTGCTGGAGGAAGATGGCGGTGGCGCCGAGCCGGTTGGCGGCCTCGATCTTCGTGACGATCTCCTCGGCGGTGCCGAAGAGGCAGAAGGTCTGTGCGAACGCCACCGCGTCTTCGTCGCTCACCCACTCCGCGCATCGGTCCACCGCGAGTTCCCAGTCCTCGGCGTGGATGAGGTCGGGGTAGACGCCGGGCACCTGGGCCGGTACCTCGATGTCGATGCCGGCGGTGGCCAGCGCCGCCCGTCCGCCCTTCTGCGCGATGCCGGCACAGACGGGCTTGAGAATCCGGGCGTCTCGTTCCAGGTCGTCGGTGACCATGGCGTGGGCCGCGACGATGATCTGCACGTCGTCCGGGTTCCGTCCGGCCGTCTCGGCACCCTGGCGCACCAGATGCACGCTGCGTTCGAGCAGCACGGGCGCGACACCGCTGAGCAGGATCACACCGTCGCTGACCTCGCCGGCGAACTGGAGATTGCGGGGCCCGCTGGCGGCGACGTTGATCGGGATTCCGGGGAAGGGATCGCGGAGCCGCCCGGACACCCCGTTGAAAGAGGCCTCCGCACCGGCGAGCAGTCCCCTGATCGTGTCGATGCCGGCCCGTAGCTCCGCCTGCTTGCTCGGGCTCAGCCCCACCGGCTCGACGGAGCTGTTGCCCACGCCGAGCCCAAGCCGGAACCGGCCCTCTGCGGCCTCGGCGACGGTCCGCGCCGCCGAGGCGACCACGCTGGGATGGCGCGTGACCACGTTTGTCACGGCGGTGCCGAGACCGATGCGCGAGGTCCGCAGCGCCGTAGCGAGCAGGCTGAGATAGCCGTCGCGCCACAGCAACTGGGAGTCCGGCACGTAGAGGGTGTCGAAGCCGAGCCGCTCCACCTCGGCGGCGAAGTCGGCCACCTCGGTTGCCGGCCGGCACGGCGGCACGCGGATGCCGACGGAGACGCCAGCGGTCACCGCGGTACCCCCGCCAGGAACTCCAGCGTCTCCTTGTTGAACCGCTCCGCGTGCTCGTGCTGGGGCCAGTGTCCGCACTGCGGGTAGATCGTCAGGGCCGAGCCGGGAATGGCCGCGTGCATGGCGTTGGCCTCCGGGATGTCACCGAACGGGTTCTCCGCACCCCAGACGATGCGGGTGGGCGCCGAAATCCGGGCCATCTGCTCGGTGTTGAGGAGATCCTCGCGGCGGTTGTTCATCTCCTGAAGGCAGAGCAGGTGGTCGAGGTTCGCCATGAACTCGGGCCGGTGGTAGATCGCATGCCGGACCTCGACCAGCTCTTCGGTGGCGTTGCCGGGGTCGTGCATCAACAGGTGCAGGCGCTTGCGGGTCAACTCGATGTCGTCGCTGAGCACGGCCCTCCTGGTGCTGGTCTTGATCCGGTCCATCACCGCCGGATTGGCCACGGTGCCACCGGGGGCGACCAGCGTCACGCTCAGCACCCGCTCGGGGTGGTCGGCGGCCAGGCGGCCGGAAACCCAACCACCGAGGGACTCACCGATGAAATGGGCGCGCTCGATTCCCACCGCGTCGAGGTAGTCGAGCACGTGCCGCACGTACCCCGGGATGCGGTACGGCTGGCCCGGGCTGTCGGTGTAGCCGTGCCCCATCATGTCGATCGCGTGGCATTCCACGTGGTCGGCCAGGACGGCGATGTTGCGGACGAATGCCTCGAGGTGTCCGCTCGTGCCGTGCAGCATCACCACGGGCTCGCCCCGACCGGCCCGCAGCGTACGGGTCCTGAGCCCGCCCGCGTCGACGTAACCGAGGGAGAACTCCACGTTCGCCAGTTCAGTCCAGATAGTCATGCTTTTCCTTTCGGTGCTGCGGGAGACGAAACCGGCTCGAAGAGGGCGACACCCATTCCGGTGAGCCACTCGTCAATCGGCTCGTAGGCCAGGGTCCGGCCGCGCCCCGGGCCGACGGCCGCCGTCATCGCGATCCATGAGCGGATCTCCTGGGCGCCGTTGCCGGCGACGTCCTCGAGTTCGTCGTTGTTCAGGGCGAGCGTCCGGCTGAGGTCTCCGGACTCGAGTTGGGCGAGGAAGTCGCGGTCGAAGTCGGCGTTGACGTCGGGCGTCGCGGCCCGAATGATCTGGCGCCGCCGGACCTCGTACTCCTTCCACTGGTGCCGGCCGTTGAGCCACGCCTCGACGAGGAACCGGTCGTCGTCGGAGAGCGTCTGGGACCAGTCTGGCCAGGGCAGCCGGTGGGACAGGCCGCCGGAGGCGAGCACGAGTACCCGCTTGTCGGCGCCGTCGGCGGCGATCGCGGACGCGATGGACGTGCCCAGCGCGTGGGCACGGGGCAGCGGCATGAGTGGCGGCGTGAACATGTTCACCACGACTGGCACGATCGGGATGTCGAGGCCCGGGACCAGATGTTGCAGGCTGTGGGTGACACCGTGGTCGACCGTGAGCCGGAGCGACAGGGCCGGATCGAAGTGGTCGCCGACCAGCCCGTCGACCAGCTTCTTGGCAAGGTCCTGGTCGACCGGCAGAGCGCCCTCGGGTGTCTGTGCCTCGCCGGCACCGAGCACCTCTGCGACGCCGACGGTGATGGTGGGCATGAGGTCGAGGAACAGGCCACGGAAGTGGTTGGAGCCGATGACCACGATCGTGTCGGGAGCCTGCTCGGCCACGTAGGCACGGGCCGTCTCCAGGCCGTCGCGGAAGCGATGGGCCGAGTCGAGGTGGTCGACCTCGGACCAGTGGGTGTTCATCAACGTGCTGTGCGACGCGGCCACGCCCGCGACGATGGTGCTCATTCCTCCTCCTTCCGGTGGTGCGGGTGGCTGTCGATTGTCGGCCCGCACGTGGTCACGCGGCTTGCTCCGGTGACTCCTTGAGCAGTTCGAGGGCGATGTCGACGATCATGTCCTCCTGGCCGCCGACCAGCTTGCGGCGGCCGGCCTCGACCAACAGCCGCCGCGTCTCGACGCCGTAGCGGACCGAGGCGTTCTCGGCGTGCCGCAGGAAGCTGGAGTAGGCGCCGGCGTACCCGAGGGCGAGTGTCTCGCGGTCGACGCGCACCGGCCGGTCCTGCAGGGGCCGTACGAGATCGTCGGCGGCGTCCATCAGTGCGTCGAGGTGGCAGCCGTGTTGCCAGCCGGAGAGGTTCGCCACCGCTATGAACGCCTCGATCGGGCAGTTGCCGGCTCCGGCGCCCTGGCCTGCCAGCGAAGCGTCCACCCGGGTCACGCCCGCCTCGACCGCGGTCATGGTGTTCGCCACCGCGAGTGTCAGGTTGTGGTGAGCGTGGATGCCGATTTCGGTCTGCTCGGACAGGGCGGAACGGTAGGCGTCTACCCGTTCGCGCACGTCCCGCATCAGGAGATGGCCGCCGGAGTCGGTGATGTAGACGCAGTGGGCGCCGGCCGCTTCCACGATGCGCGCCTGTGTGGCGAGCGACGACGGGTCCGACATGTGGGACATCATGAGGAAGCCCGCGACGTCGTACCCGATCGACCGGGCTGCCTCGATATGCTGGATGGCGATGTCGGCCTCGGTGCAGTGCGTGGCGATGCGGACCGAGCGCGCTCCGGCGTGCCAGGCGTCGACAAGGTCGTCGATCGTCCCGATGCCCGGTATGAGTAGCACGGTGACCTTCGCCCGCTGGACGGTCTCGGCCACGGCCGTGATCCAGTCCAGGTCGGTGTGGGCACCTGGCCCATAGTTGACGCTGCTGCCGGAGAGGCCGTCGCCGTGGCTGATCTCGATTGCGTCCACGCCCGCGTTGTCCAGCGTGGCGGCGATGGTGCGAACCTGGTCCAGGGTGTATTGGTGGCGGACAGCATGCATGCCATCGCGGAGGGTGACATCCTGGATGTAGAGGTTGCTGCCGGTCATGAGCTTGCCTTCCACGTCGTGAGCGGCTGCCGACTGGCCAGCAACTCCCCGACACGCACCGCAGCCGAGGTCATGATGTCGAGGTTGCCGGCGTAGGCAGGCAGGTAGTCGCCGGCGCCGGCTACCTCCAGGAACACGGTGACGAGGTCGAGGTCGCCGTCGGCCTGGTCCCCGGCGAGCGAGCGCAGCGGGTCGCCGCAGGCGAGTCGCCGCACCTGAATCTCCTGCTTGATCGAGTAGCCCGGCACGTACTCCCTGACCCGCTGCGCCATCTCCGCGACGGACCGCCGGATCTCCTCGGCGTACCCGCCACCAGTGACGCAGTAGACGGTGTCCCTCATGATCATCGGGGGTTCGGCGGGGTTGAGGATGATGATGGCCTTGCCCCTGCGGGCATTGCCCACCGTCTCGATCGCACGGCTCGTCGTTTTCGTGAACTCGTCGATGTTCGCCCTGGTGCCGGGCCCGGCGGACCGGGAGGCGATGGAGGCCACGATTTCCGCGTAGTGGACGCGGCTGACCGCGCTGACGGCCGCCACGATCGGAATGGTGGCCTGGCCCCCGCAGGTGACCATGTTGACGTTCGGTTCGTGCGCGAGCTCCGCCAGGTTCACTGCGGGCACGACCAGCGGTCCGATG